>JBEAUV010000118.1:0-8725 GCA_041161265.1 Bacteroidota bacterium | reverse complement strand
CCTGCTACTTTTTTGTACAAAGAAATTTCATCTGTTGTGCCACCTATTCTTACAAAATATCCATTGAGTGTTGGACTTAATAAATTTGATTGATCGGAAGTTAAATAAACATCCACAAAGTTAGCACTCGAAGTATTGAACGCAAGACGCGTATAAAACTCCCATTGTCCGTTTGTTGCTTGTAAACTCGGTGTGGACAAATAAAAACTGGAACTTATTATCGTTTTATTGGAATGAAGCTGCATGTTTCCTGTGTTATCAAAAATGACAAATACAGAATCGTCACCAACCCATGTTGGATTATTTGTCAAATCTCCGTCCGAAAAATCATCGGTAAATTGACCAAAAATTGCTTGATGTGTTAAGAAAATAAAAAAGGCTAAAAAGTATTTCATTTGATTCTTTTCTTTGCTGCTAAATATACTAATTTTGGCACACGTTAAAAAATAAAATTAAGATGAGAGTAGCAGTTGTTGGTGCCACAGGAATGGTGGGAAATGTAATGTTGAAAGTTCTTCGTGAGCACAATTTTCCTATTACAGAATTGATTCCAGTAGCCTCAGAAAAATCAGTTGGACAAGAAATAGATTTTGGGGGTATAAAATATACCGTTGTTGGACTTTCAACAGCTGTTGAAATGAAACCAGATATTGCAATTTTTTCAGCTGGTGGAGAAACCTCTTTAGAATGGGCTCCAAAATTTGCTGCGGTTGGAACTACTGTAATTGATAATTCTTCGGCTTGGAGAATGGATCCTACAAAAAAACTAGTTATTTCTGAAATCAACGGAGATATATTAACTGCTGATGACAAAATAATTGCCAATCCTAACTGTAGTACAATACAATTGGTATTAACATTAGCTCCTCTTCATAAAGCTTATAAAATAAAACGAGTTGTTGTTTCTACCTATCAATCTATTACTGGAACGGGTGTAAAAGCTGTTCAACAAATGGAAAACGAACGCAATGGTATTACAGGAGAAATGGCTTACAATTATCCTATAGACAAAAACTGTATTCCACAATGTGATTCTTTTCTTGACAACGGTTACACGAAGGAAGAGATGAAATTAACGAACGAAACTAAAAAGATTTTAGATCCAGCAATTAATGTCACAGCAACAGCTGTTCGTGTTCCAGTTGTTGGTGGACATTCTGAGGCAGTTAATATTGAGTTTGAAAATGAGTTTGATTTGGCTGACGTAAGACGCTTACTGCACGACCAACCAGGCATCACGTTAAAAGATGATCCAACGACCAATTCTTATCCAATGCCGAAATACGCTGAAGGAAAAGATGATGTTTTTGTAGGAAGAATCCGCAGAGATGAATCTCAAGCAAACACCTTGAATTTATGGATAGTGGCTGACAATTTACGAAAGGGGGCAGCAACTAATGCGGTTCAGATTGCGAAATTGTTGATGGAGAAAGGATTGATTTAATCTTAAGAAGTTGTTGGGTAGCTTCGAATTACAATTCGACGCTATTAAATAAACTTACCATTGATCATTTCTTCAAAAACCTCCATTTACTTCTTAAAATCGTTCCTCTAAAATCATCCAATTTCTCAGTGATTCCATGGGTTCTTAATTTCTTTTCAAACTTAAACGTTCCTTTTCCTTGTTTATAATCCATTTCATCTGGGAAAATTGGAATTATTGATAAGAAATGAACGGTTTTTTCTCCAAGTTGGATCGGTACTAATTCAGCTTCCAATAATACCGGGTCAGACAAAAAGAAATAATTCTGATTCATTGTAGATGAAAGTCTTTTTTCATCCGTTCCACAAGGCATTGTGTGACCGTGACCAAACCAAGCGTTTTTTTCTATGACATATCTTGAAAGCTTTTGAATCCAAGGAAAAATCCAATTCATCTTTTCATTGTCTAATTCTTCCCATTTCCAATAACTAGGCAGGCAGAAATACAATTCATTGAATTCTCGACCTTTCATTTTTTCATGAACTGGCATTTCGTAATAGCTCAATCCATTGGTCATTATAATTGTTATAGGACTCTTCAATTCTAAATCCAGAACCAATAACGGCATTTCTCCTTCTTTCACTGGGATAGACGAAACACGATGTTCCCCAAAACGAGTTTCTAATGCTGCTTGTAAATCGGTCATTTTTGTGCTTTAGCTCATAATTATCTTTTTTTGAAAGATAATTATGAGCTTGTTGAAACTATTTCTTCTTCTTACCCCATTCTTCTATTGACGCTTTGTTCATGTCAATATAAGACTGATATTTTGCTGTTTCAGCTGAAGCTAGAGATCGTTTTGCTGTTTCAATTGCTCCTTTATAATCACCAAGATCCGCTTGAATCAATGACTTCAAACGCAACATCCAAAAAGCTTCATCACCTCTTAAATCACATGCTTTTGTTGACCATTCCAAGGCCTGTTTCAAGTCCATCTTTTCTTTGTAATAAAACTCGGCGGAAGCATGATAATCACCAGCAGTTGGTCCCGCCATAGTTATTTCAATTGATTTTGCCATTTTTTCAGCCGTTGGAACGGAAAAAGAAACAGATGCTCTTGTTTTATCCCAAGTGAAATTTAAATTAGCTGAATTTGCCGTTGTATTATCAATCCCAATAGTAAACGTTTCTGTTACATCATTCATAGCAATGACATTTGCATTAGCTTTTAACACAACTTTTTTATCGTCCCATTCGTCAGGCGTACCCCAATTTGCAATATCCGAATAAAAAATTATTTCCCAAGTGGTTGCTAATGGTTTAGTAAAAATTGCATAAGTCCCCGCTTGTAATGTGTCTTTACCGAAAACTATTGCGTCTGATAATGTAATTTTTGTGTTTTCATTAGCACCAGTTCTCCAAATTTCATTGAATGGAACAACTTTCCCAAAAATTTCACGGTCATTTTTCGATGGTCTAGAATATTCTATTTTCACATCTGTTAACCCAACTCGCTGTTCTAGAGTTGATATAGGGCTTGATTTTGGTGATTGGATTTGAGCAATTAATGATGTCCCTGCATTTAAAAGGAAGATTATAGACAATATTTTTTTCATAGCTTTTCAATTTTTGAATTGCTAAATTAACACAAAAGCACGAAGAATGTTTAAGGCTAGGTTATGAAAACATGTGACTTCCGTAAATCGCTCCAATAAAAAATGCTCCTAAAGAAAAAATAAGGCCTAAAATGGCTAATTTATTCTTTTTAAAAACTGGAATTATACACAAAAGAAAAGGCAAAAAAGAACCTAATAACAACACCATTCCATAATCTACTTTCTTTTCGCTTGTAGCCAATGCCTCTGCATAACCTGGAGTGTCAAACATAGAAACTGAATAATCTCCCATATGGGCGTTTTGCATCATATCCATTTCGAGTCTAGCAATATCAGACTCTGGAGCAACAATAAAAATTAAGTACAATCCAAAAATTAGAAAAATAACGGACACAGCAAACCCGATTAAAGATAGTTTTTTCATAGTGGTTTTATTGCAAGTTAATATAATTCAATTAATTAGCAACAATTATCTTTAAAAGAAATTCCCAAAATTCTTTACTTGAAACAACACAACCTTGTTCTAATAACTGATGAAGTTCCATTTCTCGTGAAACTTTAATTTCTTTTTCTGATCTATGAAATTGAAGATTTTTTAGATTATTCAAGAATTCTTCATGTATCAATTCTGGTGTGGACAAATTTACTTTGACACCTTTTTTTCCTTGAATAACAATCAATTTTATTTTATCTTTTTCACAATTAAAGGCAATACAAGAATCTTCACTTCTAAATTCTATAAAAGTGATTTTCTCATATACTTTTTGTAAAACGGTATCGCTAAAAATTTCAACCAACTGAATTGCTTTTGAAATATCCGTTTTATTCATTTCCTCCCACTCTTCAGCATGCACTCCAGAAACAATTAAAAATTGCTTGAAATCATCTTCAAGATGAGATAATTCTTCATCAGTTAAAATGCGGTATTTCATATTCAAAGAAATTGTTTGACTTTTAAGAATTACAAATCTACAAGGAGATTTCATAATTACCTCAGATTCTTTGCCTTCTTTTCCAAACAATCTTTGCTTCAAAACGTTATTTTTGCATTATGGATAAAAAGAAAGGTATTGCAATTCTCGGATCAACAGGTTCAATTGGAACGCAAGCATTGGAAGTTATTGAGGCATATCCTGCTTTTTTTGATTTACAAGTGATTACAGCTGGTAAAAACGCTGATCTTTTGATTGAGCAAGCGTTGAAATTCAAACCGAATACTGTCGTAATTACAGATGAATCTCTTTATGAAAAAGTAAAAAATGCCTTAAAAGATGAAGATATTCATGTTTATGCAGGATCCGAGGCTCTTTGTCAAGTTGTTGAATCAAATGAAGTGGATACTGTACTAACGGCATTAGTTGGATATGCTGGACTAAAACCAACACTGCGAGCAATTGAAGCGAAAAAAACTATTGCTTTAGCGAATAAAGAAACCTTGGTCGTTGCTGGTGAACTTGTGACAAAATTAGCCAAAGAAAATGCTGTAAATATTTATCCTGTTGACTCAGAGCATTCGGCAATTTTTCAATGTATTGTCGGAGAATTTCACAATAAAATTGAAAAAATCTATTTAACAGCATCGGGAGGGCCGTTTTTAGGATGGACAGAAGAGCAATTGAAAACAGTTACAAAAGAGCAAGCGTTAAAACATCCAAACTGGACAATGGGGGCAAAAATAACTATTGATTCAGCATCATTAATGAACAAAGGATTTGAAGTAATAGAAGCAAAATGGTTGTTCAATTTAAGACCAGAACAAATAGATGTTATTGTACATCCTCAGTCAATTGTGCATTCTTTAGTTCAATTCGAAGATGGTAGTATGAAGGCTCAAATGGGCTTGCCCGATATGAAGTTGCCCATTCAATTTGCTTTGACTTATCCAGATCGTTTCAAAACTGATTTCCCACGTTTTAATTTTTTAGATTATCCTAATCTGACATTTGAAAAACCAAATCGCACCGTTTTCAAAAATCTAGATTTAGCCTTTAAAGCAATGGAAATGGAAGGAACGGCAGCTTGTATTTTAAATGCTGCGAATGAAATAACGGTTGAAGCTTTTTTAAACGACAAAATTAAATTTTTAGCGATTGCTGAAATCAATGAAAAGACTTTGTTAAACGTGAATTCGATTCAGAAACCTGCATATGAAGATTATGTAGAAAGTGATAAACTAGCACGAGAATACGCTTTGTCACTTATTCATGAAATTGATTAAAAATGAAATATTTAGCTTTTTTTATTCTGATTTTTGCTTTTTTCGCTTGCAATTCAAACCAAAATCCAAAAGAATTAAAGTCTGCAAGTCAAAAAAATACACGTTTGGAATTAAACGAAAATCAAGCATTGCGACTTTCAAAATTACCTTTGAAATGTATTCAAAACGAATACCCAAATAAATTAGGCCAAGTATTAAATGATGCTTCTGAACTAAAACCACCTAAAACATTACATCCCGCTTTTTACGGTTGTTTCGATTGGCATTCGTCTGTTCATGGACATTGGTTATTGGTGAGACTTCTAAAAAAGTTTCCTTCTTTAGAAAATGGTTCATTAATTCGTGAAACATTGAATACTCAATTAACAAAAGAAAACATAGAAATCGAACTCGCTTTTTTTAAAACCAAAAACAACCAATCTTTTGAGCGAACATATGGGTGGGCATGGCTTTTAAAATTACAAGAAGAACTGAATACTTGGAACGATGGAGAGGCAAAAAAATGGGCAAAGAACCTTCAGCCATTAACAGATTTTATTGTTGAAAAATATACGGCTCATTTACCAAAATTATTGTATCCGATTCGAACAGGAGAACATGTGAATACTGCTTTTGGGTTGTCGTTTGCTTTTGATTATGCCAAACAAACTAAGAATTATAAACTCACTAAATTAATTACTGAAAGGGCGAAATATTATTTTCTACAAGACAAAAATTATCCGTTACAATTTGAACCAAGTGGAACAGACTTTCTTTCACCTGCTTTTGAAGAAGTAGATTTAATGAGACGCGTTTTATCGAAAGTTGAATTTCTTAATTGGCTTGATAAATTTCTGCCAACTTTAAAGGATTTAAAATTCAAATTAGCTGTTGGAAAAGTGAGTGACCGCACAGATGGTAAACTTGTTCACTTGGATGGTTTAAACTTCAGTAGGGCTTGGTGTTTATATGGTTTAGCTAGTAACTTTAAAGAATACTCCCATTTACAAAATGTTGCAGACAAGCATCTAGATTATTCACTTCCGTCAATTGTGGATGGTGATTATATGGGAGAACATTGGTTGGCTTCATTCGCCTTGTATTCCTTACTTGAGAGGAAATAAACAAGTCATTTTACGGGGACTTTCAGTTAAATAGCATCCTTAAAATCCTTCTTGACATTATCATAATAATTAACCAAAAGGTGATTCAGCAAATATTGTCTATACTTTTCTCTAGAAATTTTAGGGGAATATATATATCCTCTGCCTAAAGATTGGTGTTTTATAAATCCTTTACGTTCTAAAATGCGAACAATTGTAGATGTTGTATTATAGGCTGGCTTCGGATTTTCAAATAATTCTTGAATTTCTTTAACTGCTCCCTTTTGAAGTTTCCACAACTTCAACATTATTAATTCTTCAGCGGGCGTTAATCGTTCCATTTATTAGATTTTACTCCTATAAATATACTCAAAAAAGCATTAACGCTTATTATTCAATAACTTATAAACTCAATTTTTTCTTAAGAGCGGAAGAAATTCCATCCTTATGTACATACACATTAATTGTTTTGTACTTAAAGTAATTTTCCGAAACATACAAGAATCCTTTTGGATAGTTACTTGTTCCCCATGAGTTTTTAACTAATAAATAGCGCGTATTATTTTGATCTTTGTAAATTCCTACAATGTGCATTCCGTGATCGTCAGTTGTAGTTTTACCATCATATCCTTTTTGACGTAACTCCTGAGTAATTTCTAATTCTTTCCCTGGAGTAACAAAAGCATTTGCAGTTTTATCTGCACCACCATCAGAAAAGTTTTTGTTATCTCTCCCTTTTGTTTCAATTGTAGACGGATCTTCTGGAACAATAGCTAATCCATTTCTAAAGCTGAATCCTTTTTCAGACACATCAGCGCCCCATGCTAAAGTGTAACCATTTTTTAACGCATGCTCACAAGCATCAAATAAATCTGTTAGTCCAATATTATAACTTTCTCCCCAAGCCCAGTTGTCAGCAATAGCTAACATACATTTTTGGTTCATTGGGTGATTTGTAAACGATGTTAAAGAAACATATTCGTCCATATTCAAACCAATTGCTTTCGCGTAAGACATTGGCGTGTATTTTTTTCCTTTGAACTCAAACTCTTTTACATCATTTCCAAAATAAGCATCCAAAATACCATTGATTGCACTCATCCATGCAGTTGAAACACCTGTACTTGAGCTCTTCGCATGTGACAAAATACCTTGTACTGCACCATTCAATACTTCAAACATTTCACTATGATCATGCGTTTCAGAACCATAATTCAATCCAGTATATATTTCTTCTGGTACAATACCATAATTTCTAATTACGAAAGGAATATCATGAAATGCTCCTCCTTCAGAGAAATTGATTTTTCCATCCATTCGGATATACTTCTCTGCTTTACTCTCATATGCTTTACGAACTACAAACATCTCAGCTAAAAGGTCTGGCGTTTTATTTCCTTTTCTAATTAACTCTGACTCAAAATACGATAAAGCAGAAAAACTCCAACATGTTCCTGTATTTCCTTGACTTTGAACAGGTGTTGCATCTAAATGTGCAATTTTCGTGAAAACGTATTCACTTCCTTCAGCATTTGTTCCAGGTTCTGTATAACCAAATTGAGCTGAAGATATTGAAGTAAATCCTAAAAAAAGGACAGAAAAGAAATATTTTTTCATGTGTAAATTATTTTGAGAAGTAAATATAACTGTTATAATTGAAAACATTCAAGCTTAATGTAAAGATGACTGCAAAGATCTATTTTGTCAACACCCAACCATCAAATCCTTGTGCTTTTGCATCTTGAATGATTATTTGCAAACCTTGCTCTGATGATGCTTTTCCGGCGCTTATTCTACTTAATCCGTTTGAAACATCAGTAATATAAGCATTGAAACCTTTTTCTTTTAATAAAGACACAAGATTATTTGCGTTATCTTGACTTCCAAAACAGCCAACGATAAACTCAAAATTCTGAGAATTATCTGGATTTTCTGTTGGAATTTCCGGAATTGTACTTGTGTTTATATCATTTCTTGTAACACGAATCGGAATGTATAAATCCTCATTGTATTGATACGAGTAAACAGCAACATCCTCTGGTAATTCCGCTATTGATTCCTCCAATGTTTTATTTTGATTGTTGTTAATGCTTTTCAATTCTTGTTTCGAATAGCCCCCTTCTTCACTTTGATAGAACGGATTGAAATCTTTTATTGAGATCATTCCTGATTCTAAAACATTCGTTTGAACTGGTAGCCAAAAAGAATAAAACGCAACAGGCAAAAGGCAAGCAGCTGCAATATACTTCCAAACTTTTGTTTTTGGTTGAAGTGCCGGGTGAGGAATTATTACTGTTTCTTTTGGCTCCTGATTTATCGAAATAGACTCGGTGTTGAATACTATTGCAGATTTGTTTTCGGTTCTTTCTTCACTGTTAATTGCACT
>JBEAUV010000117.1:0-8726 GCA_041161265.1 Bacteroidota bacterium | reverse complement strand
ATTAATTCATTCATTTTAGCAAGTAGAAATGCATTTACAGGATCTATTCCAACAGCATTAGAGTTGAAATACTGCATGCAATTTACTTCATATGCTGGGATGTTAAAAGTGAATTTTGGAATTGAATCACTTTGAGAAAAGGCATTAGACCAACTAATAAATGATAGAAAAATTACTAATTGTTTCAAGTTATTCTTTTATAAGGTTGATTTTTCTATTGATCTATCTGTGTAAAAATAAATATAATAAATTCCAATTGTTCACATTGAAATTGGCTAATATTTTATACAATTGTAAAAATCACGTCGACTCTTCGGTTTTTTTGTCGGTCTTCATCAGTTAATTCTGGAGTGACAACTGGAATTGAATTACTAAATCCATCGTATCTCAAACGGGATGATTCAATTCCTTTTTGCACTAACTTAAGAAATACTGCATGAGCCCTTGCAGATGAAAGTGCTAAATCGTCTGCACAGCATACATGGCCGCGAAGGAAAGCATATACTTTAGGGTTTTCATTTAGAAAAATATATAATTTGTTTATTTCTTCAAATGAGTTCCCTATCAAGATATCTTCTCCAGGCACGAATTCAATATTTAATACAATTGAACTTTTATTTGAAGATGCTATTTTCTCTAAATTGAAATCCGTTTCTGGTTTACTTTGTGGTTCATCACGAATTTCTATAGTAGGAGGCACAATCAAATATTGAATTTCAACTCTCCTCCAATATTTAAAGTCATCTGTGTTTTGTGAGTTTTTTGGATAATTTTCTCCTGCTGCATTTTTTTCGATTATTACAAAACCATAGGGTTTAATACTTTTTTCAACTGATTGAATTCTTTTTTCAGCTAATAGTTTGTTGTACTGAAAATCGCCATTTAAGTCTGTATATGCCGTAACTTTTTCAATATAAAACTCTCCTTTTTTTGCCTTTTCTAAAATCTCTTTCAGTTCTTTTTTTGCAGTATTTGATAATTCAAATTCATTAAATCCGTAGTATATTACCAATGTGTTTCGATGTTCCTGGCTGAAAGATTTGGTGAATAAAGCCACAAAAAAGAATCCTACTATTAATTTCATTGATTATAAGTCTAGTGTACTGAAAATTACATCTACGCGTCTGTTTTTTTGTCTATCAGCATTTGTCTTTTCAGGAAATACCAAAGGGTCTTTATTAGACATGCCTTTAAAACTCAATCGTGCTTTTTCAACTCCCATTTTTTGTAATTCTTTGTAAACTGCTTTTGCTCGATTTTTTGAAATTCGCATATTGTTACCGCAACATACATGCCCACGAATAAGTAGATTCTTAGCTTTTGGATGTATGATCAAATAATCTGCTAATTTTTTGATTTCAACAAAACTTTGTTTTTCAATTTTTGCAGTTCCTTCTTTGAATGAAATATTTAAAATAAAAGGCAACGAATCTTTAATGGCTTTATCTATTGGGCTTGAAATCGTGTTGGTTAGTTCCTCTTCAGTTTGATTTTCCGTAATCATTGAATTTTCTATAACAGCAGAATCTTGATGAACCATAAATTCATAATAAATATCAACTCTTCTCCAACTTTTAAAATCTTTAACATCGTATTTGTAATTCTGCCCATATGGTTTCAATTGAATGAAAGAATTGTCGATTAAGTTAAGTTTCTCAGCTACATAATTGAGTCTTTTTTCAGCAAGAACATTGTTATATGAATTCGAACCAAGAGAATCAGTATAAGAGTAGATTTCTAAAATTACAACCTCATTCTTATTTAATGATTGCTTAAATAATTGAAGTTGATTTTGTGAATAAGGAGTAGGAATACTTTGATCATTTTCAAAATAAAACGATTTGATTTTCGTCTGTGAGAAAAACATAATCGGAAAAAACAAAACAAAACAAAATAATATCAACTTTTTCACAATGAATATTACGTTAGTTTCAAATGTTAGTTACAAAAAAAAGCGTTCATAAAAAATGAACGCTTTTAAACTTGAGTTAGTTGGTATTATTTGTAAATACTTATATCTATTTTGCCATTTACAACTATTGAAGTGACAATCCCTGAAAATGCCATTTCTCCCATAGAAATTGTAACAGTATGAGGGAATAATAATCCATTTACATCTTTATAATCACTAAATAAAGAGGAAGATTCTGTTACTTCTTCTCCTTCTTTATTTATAGAAAGTGATTTTAATTTCATGAATGTCTTAGTGTCATAATAATCGAAAGATTCGGTTGTACCATCATTCAATTTCATAACATAAACATCTGAACCACCTAAAGATTCTATTCCAACAATTTCATAAGTCATACCTGAAGCTGCATAATTCATTTCGGGGAAAAGACCAAAAGCTTTTTTCTTTGAAGTAATTTCTTCAGCAGTCATATCTTTCTTTCCAGTTTGCATATTTGTTGATGAGCCAGCTGTACCATCAAAAAACGATTTTTGAAAAACCATTCCTTGACCTTCCAGTTTTTGAGCTTCAGTACTTGGTGAAATCCAAACTTTAGTTGATTTCAAAGGGAAAGGAACTTGAGACATGGATAAATCTGTTTTTTCCTCATAAGATTTGATTTTCTTCATTTTCTTTTGAGCAGCTTTCATCGAAGTTGTTTGAGTGACAGCCAAAACATATTTAGTAATTAATTCTTCCTTTGTGATGTCAGCTTTCTTAACTTCCTTCATCACTTCGCCATAAGCATCTAAGAATTCAATTTTACCATCAGCATCAAATTGTTTTAAACGTTCAACAATATCCTCGTTTCCAACAACTACAATATTGCAATTCTTTGCAGTAAAATAAGTTTGTGCCATTGTTAATACATCTTCTCTGTTTATTGCCTCCAATCGTTTCAAATAAGTTTGATAATAATCTTTTGCAAGGTTGTTCTTGATAATGTTCAAAGCAAATCGCGCTATTGTTTGAGGACTTTCTAATGATCTTGCAAATCCACCAGCCATTGAAGACTTAGTCAAATTTAATTCATCATCTTTCACATAACCGTTGGCAATGTTATCAACTTCAAAAAGTATTTGTGTAATTGCAGAATCAGTAATGTCATTTCTGAAGTTTCCACCAATTGACATCCAAGATCCATCTTCAGTGACATTTAAAGTTGAATAACAACCATAGGTATAAGCCTTATCCTCACGTAAGTTTTGCATCAAACGTGTCCCAAAACCTCCACCACCAAGTATTCCATTTAATACATTTAATGGAAGTTGATTCGGTTCACCTGTTCTAATTTTCATTGGAAAGGAAACTTGAACAACAGACTGCACAGCGCCTGGTTTCTTTACAAAAATCACACGATTTCCTTTGTTGAATTGTCCATCTCCACTTTCCATTTTGTATGGTTCCCCACCTGTCCATTTTGCGAAATATTGTTCAACAAGCTTTGTTGCTTGAGCTTTTGTGATATCTCCAACAATTACTAAATAGCTTCCTTTTGGAGTAAATGTTGATTTGTAGTAATTAACAACATCTTCTCTCGTAATATTTGCCAAGGTAGTTTCAGTCATTACTTCACCATAAGGGTGATTTGGGAAATTTACCTTCGATTCAGCATTTTGAGCCATCGTTCCTGGATCAGACTTCGCAGATTGCAAGCCAGATTCATTTTGTTTTTTAATTCGATCAAACTCTGTCTGAGGGAAGTTTGCATTCATTAAAACATCCGACATTAGCGTTAATCCTTTGTCCATATGTTTTGTCAAACACGAAAGTGAAATAGAAGATTTATATGCATCGATTGACGCACCAATGTAATCTTTTTCATTATCTAATTGATCTTTCGTTCTGTTTGTTGTTCCAGAAAGAATTAGTGATCCGGACATGTCAGACATTCCCGCTTTTGTCCCTTCAATTCTTGGATCAGAACCCATTGAAAGAGCGAAAGAAACACGCGGTAATTTATGGTTTTCTGAAAGAATTACCGTAATTCCATTTGCAGTTGTAAAGACCTCAGAATCTTTGATGTTGATTGTTGGCGCCTTTGCAGGGGTAGGTCTAATCGAACGGTCCAATTGGCCGAACAATAGTGTCGGTAAAATAAGTCCTGTAATTAATATTAACTTTTTCATATCTTTTATTTTTTAACGTTCAAATAATAATTTTGAAGTCAAGTTTATTTCTCTTTTGGTAAATAATGTAAAATAACACGTGCTTCTTGCGTGAAATATAATTTAGCAACGCGTTGAATATCTTCACGAGTTACTTTCATATAATTCTCTAATTGATTATTTACACGGCTAGCCGTTCCATAATAAACGTGATTATCAGCTAGATTTTCAGCAACACCAGCAATTGATGAATTGGAAGAAACAAGATTATTCTCAAATTGATTACGCACTTTTTCAAATTCTTCTTGAGAAATTAATTCATTTTTCATCATCTCAATTTGTAAGTCAAATTCTTTTTGAATATCGTCCAAATTGATTCCCTGAGCTGCAATAGCTGCCATAATTCCAACACCAGCATCTTCTAATCCGTAATTGAATGAAAACGCGAATGTTGCCATCTCTTTTTTCTCAACAATTGTTTTATTGATTCTAGAACTTGTTCCGCCTGATAAAACCTCATTCATCATTTCTAATGCATAAGTATCAGGATGTGTTTGAGCTGGAAATTTATACCCCATGAAAATTGCAGGAAGTTGAATGTTATCGTAAATCACATCTTTAATGATTCCAGTCATTTTTTCAGTGTCTTTTTGAGGACGAGGAATTTCAACTGCTTTATTAGAAAAAGAAGTAATTAATCTTTTCGCTTCAGGACTTTTAGAATTCATAAAATCTTTAGCATCAAATTTAGATTTTGCTACACTGTAACGTTTGAAAAAATCATCATCAGATAAATTCTCAAAATCTCTAAATAAATTGATTGCTTGACCTTTAGGCATTGACGCGAAATATTTTTCAATCCATTTTTTCGTTTCTTCAACATTTAAATCTCCAGCTATTGAAAGGGTCGCATTACTTGGAACATAAAATGTTTTATAGAAATTAACATAATCCTCTTCTTGCGCTGCATCTAAATGCTCCATACTACCAATCGGTACCCAGTTATATGGGTGAACAGTGAACATTCGTTTAAACATTTCAGTAATGAAGGATGCGTATGGTTGATTGTCAACTCGTTGACGTTTCTCTTCTTTTACAACGCTTCTTTGAGTTTCAATTCCTGTATTATCAACTTTAGCGTGTAATAATCTTTCGCTTTCCAACCAAAGACCTAATTCTAATTGATTTGAAGGTAAAATTTCATAATAATATGTTCTATCTTGTGAGGTATTTGCATTTAAAGTTCCTCCGTTTTTCTCAACAAGTTCACTGTATTCTCCACGACCAATATTAGCTGAACCTTCAAAAAGTAAATGTTCAAAAAAGTGAGCGAAACCTGTTCTCTCAGCTATCTCGTTTTTAGAGCCAACATGGTAAAGAATTGAAACAGCGACAATTGGTGTAGCATGTTCTTCATGTATAATAACATGGATTCCGTTAGGAAGATCGTATTCAATGTATTCGATCTTTTTTTGTGCTTGGGTAGCAAGGGCTATAAATGCCAATACTCCAGTAAGGATTATTTTTCTCATTGATAATTTCAGTTTGTATCAGTTACAAAGTAAATGAGTTTATTTGAATTAATAACCCTAAAATGATGTACGGATTATAATTCGTTCTAGGGGTTGATTTATAAGTACATTGGTTTGGCTTGAAAATTGTTTATCTTTGAATAATGAAAATTATTATTTTTTTCTTTACTCTTTTTATTTCAACCTTTTTTCTTTCTCAAAAAGTTGTTCCTTTTATTGATTTTAATTATTATTTCAAATCTTTTGAAAATGATAATTTTCGTCAATTAGAATTTCAGCGAATTAAAGAATATAAGGCTGGAGATGAACTTGTAGCTTATATTGATACCAAAGGTAACCTTCGAGTATATGATGGTAAAGAAAGAAAGGATATTTCTAATATGAATTTGCAATATCAGGTTTCAGATCATTTATTAGCATACAATATAGGCCCAACATTAAATATGTGGGATGCCGGGAAATTACAGACTTTAACTTATTTTGCAAAGAACTACGAAGTCAAAGATAGTATCATCGTATATGAAGATACGCGATTCAACACATTAAACGTCTATTGGAATAAACAAACATATCCTCTATATACCATAATCGAAGGGGTTTACATGCCAGTCGCGATTGGAGAGAATATACTTGCGTTTAAAGATAATGGAAATTTCTATAAAGTTTTTTGGAATGGTGATACCTATGATTTAGGTGTGTGGAATGGAGCTATTGAATTTCAAGCAGGAACAGATATCTTATGTTTGAACGATCCTACAACGAGAACATTTGCAGTTTTTGAAAATGGACAATTTTTCGATGTAGAACAATTTTATATTAAAAAGTATAAAGCAGGAAGAGGATTTGTGGTGTATGAAGATTTGAATGGTAATTTAATGATGTATAAAAACGGTGCGAAAACACAACTTTCAAATTTTTCCGCTACCTATTGGGAAGTAAAAGATGATATTGTAATATGGGGCGAAAATTCTTTGGTTTATGCGTATCAAAATGATACAAAAATACAAGTGTGTAATTTTAACCCGAAAGATTATTTATTGAAGAATAATGTATTCGCTTTTCGCAATGTTATGGGTGGAGTAAGTGCTTTGATTGACGGTAAAATACATGAAATAACAAATCAAATGGATTCTGAATATGAAATTTATGGGAATCTTGTTTTGGTGAAACTTTTCAATAGTTCGTATATCGTTTTTAAAGACGGCCGAAAGTTTGAGAACTAAAAAGCCTTTTAATTCAATAATTATAAATCGGACTTAATTTTCTTTTGAAAAAATGTTGAAAAATAGGTGTTCATTCAAAGCATTCTCAATCTGAATTTCATTATTCATGCTTATCTTTGTTTCCTATTTTGAATCAACAAACTATTGAATTATGAATAACTGGTTTACAGTAAAAGTTAAATACACAAAGCAATTAGAGAACGGACAATTTAAACGAGTGTCTGAACCATATTTATTAGCAGCAATGACCTTTACAGATGCAGAAGCACGCATTTATGAAGAACTTGGAAGTATAATTAAAGGAGAATTTAATGTTATTGGAATCACAAGAACTGAAATTCATGATATTTTTGCTTACGATGATGCTGATGTTTGGTACAAAGTAAAAATCACCTATGACAGTGAAGCTGCTGATGATGAAAAAGCAAAAAAAGTAGCTCAAAATTTTCTTGTTTCTGCACATTCTGTTAAAGATGCGTTTGATCGTATCAAAGAAAGTTTATCAACATTAATGGTAGATTTTCAAATTCCATCAATAATTGTTTCTCCTATTGTTGAAATATTTCCATATACAGAGAATTTAGATAGAGAAATTGAAAGACGCCCAATTGAGAATGTTACGGCATTTAATGATGATGTTACTCCAAAAGGAAAAGTTTTTTCAGCTCCAGGGTCAGATTTAGATGATGACTTCGAGGATGAAGAAGAAGGTGAAGAAGAATTAGAGGAAGCTGATTCTGAATTGGAAGATGATTTTTCAGACGAAGATTAAATAGTTGAAATGGATAAATTCCTAGATCTTCTTAGAAACGATCATCATCAATTCGATCAAGGGAAATTGGAAGATCATGTTGGAAATGAACCTTTTTCTTTGCTTTCGAAATGGTTACGTGACGCAATTGACCGTCAAGTCTCTGAGCCTAATGCGATGTCAGTCTCAACAATTGGTTTGGACGGTTATCCTCATTCTAGGATTGTTTATTTAAAAGAATTAATCGAAGATGGTATCGTTTTTTACACAAATTATTCGAGTTCTAAAGGGCAAGACATTGAGGCTAATCCTAAAGTTCAAGCCTTGATTTTTTGGCCAGGATTGGAACGACAAATTCGAATTATTGGTGACGTTGAAAAAGTTCCAGAAGAAATGAGTGATACGTATTTTCAATCACGACCTTGGGGAAGTAAAATTGGTGCTTGGGCATCTCATCAAAGTGAAGAATTATCTTCTAGAAAAGAATTAGAAGACAGAGTTCATGGATTGGCTTTGAAATACCCAAAAGATGTTCCAAGACCGCCACATTGGGGAGGTTATCTTATTCGACCGATAGAAATTGAATTTTGGCAAGGAAGACCTTCTCGTTTGCATGATAGAATTGTTTTTGAACTCAGTGATTCAAGTTGGAAAATCTACAGAAAGAATCCTTAATACATGTACGAAATAAAACCAGTTATTTTTAACCTTTCTAACGGAATTCGTGTGGTGTATTTGCATACGCCATCTCAAGTTGCACATTTAGGAATAACTGTTTTAGGTGGTGCTCGATTTGAGAAAGACAAAGAAGATGGATTAGCACATTTTTTAGAACATTGTGTTTTTAAAGGAACAAAAAAACGCAAAGCTTTTCATGTTTTGTCGCGCTTAGATTCTGTTGGTGGAGAATTAAATGCTTATACTACAAAAGAAGAAATCTGTGTTTATGCATCTTTTACGAAAGAACATATTCGAAGGGCTTCTGAATTATTGGCAGACATTACATTGAATTCAACTTTTCCGCAAAAAGAAATTCAAAAAGAAAAGGATATTATCATCGATGAAATAAATTCCTATTTGGATAGCACCAGTGATAAGATCTTTGATGATTTTGAAGCACATTTATTCAAAGGGCATACTTTAGGGAATAATATATTAGGG
>JBEAUV010000116.1:0-8762 GCA_041161265.1 Bacteroidota bacterium | reverse complement strand
TGGTTTGGATGGTTGTGGATGGGTGCTTGAATTAGATAATGGTTCAAAATTGGAACCTCAAAACCTCAGTGATTTCGAAATTGAATTGGTGGAAGGAAAAGATGTTCACATTCGTTATGAGGAAGTTGAAACCTTCAGTATTTGTATGGTTGGCAAAATCGTGAAGATTGAATGTCTTACTGAAGATTGATTGAAGTTTGATACAGCAAAAATCTATTATTAAAACCTATACTTTTTGGTATATATTAATTGGCCTTTTAGTTGTTTTATCACTGTTTTTGCCTTTTAGAATAAATGTTGTAAATGCAGGATATTCAACCAATTTTATTGGTGGATCATCATATAATAATTATTCAAAAGAAATATTAAATGGATTTAAACTTAATTTTTTTCCATTCATCCCAATTGGAATTTATCTTGTAACAACTTTATTTATATCGTTTTCAAAAGGTAAGGCAACTAAAGTTTTCGCACTTGTTTTTTCTTTTTTTCTCATCCTTTCCTTATTGCTTTTATTAGTAGCAACAACTTTTACATTGAATTTTGGTGGAGCAAGAATTATGGTTACAACTGGGATTGGATATTATGTTATGGCCTCTTTATGTCTTATTTTTATTGTAATTGTTTGCGTAAATGTTTTTAAAACATGGAAAGGCAATTCGAATGAAATGAAGTTGAATTACGATTTGTTGGATAATTAAGGATTGATTGTTTGTCATGCAATTGATTAGAGTTCAGTAATAGGTTTCCTGAAGTTGTCAATATAAAATAATTGCCCCGTTTAATCCTGATCATAAATCAAGAAAACATCGCTATTTTCCATTCCATGGTAATAACTGTTCACCTTTTCCATCCAATCGGGCATGCTTTTTTTAACAAGTTTAAAATGGTATTTATCCAATGCTTTTTGACAATCGATATCACTTAAGTCTACTTTTCGTATAACAATAATATTATCGGCATTTTTCACGAATAACGTGTCATTCATGTCTGCAATTGAATTCAATTGACTGGTTTGAATCATATTTTTTTCTGTGTAAAATTTCATTGGTAATCCCCATGGATTATAAGGATTGCTGTAAATACAGGTCATCAAATGAATGGATTTGTTGTTGTATTTTTCATGAATATATTTTGTTATTTCCATTCTTCCTAATCCTGCAGGTTTTTGCGCCAAGATGAAAAGTCCTAACCCGTTTATTGAAATAAATAACAAACCGAATACATAATTAAAGAGGGTAATTATTGTTTTTCGTTGATTTATAAATTTTATGATTTCTTGATAAGCCATAATTAACACAATTGGAAAAAGAAAAGCAATTGGGAAAATAAAACGGTCTTCTTTGTGAGGGATTAAAGAATGGAAAGTGATATAACTGATAATGCACCAGACAAAGATGTTTTTTGGTGATTTGAAAAATAGAAAAACAATGGCAGCAATTAGTGGTATTCCAATAAAAAGACTCGGTAAATTTTTGAGCTGAATCAGATAGAAATTCCATGGGTCTGTGCCAAATGTTGAGGCCACGTCTAAAACAATATTCTGGTAAAAGTAATTGTAGGCTGTAAAAACAAGTCGTTCATAAAACCAAGAATCAATGGCAATTCCAAACAAAATTATGAGTAAGATGGATGCTGTAACTTTTATAATGTACATTATTGATTTCCGTTCAATCGCTAACAACCATAGAAGTATTGGGAGGATAAAGAATGCGGATTGAAATCGAAATAAAAAACTAAATCCTAAAACAATACCTATTAAAAGTGGAGAAAATGTTTCCTTTTGCTGCTTGAAATAAATGCCAAGTGCAAGTAAAAGCATTAATCCTGACCATGTTTCAGAAGTGAATCGAACACTTAAGAATGGGATAAACCATAAGAAATAGGAAAGAAAAAAATAGGCTTTGCGGAATTTCTCAGTGATTTTGTTTTTAGTCTTTTCAACGAAAAAATAAATTATCCCGAGCGCTAAAAAGCCTGATAATAAGCGAAGAATAAAGGTTTGAGAATAAGGGTCCGTAACATCAATTGTATTCAAAACACTAAACAATCCATAACAAAGTGTTGGTTGAATTGCTGGTCGAATTGCCTCCTTATATTCCCAAGCTAAATCACTGATGGTATGTGTGCCGGATTTGATTCCAGCAAATTCAATTATTTGATAATGTTCATCTGCATGGAAAAACCCATTGCTATTATATGCTGTTATACTGTAAATAATTACTGCGAAAAAGAAAACTTTTCGATGAAAATTCAAAAATGTAAAAAGTATGTTTCTCAGCATATAAGATAAATAACAGAAAGTTAAATCGTCATGTGACGTTCCTTCTTCTCAGCGTAGATATCAGCTAAAGTCACAAGAATTCCAGTTTCTTCAACATTTCCAAATTCTGGATTAACAGCTGTTCCAAACGTTTTCATTGTAGCTGATAAGTTCATATAGATATTTACAAGTGGTGGAATGAATTCGCCATTTTCACGAACAGCACTGTTCAGTACTTTGAAACCATCCTTAAAATCTAAGCCTTTCAATTGTCCTGAAACATACTCTTTATCATAATTCTGAACCAATGGATGAAAAGGTTTCATTAAATTTTCTGTATCTGGGAAATAGTGATTCATGAAATGCAAAAGGAAATCTCTACTTGCTGTATTGTAATTTGGATACATCGTAACTTTTCCGAAAAGATATTTTATCTCAGGATTCAACATCACGATAGACCCCAGTCCGTCCCAAATATTATCCAAAGCAAATAAACCTTTTCTTGGGTTTACAGTTGGTTGAAAATTGGGTTGAACCCAACTTCTGCCAAGTTCAATTGTAAATGGTAAATAGTCGTCAATGAATTTTTTAGAAAAATCAAAATAATGCGTTGTTGATAAATGAATCTCACCAGTTTTAGGGTCGATTGCGTCTGAGCATTTAATGAATCTGTATCCACCAATAATTTCTTCATCTTCTGGCGACCATACGATCAATTGCTGGTAACAAATATCATTTGTATCGTATTCGTCCAAATCAACAGACAAGCCGGTTCCTCCGCCAGAAGCTCTAAATGTCACCTCTCTTAATCGTCCAATTTCCTGAAGAACATTTGGTGCATTTTGTTGGTTCACAATATAAATTTCATTATCTCCTTTTCTCGTTACACGAACAAATCTATCTTTTGATAATTCAGCTTTTAAGATATTTTTGTCGATAGGATCAATTATTTTTTCCATGCTTATTTTTTTGAAGGTGCAAGATTATACACCATTTTCTTTATTTCTTGAGCAATTACTTTTTCAGATTTGGCGCTATCAAAATCGGTTGTTTTAATTTTTTTACCAACCGTGAATGTAATTGTTTTTCCTTTTTGTTTGTATAATTCATTTGCAAGATAGAGCATTTCAATGTTTGCTTTGATGCCAATGAATTTTCTAAAACTGGACAATCGGTAAAAGAATTTTGACAATGAACCGTCAATATGAATAGGAATAATCGGTTGATCAAGTCTTTTTGCGAATGTTACAAATGTCTTTTTCCACTCCAAATCCATGATTTCTCCATTTTGTTTTCTACTTACCATTCCAGCAGGAAAAACACAAACAGCTTCATCTGTGCTAAAAACATCAAGAACTTGGTTTCTTGTCGAAACGCCTAGTTTACCATGTTTGTTAATCCCAACGAATAAATCTTGCAGGTTCGTTAAGTTCATTAAAATGTCATTGACAATAAATTTTATATCCTCACGGTGTCCTTTTAACGCTGCCACGAGAGCAATTGCGTCCATTCCACCGAGTGGGTGGTTTAGTGCAATAATGACTGCTTTGTCTTTTGGAATATTTTCTAAACCGTTTATTTCAACTTTCACTTCCAAATATTCCATTACTGCAATACAAAAATCTATATTATACACATCTTTGTGTTTCGCTAGAAAATCATTTATTTGGTCTTCATGCAAGATCCTTTTTAAATACCGCAAAATAAATCCTGGAAGCCATTTTAAAAGCCGTGGATTTTTGTTTTCGATAATTTTTTCAATATCAATGAATTTTTTTTCCATCATGAGTTTTACAAACTTACATATTTCAAATAGATGGATTTTTTAAATCCCATTGTTTTATTCACAATTGAGTATTGAATTCTTCCGTTATTTTTACTAGGAATGAGCTGTTTGTTCGTTGAAGTTGTTTAGTTTTGTATATAAATTTACGCGTAAAAATTATGATACATTTATCAGATCGTTTAATGGCGATGGAAGAGTCCGCAACCATTGCAATGTCAAGGAAAAGTAGAGAGTTAAAAGCTGAAGGAAAAGATATCATTTCTTTGAGTTTAGGAGAACCAGATTTCTTTACGCCACAATTCATTAAAGATGCTGCTGTTGAAGCGATGGATAATAATTTCACTATGTATACTCCGGTTCAAGGGTATGATGATTTAAGAGAAAGTATTTCGAAGAAATTTAAACGTGATAATGGATTAGATTATACCAAAGATCAAATTGTAACATCAACTGGTGCTAAACAATCGATTGCAAATGTGGTGTTGAGTATTATTAATCCAGGCGATGAAGTCATTGTTCCTGCACCATATTGGGTGTCTTATTTAGAAATTGTAAAAGTAGCTGAAGGAATTCCTGTTGTAATTAAAGCTGGAATCGATAGAGATTTTAAGATCTCAGGAAAACAATTAGAAGCTGCGATTACACCAAAAACAAAAATGTTGATTTTCTCAACTCCTTGTAATCCAACGGGATCTGTTTATAGAAAAGAAGAATTAAAAGAACTAGCGGATGTGTTGAAAAAATACCCGCAAATTGTTGTGATATCAGACGAAATATATGAACACATCAATTTCATGGGTAAGCACGAAAGTTTAGCACAATTTCCAGAAGTGTATAATCAAGTAGTTACTGTAAATGGTGTTTCCAAGGCATGGGCGATGACAGGATGGAGGCTTGGCTACATTGGTGCTCCAAAAGCAATTGCAGACGCATGCACGAAAGTTCAAGGACAATTTACTTCTGGCACGTGTTCGATAACCCAAAAAGCTACTATTGCTGCAATGGAGGCTGATCCGATTGTGTTGAAGGATATGATTACAGCATTTAATAAACGAAGAAAATTGGTTTTGAATGCTTTGAATAATATGAAAGGAGTGAAGGCAAATGTCCCTGTCGGAGCATTTTATGTTTTTCCAGACATTTCATCCTTCTTCGGGAAATCGTATAATGGAACAACTGTTCACAATGCAGATGATATGTGTTTATATTTGCTTGACGAAGCATTAGTTGCACTTGTTACTGGTGATGCTTTTGGAGATCAAAATTGTATCCGTATTTCATACGCAGCTTCAGATGAAACGTTAATTGAAGCGATGAAACGTATTAAAACTGCTTTGGAAAAACTAAATTAATGGATTTTAAACACCTTTTTAATCAATTTGTTGGTAAACGAATTCTCGTAATTGGGGACGTAATGATTGACTCTTATTTAAGAGGAAAAGTCAATCGTGTAAGTCCTGAAGCACCAGTTCCTATTGTTAGTCTTGATTTAGAAGAAGATCGATTAGGTGGTGCGGCGAATGTTGCTGTGAATCTTGTTGCAATGGGAGCAAAGCCAATTATTTGTTCTGTCGTTGGAAAGGATAAACATGGTCAAATTTTAAAAAGTTTATTGTCTGATGCTGGTATTTCAGATGAAGGATTAGTATTTAGCATTGACAGAAAAACAACTGTTAAAACACGTGTAATTGGAAATAACCAACAGCTTTTAAGGATTGATTCTGAACAAATAAATCCAATTTCTTTAGTTGAAGAAAAGGAATTGATAGGCTTAGTTAAGGTGTTGATAAACAGCGGAATTGACGGTGTCATTTTTGAGGATTACAACAAAGGAGTATTAACATCAACATTTATTCAAACAGTTATTTCTTTGGCTAACGAAAAAGGAATCGTTTCTGCAGTTGACCCTAAAAAAGAGAATTTCTTAGCCTATAAAAACGTTACGCTTTTCAAACCAAATTTAAAAGAACTTAAGGAAGGTCTTGGACTGGATTTTTCTTTTGTCCAATCTCCAAGTAAATTTGAAGAAGCAGTTGTTTTATTGGAATCTAAGTTGAAGAACAAAATTTCTTTCGTGACACTTTCAGAACATGGCGTTTTTATAAAAGAAGGTCTAGCACAAGAATATATAGCTGCGCATTTAAGAAATATAGCAGATGTAAGTGGCGCTGGAGATACTGTAATTTCAATTGCAACTCTTTGTATAGTTGCGGGCGTTCCAATCAATTTAATTGCAGAAATATCTAATATTGCAGGAGGATTGGTGTGTGAGAAAAGTGGTGTTGTTTCAATCGATAAAAAACAATTGTTAGAGGAAGTGGAGGAGCTTTTAGCGTAATGAATTGCTAGTTCTAAAATTACAATTTATTAGTTGCTAGTTACAAGTTACAAGTTGAGAAAACGATAAATTGTATTGATTCAAAAACTAGCAATTAATAACTCGCAACTAGCAATTAACTTGAGTTTAATAAAAAAAAATATATGTCTGAAACGAAAGTAGTAAAACCTTACGGTAACGAAAACACATCTAAGAAAGAAGAAGTCGCTGAAATGTTCAATAATATTTCAAAACGATATGATTTCTTAAATCATTTTTTGTCGCTTGGAATTGATAAAATTTGGAGACGCAAAGCAGTAAAAATGCTCCGACCTTTAAAACCACAAAGAATTTTAGATTTAGCTAGTGGAACGGGTGATTTTGCTATCGAAAGTTTGAAACTGAATCCAAAAGAAATTGTTGGAATGGATATTTCAGAAGGAATGCTAGAGGTAGGTCGCGTTAAAATGAAAGCTAAAGGTTACGACAATGTGATTACTATGCGACTAGGTGATTCAGAAGATTTACCTTTTGAGGATGGTTATTTTGATGCCTTGACTGTAGGATTTGGTGTGCGTAATTATGAGAATTTAGAAAAAGGTTTAGTAGAAATGCTTCGTGTAGTTCGAAAAGGTGGAAAAATTGTCATTCTCGAATTTTCGAAGCCTAAAAAGTTTCCCGTTAAACAATACTATGCTTTTCATTCGAAATATATCATTCCGTTTTTTGGAAAAAGAATTTCAAAAGATGAAAAAGCGTATGCTTATTTACCTGAATCGGTTGCAGCATTTCCAGAGGGTGAAGCCATGAAAGAAATCCTAAGAAAAGTTGGGTATTTAAATGTTGAATCAAAACTTGTTTCTGGTGGAATAGCTACTATATATAGTGGAGACAAATAAAAATGAAACCAATCAAAATGCAATATGAATCAATGTTAACCGTTTTTCTTTTTATGAGAAAAGCTGTTTTAGCATTGTGTCTATTGTTTTCTTTTACAATTAATGCCCAAAAAGAAAAGCCATTGAATTACAGAAGGTTCGATGAGCGTACCTTGCATTTTGGTTTTATGCTGGGTTTCAATAAAGCAAATTTTACTGCATTTCCAATCATCGATGCATATGAACAATATGGATTAAAATCACTTGTTGCAAAATCTCAACCTGGAGGACAAGTTGGAATTGTAACATCTTTAAAATTGGGAACTCCAGTTGTACGCTTACGTTTTTTGCCTTCTTTGTCATTTCAAGAACGGGTATTGCAATATACTTTCGAAAACCCAGATCCTACGAAAAAGGACGTTTTCAATGAAGAACGAATCAACTCTACCAACCTTGATTTTCCTTTGATGTTTCAATTTAGAACGACTCGCTTAAATAATTTTGCGACCTACTTATTGTGTGGAGGTCAATATACTATCGATTTACAGTCACAAGAAAAAGCAACACAAAATTTCATTGATCCATTTATCAAAATCAAGAAGTTTGATTTATCAGGTCAAATAGGTGGAGGTTTAGAATTCTTCGCTCCATATTTTAAGTTCGGAATAGAATTGAAATACGCTCACAGTTTTTACAATTCATTCATTCAAGATTTAACACCCGTATCAAAGCCAATTGATCGATTGTACAATCAGGTTTGGTGGGTTTCTTTTATTTTCGAAGGATAAGAAATGAGTTTAACTGTTCAATTTCAAATCCTCCCTGAACAAGTGCAGGATTTAGCATTTCTCAAGCATAGAATAAAAGAAGAATTAGGTTTACGTTCAGATGATTTTCAGTTTGTCTGGAAAAAGCGAAGTATTGATGCGCGAAAACGAATCATCAAAATCAATTGTTCCTTTGATGTTTATTTGAAGGATGAAACCATTGAAATAAGTGAATCATTTCATCCAAGAGATGTGTCAAACGCTCAATCTATTGCGATAATTGGCGCAGGTCCTGCTGGGTTGTTTGCGGCACTGCATTGTTTGGAAGTTGGATTAAAACCAATTGTATTTGAACGTGGAAAAGATGTGCGTTCACGCAGAAGGGACTTAGCGAAATTGAATAAAGATTCTATCGTAAATCCTGAATCCAATTATTGTTTTGGAGAAGGTGGAGCGGGAACCTATTCCGATGGTAAATTATATACTCGATCTAAAAAACGGGGCGACGTTGAAAAAGCTTTGAAATGGTTTGTACATTTCGGCGCTGATGACGACATCCTTGTTGACGCGCATCCGCATATTGGAACGAATAAATTACCTCAGATAATTGTTGAAATGCGTGAAACGATCCTGAAATATGGAGGAGAAGTGCATTTTGAATCGAAATTAACAGATCTAAAAACGGAGAATCATTCAATTAAAAGTATTGAAATCAATAATAAAGAATGGTTTGATTTCGATAATATTATAT
>JBEAUV010000115.1:0-8784 GCA_041161265.1 Bacteroidota bacterium | reverse complement strand
AAGATACAAGCGATGGGTGGAGAGCGTCAACCAGAATTTTTAAGCACTCATCCAGACCCAGGAAATAGAATTGAGCATTTTCATAACTCGAAAGTTACATTGGGCTGTAAAGGGGATAAAAAATTTCAGGCTGAATATGCCGCAATGATTGCGAAATTACCAAAGTAATTTAATTCAGCCGGATCAAATAAAATGAAAGAAAAAAGAACTTCTTTAGCAGATATTGCAAAAATTGTTGGCGTATCTAAAGCGACAGTTTCATTTGTTTTAAACGACAAAGGCGATGAGTTCAATATAAGTAAGGAGAAACAACGATTAATTAGAGAAAAAGCAAAAGAATTACTCTATGTTCCTAATTACTTTGCAAAAAGTTTACGCCAAGGAAAAACAAAAACAATTGGTTTAGTATTGGCTGATATTTCGAATCCTTTTTATGCAGAGTTATGTAAAACTATTCAAGAGGGCTTGTATAAAAATGGATATAATGCTTTGATCGTTAACACAAATGACGACAAAGAATTGGAAAAAACGTTAATGCGTGAATTACTGCAACGGTCAATTGATGGTATGATTATTTCACCAAGTAATAACATTCAAGAACTTATTCCAATTTTGCATGAAACGCATATTCCAGTTGTTTTTGCAGATAGACCAGGCGATGATGAAGCAGATTTTGTGGGAATTGATAACGAAAAAGAAGTCAAAAAACTGATTAAAGCATTTTCCATTAAACCAAAGAAATTAGTTATATTAAGTCAACATTCTGAATCTATTCTGACAATTGAACAACGGATTGAAGGAACTAGAATTGTCTGTTCAACAGAAAAGATAGAGTTGTCTGTCATTAATTTACCAGAAAATCAAGAAGAAATTGATGCCTTAATCAAACAGGAATTAGATAATGGAGCGGATTCCTTTTTACCACTGAACAACCAAGTTACATTTAAAACGTTAGCAGCTCTTAAAAAATTCAAAGTCAAAATCCCTCAAGATATTCGTTTGATATCATTTGATGACAACGAAGCTTTTGCATATATGGAACCTGCAATATCAGCATTACGCCAACCAGTAAAACACATTGGTCAAGAAAGTGTAGATCGAATATTAGATCGCTTGAAAGAGACAAAAGTTCCTGGGAAACACTTATTACTTGCCTGCGAATTTATCGTTAGAGGCTCGCATTAATTTTCTACGCAAAAACCATTTAACATTCACTCCTTTAACATTTCGATAGTGTCTGATTATTGGTGAAAATATATTTGGTAAAAAGTAATTTTCGTTATTGATAAAATCAATGGTCTTAAATGATTAGGATTGATTTAACAATTGATATTGAAAATATTATGTAACTTTCTTGACTTTAAATACATAGAACCTAAATGAGAATCGACCACCAAGCTGAAATATTTGAAATAATAAAACGTAAAATACAAGGAATTGATTCTTTGGGAAATGCGGTTGGAGATGTTCTTTCCATCAGTCAAGATGCTGTTTACAGAAGATTTCGTGGAGACACGTTATTGACGATATACGAAATAGAAAAATTAGCCAAACATTTTGATTTTTCGATTGATGCCCTTTTTGAAATGAACAAGAACAAGATTGTTTTTGACTTTCAAGCATTTTCTGCTTATGATTTCAGTATGGACTCCTACTTACAAAATATGCTTGATAGTGTAGTAAGTTTGAAAAAGCAGAAGAATCCTCAACTAACTATAGCCATAAACAATACACCGTTCCTTCAATTGTTGAATTTCCCTCATTTGGTTCGATTCAAGTTATTTTTTTGGGCAAAAACGCACTTACAGATTGATGAATTAAAAGACCAACTTTTTCAACATGAAAAAATATCTGATCAAACATTCGCGATTGGAAAAGAAGTTTTACGCGTTTATGCTTCAATTCCTTCAAAAGAAGTTTATGATCCTGAATTATTAAGAGGATTTACGAGAGAAATTTATTATTACTTCAATGCTCAACATTTCCAAGAACCAGAATATGCATTATACCTTTTGGGAACCTTAGATAAATTTGTTGATCACTTAAAAGACCAAGCTACACAAGGAAAAAAATTCTTATACAGTACGCAAGCTCCAGCATCAGGTAATGATTTTGAGATGTATCATAATGAAACATTGAATGCAACAACAACAATTCATTACAAATCAGACGATTATTCTGGACTTTTTATTGCTCATAATATCATGAATACATTGCATACAACGGATGAGATATACGTATCGGATAGCGAAAGTGTACTTCAAAAACAGATAGCAAACTCTAGTATGATTAGTACTGTTAATGAAAAAGATAGAAACAATTACTTTTCTCAAGTAAAAAGTATGATTAACGGCTATCGAAAAAAAATAGAAGCCGACTTGGTAATTTGATTATTACCTAACGAACTTTTCTCTTTTTCTTTTTTAGCGTTTATTTTATTTGCGTTTTTCGCAAATAGCATGTTTTGATATGCGATATTCAGTTAACAACTTGTCTTAAACGTTATGTACATTTGTCTTAACAAAAAGCAAATGTTATGAAACAAGCAGTTCAAATTTTAAAGAGTAAAAAAATTGGATTAGTAATAATCCTTATTACTCTGAGTATCTCAAATTCAATTTCCCAAACTAACCCTTGGGAGAATACGACCAAAGAAAATCCATGGGAAAGAACGAATAAAGAAGAAATTAAAACCACTAATACAAATTCGGATTCAACTGCTTTCAAACCAGTTATAAAAAATCAGTCAACCATAAAGGTGGATTCCTTGCCAAAGAAGGTTGAAGTGATTCAAGTAAATAATTCTGAACAACTTACAATTAATAAGAATACCTCCCTTTATTTAACAGCAGTTGAACTACAATCACAAAAAGATTATAAAGCTCCGGCTGCGTTTGTAGGGTCATTTTTCACGTCGGGAATTTTCCTAATTATAGGTTTACCCGTAAGTATGATAACCTCCATTGTTCCTACTTTAAGAGCTGATGCATATGTCATGAATTATATGAATCAAAATCCAAAAGCCTCAAAAGAGGAAGTCAAAGCTGTAAAAAAAGGAATACAAAAGAAAAGATCCTTGAACAGTTTAGGAGGATCGTTGGCTGGCATGGCAACTGGAATAATTGTATGGGCAACTCTAATATTTACCAACTAAATCATCAGTCAATTTATTAAAAATCAAATATAATCTTAAAATCAAAAATCATGAAAAAAGTAATTTACAATTTAGCATTAATTATTGGTTGTGTAAGTACAACTTTAGCACAAACAAAATCATCTATCGCCGTTACCAACCCAAGTGTTAATGGGTTATTTGTAACGCCAACCATTGCATCAAAATTAATACGTTTAGAGTTAGTAAAATTGAACCTGTATAACGTTTATGACGAATTCGACATGGCGGAGGCATTCAAAAAAAACCCTGAGTTTGAAAAGAATTGTGTGAGTAAGACGTGCCTAATTGAATTAGGAAAAGAATTGAATGTCGATTATGTTGCGTCTGGAAGTTTTGATGGATTGGGTGATAAAATTGTCCTTACTATTAAAATCATTGATGTTAAAAACAACACTATCTACAAAACTGGAACAAAGGAATTTGATAACCAAGAAGCAGAATTGCAGCGTATGACCGAGATTCTATTGCAAGAAATACATGGAATTGTTCCAGAGAAAGAACTTGTTGATCGTTTGAAATTTAAAAATGAAGTTATCACATCAAATAATGTTGGTAAAATTAATAATTCAGGACCTAGAGTTGGTTATGCATACATGACGGGAAGTTTGGCTGAATTTGCAACTCGTCCAACAAATCAAGGTGGATTAGATATTTTTCCTGGCATCAGTATGATCGGTTATCAAATTGAAGGACAATATGTGGGGACTGAAAACTTCTCTGCTCTTGTTGAAGGAGTATTTAATATATCAGGTTTAGAGCAAGGTCAATTTATTCCAACTGCATCAATCATGAATGGTTTTCGCTTTGGAAAAGCAGGATGGGAATTTGGCTTTGGACCTGGCTTCGGATTAAAGAAAGTATCGAATGGATTTTTTGATACAGAAGGAACTTTTGGTGAAACAGACAGATATTTTAATTCTAATGATTGGTATACTCGAGCGGCTCAAGAAAACGCGGACCCAACTCAAAACCCTTCGTTTTTCAATGCCGATGGGACTATGAAAACGTTGAATCAAATAAATCCTAATTATAACTTAGACAATAAACATGCAGACACTCGGGGTTCAATGGCAATTAGTACAATGTTTGTGATGGCTGTAGGTCGAACTTTTAGAGCTGGTTCCTTAAATATCCCTGTAAATGTTTTTTATTCTTCTAGAAAAAAAGGAGGCATGATTGGTTTAAGTGTTGGATTCAATGTCATGAAAAGTAAAAAACCAATAAATCCTAAGAACTAAAATTAATAAGATCCAAAATGAGCATCAAAAAGGAGTGAAAAAATTCACTCCTTTTTTTGTGGGATACATTAACCACCAACTAAAACATTTTTTCAATTGTCTAGAATTACGAATAGCTCAGGTTTAATCAGTAAGGATTAACCGATTATAAAAATGTCAAATGATTGGAAAGGCAAATCTCTAGATTATTCTATTTTTGCAGTATTCTATGAAATCACTTTTTTTACTTATAGTATTTCTTGTCTTACGCTTAAATATACTCGCTCAGTTTCCGAGTTATTTTAATTACACGATTGAAAGTGGGGCTCCTTCGAATGAAATCTATTCAATGATTCAAGATAAGGATGGATATATTTGGATTGGTAGCGATGCAGGTGTTTACCGTTTCAATGGGGTTACTTTTGAACATTTTTCATCTCCTGATCTCACAGCCCGATCAGCAGCAGGTCTTTGTCAGACTCCATCTGGCCTAATATTCGGCTATAACTTCAATCGACAATTGTTCTACATTGAAAAAGGAAAATTAGTTGTAGTGAAGGGATGGGATCATCCGGTAAATGGTCTTGCAGCGGATAAAAATGGAAATATTTGGGTGACGAGTCCCATTGGCATCTATAAATTAAATGAAGTAAATAAAACATTTAAGTCAGTTTACTCAAAATACCACCTATACGATGATCAACAAAGAACCTTTACAGGAAGTGTGCGTTCTGATACCGCTGGAAATATTTATTATCAAAATTATATCAACATTATACAATGGAAAGATGGCAAAGAACAATGTTTTGAAATAGGAGATGAGTTTATAAATCTGCCATTGCTGTTGTCGCAATCAGTGAAGGATCCGTGGGTTTTTGACCTTATTAAAGGACTAGTGTATAGCAGAACTCCCAATGGTTGGTCGGTTTACACAAATAGTCTATTGCATAGTTTGCTTATCGGTCGCAAGGTTAACAACATCATAGAAGCTGAAAACGGAAATTTTTGGATCTGTACTCACTCTGGGCTCATCCATTTCAATAAAAAGAGTGGATATGCGGAGCTCTTATACCAAAACATTTCCTTTTCGAGCTGTATGCCTGATAATGAAGGAAATCTCTGGTTAACAACCCTTCATGAAGGTATGCTCCGAATACCTGAATTCGAATTGCGAAGCTGGAGCGCACAAACTGGAGCTTTTAATAATGAAACATTCAGCCATATCGTTACGAATGGTAAAGAACTTTTTGCTGCAAGCACCACAGGTGAGCTGTGTGAATTGATTCAAAATGGAAAAGAAAAGAAAGTGCTAATCCACGAACCAAAGTCGGACGTTGGAATGCTGTATTTTGATCCGATTGACAAATGTGTTTATTTCAATAAGGTTGATAAGGTATTCCGCTATTTCTCCGGTAAAGCAACACTCGTCAATGGGGGAGCAAGGGCATTGAAATCAATGGTGCATGTAGACAATGGTTATTTGCTGCTTTCCTCACAAGGTTTATTTTTTGTTAAAGACATTTCGCAACCACTTGGTCTTCAAAATATCATTTCTGAAGAATGGTTCAGGGAGGTTGTTCAATCGGGTATTACTAAAAATGTATTTTGTGCATCAAACAGTGGTTTGTATGAACTGAGAAACCAAAATGGTACTTGGAAGATCTATAAGATACACTTTAAGAACCAACAGATCATATCGTTGTGCAAAGATCCTTTAACAGATCAGTTGTATTGTCTAACCTTTGATGGGGCAGTTATTCGCATGGATCCGAATGGAAAGATACAGGAATTCATGCGTTTTGAAAATGGAATTAGGGCTACTCAGATAAGATTTGATAAGGGTCATCTCTATCTTTCTTCGAACAAAGGGTTGTTGATCATTGATATTTCAACTGGAAAAAGGACGGTTTTTAATCTCTTTAATGGGCTTAGTTCGAATAACGTGAGAGGGGTTGCTTTTACGGCGTATTATTGCTGGGTAGCCACGGGAAAAGGTGTTCAACGTTTACCTTTGAGTTTGATACAGCAAAAACACGCGAAGGGGAAATTGATCTTTCGTGATTTTTTAGTAAACAATAAGAGTGTCAATGCAAATGGCCCAATCCGAATCAACAACGATGATGTTGTTACAATCCTAGCCGATGGTTTGAGTTATCGCTCCAATGGTAATTTTCAGTTTGCCTATAAGATCAAAGGTTACAATGATAAATGGATCATCCTCCCGGGATCTGCAGGTAGAATTATCATTCCTCAATTACCGACTGGAGAAACTGAGCTCATCGTTAAATTGATCGATCATGCTGGTTTTGATTCCAAAAACACGTTGATATTTCAACTTTATGTGAAGCCGCCTTTCTGGCAAAGGTGGTGGTTCTATATGCTCATCGTACTAACAGTTGGGACCGCCTCTTATTTGATTTTTAAAAGAAGAGAAATGATTCTTCAGAAGAAACAATTACAAGAATTGAAGAATCTACAATTAGAAAATGAATTGCGTTTAACTCAACAAAACGCATTGAAAGCGCAAATGAATCCTCATTTCTTATTCAACGTATTGAATTCAATAAAAGGTTTCATCTATGAAAATGACAAGAAAAATGCAGCAAAATATTTAAGTGATTTCTCCAGTCTCGTGCGAAAAATACTAGAAATGAGTTCGCTGCCAGTCGTAACTTTGGAGAAAGAATTGGAAACATTAAAACTTTACATTGATTTAGAAGCCATGTTGCTCCAAATGGATTTTAGTTATGAAATTGTAATAGGTGAAAATGTTGATGAATCGGCCATTAAAATTCCTGCACTACTCATTCAACCTTATGTTGAAAATGCATTCAAACATGGATTGAGACACAAAATTGGCGAGAAGAAATTGCACATATTAATCACATATTTGGAAGAAGACGAAGTGTTAATGTTTACCATAAAGGACAATGGAATTGGCAGAAAAGCTGCAGACGAAATAAACAAGAAAACACAAGCAGAGCACCAATCTTTTGCTTCACATGCCATGGAAAGGCGACTAGATTTACTTAATCATGAAAAAGAAGGAATTGTAGGTGTTGAAATAGTTGATAATTTTAACCTCAATGGTGAACCAGAAGGCACTATTGTATACATTCGCATTCATGTCTGAATCAAATAAAATAAAAGCTGTTGTAATTGATGATTCTGCTCAAGCAAGAAAATTATTACGACTGATGTTGTTGGAACTTTCACCAGAGGTACAGGTCGTAAGTGAAGCCGAAAATGCCGAAGATGGACTACGAATAATTGAAAAATATCAACCTGATGCTATTTTTTTGGATATTGAAATGCCAGGAAAATCTGGTTTGCAACTGGCAGAATCGCTCATAGGTAAAAACATCAAAGGAAAAGTTGTATTTACAACAGCCTATAATGCCTACGCATTAAAAGCATTTCGATTGTCAGCCATCGATTATATCCTCAAACCAATTCAAGAAGAGCAATTAGTAGAAGCTGTTGAAAAACTGAAAGAAGATAAAAAGAACCGTGATAATGAAGTCAAATTAAAGGCACTTTCGGAAAACTTACAAGAAGATAGAAAGGATGTTTTGTGTATTCCAATTCAAGGAGGATATGAATATTTGCCTCTGGATGAGATTGAATACCTAGAAGCTGATGGTTCATACGTTCAGGTTATTTGTATCGATAAAAAAAACAAAACTGTTTCAAAGAATTTGAAATACTTTGAACATGCACTACAATCTTCACCAAAATTCCTAAGAACGCATCGGTCTTTTATTTTAAATATGGATCATGTCAAATCCTACCTGAAATCAGAAGGTGGAGTCTTACAACTCAAAACAGGAAAGTTGGTGCCGGTTTCGAGAGAGCGTAAGCAAGATGTTCAGAATTATTTGAGTTAAACAGAAAATTGGTTTTTTCTTTAGTCGTTTTCAGCTCTTTGAGAATGGCTTTTTTGTTGTTTACAAAGTCATATACGCTGTTTACAAACTAGCCCGGCTCATCTATAGATAATATTCATTCATTTGAAGAAAAATAACCAAAACACACATTTTATGAATAAACTATTCACATTTGGCCTTGCAATTTTTTCTGCAACTAGCCTTCTTGCACAAACCTATGAATTTGGACTTAACAAAGCACTAACAGTAGGATGCTACAATGCCAATCCGCTTACTGACATGACAAAAAAAGTGGATGTAAAAATTGACGGTCAAACAGGAACTTTAACGATTGCTAGTTTAAATTGTAAAAAAGACATCGTCGGAATCAGTCTTGGAGTTGTCAATGAAAGTACACAAGGAACCATGTATTTCGATGATAATGAGAAAAAAGGATTCATCATTGAAAAAGGAGAAAAAATCATCTTGTTTAACAATACGGATAATGCTTATAAAGTTTCTGTAG
>JBEAUV010000114.1:0-8866 GCA_041161265.1 Bacteroidota bacterium | reverse complement strand
GAAAACACCCGTAGACTTATAGACTCTTCTAATACACTATTTTACTATTTCAATCATCCGATATTTCATTTTTTTGGACGAAGGACAAAAAGAGGCAAGACAAAAGACTTGATTTGTATAAACAAACAAAGTCCTGAATCTTGACTCCAAAAGTCTTAACTCCATGATAACTTAAAACATTGGTTACTATAAAGTCAGTTTTAGTATGTGTCTAACAGCTAAAAACTAATGACTAATAGCTAACCTAAGATTTTAGGTGTCTATAGCAGCATGGTCCACCTCTTCCCATTCCGAACAGAGAAGTTAAGCCTGCTTGCGCTGATGGTACTGCCCTTTTGAGGGTGGGAGAGTAAGTCGACGCCGCTTTTTAAAACCCTTTATCAGTTTTCTGGTAAAGGGTTTTTTTATGCCCGGTTCGAATCCTTCAAAGACCACCATCATGGAAAGCGATTCAAATTTTGAATAGCTTTTTTTGTTTAACCTTCAAGACAGCTCAGGTACAAGTTTCTTTAGGAGGAACGAAAGATAAGTCCCTATATTCGCTATATTTATTTTATTTTAAACTGGCCCCTCTTTGAATAATAAAAGAATCACGAATGCTGTAATTTGCGAACTTGAAAATGATTTCCAATACGCTTTTGATTTTTTGCAGAACATTTTTTGTATAATTGTAACTGCAAATAGGGTTGTAACTTACGACACATTCAAGTCAAAACTTAAAACTTAAATCATGAAATTCAGTTTTATTTTAATGTGTGTAATGGTGTTTATTGATAGCCGTTCAATGTTTTCTCAAACTGCAGACACAACTTCTGTAAAATGGAAAACTAGTTTTGGTGTCGATGGACGAATGGTTGCGCATCCATCTAATTGGAAAACAAGTATCGGGGTTGATGGAAGGTTGATAGCTTATCCTTCAGACTGGATAACAAATTTTGGATCAGATGGTCGTATTATAGCTCATCCTAAAAGCTGGGTAACTAGTATTGGAACTGATGGTAGAATGATCGCATATCCGTCAACTTGGAAGACTCAGTTGGGTTTAGATGGCAGAATGATCACATTTCCTTCCAATACAACTATTAATAATGGACTTGACGAAAAAGTTGTAGATACTTCGCCTGAAATAGAAATCTACAGTACTTATCTACTAGTCAATCATGAGTGATCGTAAATATTAATCCTTACGCTAGGGAGACTTTCTTGTGATAACGCTGGGATTCTAACCCACGTCCACAACTTCTACTTGCTCCATAAATATTGCCTTTCACATTCATTTCGATTCCACGCATTAATGTTCCGAATAAGGAACAACATCGAAAATAGTGCTTTAATAGCAATTAGCGTTGTTTTTTTGAAAATGATTGAATATTTGCAATTAGTTAAGTTGAAACCTCCTATCTCGACTAACGATAAATATCCGGAAGTGCAATATTGAGATAATGGCATTTGAATGGAGGACATCGATTGACAGTCGAGGTGCCGTATCCTACTTCAACGCCTTATAATTCTCTACCCAAATAGGATCTTGTACATCAGACAGTATATTCCAAAAATTAGTATCTAAAAAAAAGTCAGCATCCACATTGCGCACACCATAATTGTTAAATAAAAACATTTCTTGTTTTGGAGATGGTCGAAATAATTTACTGCTCCAACCTTCGTCATTCATTGAACGATAGGGGTATGTTGAAAAACGAATCTTCCAAAGAGAATCAAATGGGATACAATATGTTGATTCCTTAAATGAAAAAGTGTCGATGATCATTCCACATTGAAGATTGCGTTGTTCGAAATAATTGATTCGTTCTGGGTTGTAGATACTCGGCCAATTTCCGGAAGCAATATTGATGAATTCTGTTTCGGATAAAATACGTTTATTACTTAAAACTCTGCCATTATTGAGATAACAGACAAACATTGTGATTTGAGAATTTGATTGAAAGGCAATGCGCACACCAAAAACTCCACGAGCAACAATAGGTTCAGGTGTTTTAACCGAACCTGCCAAAAACCATAACAGTATAAGTGAAATTCGCAACATAGGATTCATAAAAACTTCTGTTGTTTAAATTTACGTTTATTTTTTTCTAAAAACGAAAAAAAGTAGAATTGCCGCAAATCCAAGATAAAGAAATACCCAAATCCAACTTGTTGCCAAAAAGAAGGTGACTAAGAATCCTGGAATCAGAAAAATGGATAATAGATGAAATTTTCCTTGATGTTTATTTGTTGTCAAAATGAATGATTTGGGTAGGAGTGATACAATAATTCAATGGAATATCATATTTATTTAGATCAACAATTTCGCTGAATTCCTCAAATAAATGCAGCCCGATGAAAATACAATTGGCAGCACATTTTTTCAAAAACCGATCGTAATAACCTTTTCCATAACCAATCCGATATCCTGATTTGTCAATTGCAAGCAATGGAACGAGAACGAAATCAAATTGATTTGGTTTAATAACAATTCCATCTTTCGGCTCAGGAATGCCATATTCATTCACTAACAATTTTACTTTTGATTCATATAAAATGTGCTTTAATTGTGGTGAGTCTTGAGTTGTTTTTGGTAATGCAATTTTAACATCAAGACTAATTCCTTTTTCTAGAATTGTATAAGTATTAATTTCCTTTTGACGTTCTATTGGCAAAAAAAGACTGATTGTTTTGCCAGATAATTGAAATTTTGAGAACAATGAATTACAGATCATTTCAGATTTCTCCTCTAATTCAGCAGGGGAAATATGAATCCTTTTTTGTTTGAAAAGAAGTCGTAATTCTTGTTTAGTCATAGGAATTTCAATTTTGCTGTAAGGATAAATATCATAAAAAACCAACTAAACGATTTAATTGTCGTTTTATAATAATGCAAGATACAAATTTTAATATTTTAGAATATTTTGAAGTGCTTATTTTCATGTCATAACTTCCAATGATATTTAGTAATATTAAATTAAAAAAAGTAAATTTGGTTTTTTGTATTTAAATATATTCAATGAAAAATACCTTTAAAATTGTAACTGTAATTTCTTTTTTCACTTTTGGACTTAATGCCCAAGTAGACGGAGTAGATTCAACTTATGTTGAAGAAGAGACATATTATGAAGAGACAGAAGATACAAATCGTGTTGATGATACATTTTATTCTACAAGAGTGATTAATGGTCATTCAGTTGAGACTTTGCGTAAAGGCGTTTTCGAATTGAGAATTGAGCACCGTTTTGGTGATCTTGCTGGAACTGATGGAGGCGTTCAAACGATGTTTGGATTCGATAACTTGACTGACATGCGAATAGCTTTAGAATATGGTATTACGGATGATTTAATGGTTGGTTTTGGAAGAAGTAAAGGCACTGGCGCTCCATATCGTTCGTTAATGGATGGTTTCGCAAAGTACCGTATTTTTCGTCAAGAAAAACATGGTTTTCCTTTTTCACTTTCTGCTCAAGCGACAATGAATTATACCTACATGACAGCATCATCAGATGTGTCTCAGGTTAATCATTTTCCTGAATGGCAGCATCGGTTAGCATATTCAACACAATTAAACTTCGCTAGGAAATTTGGTGAACGATTGAGTTTAGCACTTATGCCAACTTTAGTGCATCGAAATTATGTTGCAGCTGATGATGTGAATACAATCTTTGCATTAGGTGGTGCATTGCGATTTGGAATCAATTCGAAAATGGCAATTCTTTTGGAATATTATCAAACATTTCAAAATGCTTCTTATCGTCAAAATATGACAAATAGCCTTGGAGTTGCTTTTGAATGGATCACTTTCGGACATAACTTTACAATTAACTTTACAAATTCAAAAGGTTTTGGTGATACACAATTTATTACCTACACGCAAGAAGATTGGTTACTTGGTCAGTTTAGGCTAGGTTTTTGTGTAGGTAGAAAATTCGAAGGAGAGTAATTGGTTATAAATATTATTTACCACGGTAATTATATTTAAATTAGTTTATCTTTGTATTTATTAACTAAAAAAAATAATTATGAAAAATATATTTTATCCTTTATTAGCAGCGACTATCTTATTGACTTCTGCTATGTATGTTTCTCCAACACAAGATTTTAAAATTGCTGATGGATATTCAATTGCATTTAAAAGTAAGGATCCAAGTGGAGTTTTTAAAACCATGAAGGGTACAATTAAGTTTGTTGAAACAGATTTAGCTATTTCAAAATTCGATTTAACGTTTGTTGTATCGTCAATATCTACTGGAAACGGAATGATGAATAAAAAAGCGCTAACAGCTGAATGGTTTGATGCAACAAAATACCCAGACATTAAATTTACTTCAACTAAAGTTGTGAAATCGGGTTCTGACTATTCAGTAACTGGTAAATTGACTATTAAAGGAATTACAAAAGAGAAAAGTATTCCTTTGAAAGCAACTAAAGTTGGATCGGGATATACGTTTAGTGGAAGCTTTGGCGTTAACAGAATGGATTTCAAGGTTGGTAAAAAAAGTGATGCCGTTCCTGATGTTATGAATATTAGTTACTCTATACCAGTACTTAAAAAATAAAAGTATGTTTAAAAACCATTTATTTCATGGAATAACAGCAGGTCTCGTTTCAGGAATTGCGTGCTATTTTTTCTATTCGACATTGAGAGATGAGTTCATGTATGATTTCTCAAAAGTATTCACAACGATGAATCTTTTTGCTGCATGTATGTTTGGATGCGTTTTGGCATCTATTGGATTTTTTGCTGCTAAAAAAATAATGCCGAAATATGGTGAAATTGTATTCAATGTTATATTTACAACGTTGGTTTTTGCCAGCTTGATTTCACCAATGATGCATAAATTACCGTTAGATTTTGATGAATATTTAACAGTTATTTTTCCAACTTTTGCTATGACTTTGCATTTCTTTCCAGCAATTTTCTGGTTCGCATTGAAACCACTTTTTATTAGAAAATAATGAAATATCAACACTTAATATTTGTTTTTACAATCGTAATTGCCTCTACGCTGGTTTTATCTTGTAGAAAAGACCAAGTGCCTACTGTCACGGTTGACCCAAATTGTATTGATACCGTTCGATTTTCGACTCAAATCGCACCAATGATTGCTACTAATTGTTTAGGTTGTCATGATGTTGGTAATAGCACAGGTTACACATTAACAAACCACACAAATATATCAGCAAATGCAAGCGCTGTTTTAAATTCTTTGCACGGTGCATCTGTTCCCTTAATGCCGCAAGGCGGGCCAGCATTAAATGATAGTTTGATTCAACAATTCACCTGTTGGATTAGTCAAGGAACCCTTAATAACTAAATCTAAATTAACTATGACAAAAAATTACATCTTATCTTTCTCAGCTATAGTAATTCTTGGAGCTGTTTCTTTTCAAAAATCAGGTGATTTTAAAGTTGAAAAATATTTTGCAAAAAATGGACATTTAAAAAGTGGTAGTGGACAACTTTCTGCCAGAACTGGAGCTCCAGGTGAAGCAAATTGTAGTTCATGTCATGGTCCGACCATAAGTAATTTACCAAATGACGTTACAGAAAATAATTTAATGTTGTTATCAGGTGTGACCCCAGTAACTTCTTATGTTCCAGGAACAACGTATTCAGTTGCTTTAAACATGACTTCAAATCCTGCTAAAAAAGGTTTTCAAGCAACAGTTTTAACAAGTACAAATGTAATGGCAGGAACGTTTACAGGTGTTACGGGTAATACTTCTGTTTTTACTGCAAGTGCGAGGGATTATGCTAATCATACAGCAACTAGTAATACAAATACAACTACTTTATGGGGTTGGTCTTGGACAGCACCTGCGACTAATGTTGGAGATGTTACTTTTTATGTTGCAACCAATAAAACAAATAATAGTAATACAGATGCTGGTGATGTTATCTATTTATCACAACATGTTTTTTCTTCAACATTAGGATTAGTTGAACAAACTGAAAATCAATCAAATTTTACTGTTGGTTATTCTCCAGAAAACAACAACGCTGTGTTTAATTTTACAACTTTAAGTGTTGGTGAAATGGTTTTAAACCTAGTTGATTTGAATGGACGTTCAGTTTTTCGTTCTGATCTTGGAACAGCTCAAATTGGTCAAAATAACCAAAGTGTTGCGTTACCTTCAGATTTGAAAAATGGAATTTACATTGCGAACTTTTTTGTGAATAACAAGGTGATGTCTGCAAAAATCATGATTCAGAAGTAATTTATTAGTTGCAAGTTACAAATTGCGAGTTTAAGTAATTCGCAATTTGTAACTAGTAATTTTATTTTCACTGTAAACGTTTAGTGATCAATTCTTCTACCTTCTTGTAAAACTGATAAGGTTGATAGGTGCGCCATTCGATATCATCTAATTCACCACCCATGGCGAAATAATGATCAATATTTACTTTTTCAAACTCTTTGGTGACGTGATCATGGAAATTTATCATGGCAATCCATCCATCTTCTACGTCGTCAAACCATTCTTCGTAATAGCAATCGTCCGAATAATGGAAATTCAATACATTCTCACCAATTAAAATAAATTTAGTTATTCCTTCATCAATCATCGAATCGATAATGTCTCTTTTCAAAGTCATTATGTCATTCTCAATTGCGTCGTTCCATTCACCGATCATCTCAATTATTGCGAAGTGTTCCTCATAATCTGCATAAAGAATTTTGATAAAAAGTGTTGGTGAACCGATAGTATCCCATTGAGGATGAATGTAAAAATCATACACTGAATTGTTGAATTCAAATTCACTATACTCTCGCTCATAAAAAGGTGACAATGGGTCTTCCGAGGCAATATAGTCAGTTCTCCACAAATAAAATGGTTCAATTAAATGCATATTCAAATTTACGGAAGTTGGCACATTAAATGCTATGTCGGGTTGAATTAAATTTTATGTATTTTTGACTATTCATCATTTTAGACCTAATTATTAAACCATGAAAAAGATTTTTGGAATTTTTATTTTAACTCTTGTACTTATTTCCTGTGGAGGAAATAAAGATGGCCGACCTTTACAAGAATATTTGTCTTCTTTCTTAAATGGAAATGAAAAAATAATCGCTTTCGGTAAGGCGGATATAAACACAATTTTAAATAAATCAGAATACAAAAAAATTCCAAAGTTTGGATTGGTGATTTCAAAAGAAGTGGAATCGTTCAAGCAAAGTTTGAACACAGAAACACCTATATACTTCGCTTTAGAAGGACCTCTTTTAGAAGATGGAACACCAGAAACAAGTTATGCATTTTTTGAAGTTGTAAATGCAGATTCCTTGACTCAAAAATTGACACAACAAGGATTTGATATTGAAAAATCGGGAGATGTTCAGTTCTTCCAAAGTGGTGATGTTAGTTTTGGAATCAGAAAAAATTTGGCAATTTTAATATCGAAGAAAGCTGAATTTGATGGAAAGAAATTACTTACAGAGGCTTTTAAAAAAACAACTGACGATGTTTCTGAAGGTAAAATTGAAGAGATTCTAAATTCAAAAGGTGATGTTGTTTTAGGCATGAGCATTGCCAACTTGTATGGAACTTCGAATACAGATTTATCTGACTTAAGTGCAGACAAACAAAAAAGTATCAAAGAATTAGTTGCTGATTCTTATGTGCAAACTACAATGGCTTTTGAGAATGGAGCAATTGTTATTGAAACGAAAAATTATTTTTCTGATTTATTGAAAAGTAAAATGTTCTTCAAAAAAGATGGTGGCGCTTCAATTGTTTCGAAACTTGGGACTGGAAATCCTAAAATTGGTTTGGCTGTAAATATTGACATGAAAAAAGTACAAGCTTTTATGGATGAATATTCTCCAAGTGCAATGGCTGACTTGATGGATATGTTAGGAGGAGAAGCACAAATGGCTATGGCAATGGGCGGAAAGGATGGTTTGGCAGGTTTGCTTAGCGGTGAAGTTGCAGCTGTGATGGTTGGAGAGCCAAACGCATATGAAGGAATGTCAGATTTCAATGTTTATTTAGGTTTAGGTAAAAATGGTCGAACATTAGCCGAAAGTTTTAAAGGTTTATTGTCTTTGGGAATGGCGAAAGTTGATTTGGATAAAAACGGTTTATCGGCTTTTAGTTCAATGAACTTCATTCCACAAGCAGGAAAGAAACTTAATGTTCCAAAAGGATGTGAAATCTTCGGTAAAAAGGGAATAACTGCTTTCGTGAATTTTGAAGGAATTGATTTAACTTCTTTCGAATTTGAAGACGCACAAAAGATGATTTACTTGATTAAATATGTCACCTTTGAGATGGATGAAAATGGAAGTAAAATCGTTGTCAAAGCAAAAAATGGAAAAGAAAATGTGCTAAAACAAGCAATGGATGTTGCTGTGAAAGAACTTTCTGGAAAGATTGGAAACATGACGATCTAAGATTAATAACCTTAAAAAAAGAGGTTTGTCAATTGATAAACCTCTTTTTTTATGGCTTAATTTATTTTCATCTCAATTGAGAAAATGCTACACAATCAAATATCTCTTCGCATTGTTGATAGATCATATCATGTAAAATAAGTTGTGAAGCCAATGCCAATTGCGTATAATTTTGGGAGTTATTTCCAAAGTCAGCTGCGGTAGTTTGCCACATCTGAGTAATCAATTCTTGACTTCCAACTGTCGGATTGATTTTATTGACAACCGCACTCACATTCATTGAACCTGCGTGATACACATGTAACACGAACAACCGAAACCATAAATCTGATTCATTGTATGTTAAATGATGCGCATTCAAAATTCTTTTAGCTTCAGGAATGCAAACGCGACTTATTAAACGGGATGCTCCATAAGCTGACCTATTAAAATCTTTTCGTTCGTCAACTTGACTATTTACCGTTAATCCTTGTGCTCGT
>JBEAUV010000113.1:0-8897 GCA_041161265.1 Bacteroidota bacterium | reverse complement strand
ACCAAACTCCAAATTCAAAATATATTCTCGCTTATCAAACTTTTAATCTCAAATCCCCATACCGTTGTAACGGGGGTGCAAAGATAGATACTCTTTTTACTTTAACAAGGGTTTTCAACAATCTTTTTTTGAAAAAATAAAAATCAAGCCTTAACTCCCTGAAAAGCTTAAGATTGGAAACGAAAATTATTTCAATTGTTTAGATAAGAATCCAGAATTTGATACAATTCAGGATACTTTTTATTTAAGCGATTCGGCAACTCTCTATATGTCTCCATGACAACTGCGAAAAATTCTTCGTCATTTGTAAATGCGTATTTATTAATTTTTGATGGATGATCTTTCTTCCTTAATTCAATTTCGACGAATTGCGTCCACAATTTCCTATTTTCCTCATCAAACATAAAAGGCAAGCCATCAATTTCATTGTCTTGCTTGTCCAATAAGTGCGAAAATTCGTGTATACCGACATTTTGCCCGTCTAACATTTTAAAACCATTAATTAATGCGGGTAATGACAATATCATTGTTGAGTCCATTAAACCCCCTTGGTGAATTTTGCCTTGAACCATTCCGTGCTTAATGATTTCATTTTGTTGATTAAAATTCTCAGGATAAATTAATACCTCACTAAGTTCTCCATAATTCCAATAAGGCAATCCCCAGAAAGTTATGATAGCAGAAGAAGCGACGTAAAAACAGGTTGACTTATCAGGAACATTTTTGTCTACCTCAGAAACAACAATTTCAGACAAGAATAGCCCAATTCTATCTTCAAAAATTGTTTTATCTTTTGTGGACAAATTCCTATAAAATGGAATGTGCTCATTTAACCAATACTTATCATTCAGATTAATTCGAACCCGATATTTTCGACTAATTTTCCGAATTGTTTGTGTTCGCCATAACCAAAGCGCGTAAGAAAGAGCAATTACAGTAAATATACCTATGACTTTTGCTGTAATTTTATAATTGGTGCTGATAAAAATTGGAACAGAAACGAGTAGAACGCAAAAAATTAAGATCCACATTGTGAATCTCGCTTTTCCTTTTAAAAATTGTATGTATTTATTCATAAAAAAAGGCCTTCCAAAGAAGGCCCAGTTTAATTAATCAGTCCATTTATCATTTCGCATTTCACCGCGAATGGTAACTTGTTTAGTTCGTGCGTAATCTTCTGCAGCTAGAAGCATTTGTTCTCTTGTATCTCTTCTAACTAATATGGCACTACTTCCTTGTGTTTTGACTTCTATATAAAATCCATTTTTCAGTCGTGCCGGTCTTGTAGCTGGTCTTCCCATTTAATTATGTTTATTTATGCTTATTTAAAATGTTTCTAAATATATGACGAAAAACCGAGAAATTAACATTTTTATGAAATTTTAAGAAATAGACTTGTCTAATTTGAATGAAATTAATACGGTAAATCACTTGATTTATAATAAACTCCGTCACGTTCAAATTTCATTTCAACAAAATTTTGGCAAATAAGCCTAACAACAATTTCATCTACTTTACTAAGTGGCGAATTTGATTTCTTATATAATTGGCTCAGTGTAATTTTTTGTTCCTCTCTTATTATATTTAGTAAATCACCATCTTCCAGATTCAATTTGTTTTGACTAAATGTAGCCTTTCTTTGTTCTTTCCAAACAGATTCTAAGATTTTATTTACAGCAGTGGTATGATCTTGAACTCTAATATAAGGATGCCATCTTCCATTATCATCTTTTGATTTATATGGAATTTGCTTTGATTTAGGTACAATGATTTCCAAAACGAGTCGGAATTCTTCTTGCCATATTTTATAGGTAAATCGTACTTCGGGTTGACAAAAGGTTTTTGCAGCAATTTCGATCATTTGAAGTTCTTCCTTTGGTTCACAGCCTACAATCTTTCTATTGTCTTTAACTCCAATTAACAAACTTCCTCCTTCCGTATTTGCAAAAGCACATAAAGTTCTAGCAATTTTACAAGAATCGTCAATTTTGAATTTAAAATCTTGGTGTTGATTTTCCCCTTCTAAGATTCTGTCAAGTAATTCGGACATACTATTATGTTTAAAGAAGTAAATTGACTATTGCTCGTTCCAAATTTCCCACGCTTTAAGCGCCTGTTCTTTTAACATGGATTCTCCATTCAAAATTGTAGCTCCAACTTCTTCTGCTTTTTGAAGAAACTTTGTTTTTGCGGGATTATATATTAAATCGACTACCAAATGGTCTTTAGTAAGGTGCTCATATGGAAATTCTATGGACTCGTCAACATTTGGGAAGGTTCCTAAAGGAGTGCAATTGACGACCACTTTACAAGCGTTAACCATGTGTTCATTCAGTAGATCATATGAAAATTCTTTTGACCCCGTTGGATTTCTTGAGCAATAAATCACATCAATTCCGATACTTTTAAATACATGCGCAACTGCTTTCGACGCACCTCCAGTTCCTAAAATGAGCGCACGCTCATGAAGATTTGTCAAAAATGGTTTTATCGATTGTTTAAAACCATAAGCATCTGAATTATGTCCAATTCTTTTTCCGTCTTTGAATTGGATGACATTCACCGCTCCTATTTCTTTTGCTTCAGAGGTTATTTCATCTAAAAAAGGTATTACCGTTTCTTTATAAGGAATTGTAACTGTTAGACCCGAAATGTCTTTTTTAAAAACTTCTGTGATAGCATCAATCGATGGAATTTCCAAATTAATGAATGCTGCATCGATGCTATTTTTTTTAAAATATTCGTCAAAAAAAGTTTTAGAAAAAGAATAATCTAATTTTTCACCTATTAATCCGTAGGTTTTCATCCTTTGTTAGCTTTTCTTTTAGCTCGAATAATTTCGATAATCATCGGAAGAATTGACAATCCAATAATTCCAAATATCACAATTTCAAAATTTTCTTGAACAATTGGTAAATTGCCAAAGAAATAGCCCAAAAGTGTCAAACTAAGAACCCAAGAAACTCCACCGATGATATTAAATTTCAGAAATTTAGCATAACTCATTTCTCCTATACCAGCAACAAATGGAGCAAAAGTTCTAACAATAGGAACAAAACGAGCAATAATTATTGTTTTTGGACCATGTTTTTCATAAAAAGCATGAGTTTGATCAATGTATTTCTGTTTAACAATTTGTCTTCCTCTAATTTTCCATTTCAGCACTTTAAGACCAATCCTTTTTCCGAAAAAATAATTCAATCCATCTCCTAGAATTGCTGCTACAATCAACAATCCAAGAACAATCCAAATATTTAAATGTGCAGACTCGCCAGCTTCGTTCTTAAATCCAGCACAAAATGTTCCAGCAGCAAACAACAATGAATCACCAGGAAGCAGTGGCATGATAACCAAACCTGTTTCAACGAAAATGATAAGGAACAATATGGCATATATCCAAAGTCCATAATCCTCGATCATTGCAATCAAGTGAACATCTAAGTGAAGTATAAAGTCTAAAATTGATTTAAGTAAATCCATTATTCAATGTCTAAGGTTGAGTCAATTTGATCTTTCCAAGCTAAAATACCTCCATCTAAAATGTAAACATTTGAAATTGAATAATCTGTCATTAAAATATTCGCCACTGCCTCTGCTCTTTTTCCAGAGCGACACATAATAACAATGTTTTTGTCTTTTGGCAGATCGGCAATTCTATTGCAAATTTCACCCATTGGTATATGAACAGAACCAATATTACAAGCATCATACTCGTAAGGCTCACGAACATCAACTATTTCGAATTCTTGACCTTTTTGCATGGCTTCATGCAATTCTAAAGCAGAAATTATTTGCATTTTCTAAAATTTGGGTCAAATGTAAGCAATAGAGAGTAGGACTGCAAGACTTTAGAATATTAAGACATTGAAGGAGCCACTTTCACCGATACAATCATTTCAAATGTTGCGACTATTTCTTGATTTTGGTCTAAGGCAATTACATTTATTGTTTCGTTCACTCTTTCCCCTGTTTCGGCGCTTAAGTTTATGGCATTTCGAACAATTTCACCCTGATTACTCTCAAAAAGAATATCACTTTCTGCTCTTTTGATAAAATCTGCTTTCATTCCTTTGAAAGCAAATGATACTTTCAAATTGGATAGTTCCGCAAAATAAAAGACATGAATTCCTCCGGCAATATCCGCTCCAACAGCTAAAGCGCCAAAATACATGGAATTCAAATGATTTTTAGTTCTGCGACGCAATTTGATTTTGACGCATACCTTATTTTCATCTATTGAAATTAATTTAGGCTTTATGAATCCAACCAGCGGAATTTTAAAAAAGCCCAATAGAAATAGCATCCATCGCATTTTGCGAATTGAAATGATTTTAATTGGCTTGCTCATATTCAGATTTCAAACGTTCTACTATGTCCTTGATTGGTTTAATTTCGTGCACATATTCAATTGAAGGTCCTGCACACCAAACAGTTTTATATGTTGAACCAAATGCGGCTTTTTGCAAACTTTTCATTCCTTTAAAAAAGGTAAAAGCCTTAAACCATTTTTTCAAACGTTTATTTTTACTCAATAATTTTTCCAGCCAATTTTGTGTTGTTCCAATTTCTTGAACATAAGGAGTATTGATTACAGAACATGGTGTGCCAGACAATTTTGTCGTCATTACAATATCTTTTGCGCCATAATCGACACATGCTTGCTTGTACTCATTTGATACACCCGCCTCATTTGAAGCTATAAAAATACTCCCCATCGATAATCCTGCAGCTCCTAAACTCAACATTTCTTTGATTCCACTTCCAGAACCAACACCCCCAGCTGAAATAACGGGAATTTTACAGGCTTTTTTTAATTGAGGTATTAACTCTTTGTATGAAATATTTCCAGCATGTCCACCAGCCTCTTTGTTCACAGCAATTAGTGCATCGGCTCCTAATTCTTCAACCTTTAAAGCATATTTGACATTTGTTACATCACAAAAAACTTTTATTCCTGCTTTGTGTGCTTCAATAATTGTTTCTTCAGGAGAACCCAAAGATGTTATAATGAAATCAATCTTTTCTTCACAGCATACTTTCAACTGTTCACGGTATAAAAAATTAGAATTATTGACAATCAAGTTAATTCCAAATGGACCTTTCACAGCTTTTTTAATATCTTGAATTGCCTGTCTTAATTCATCAGTTGACCTAAAATTAAGTGCTGGAATTGCTCCTGTAATACCTGATTTAATAGCTTCAATGATCATTTCTTTATTAGAAACGAGAAACATAGGCGCCATGATTATCGGGAAATCTATGTGCAATAATTCACATAATTCTGGTTTTGATCTTGTAGATTCCATGATTCGAAGATACATATTTTTACTATGTGCGCACAATTTAATGTAAGAATACAGAATATTTAAATCAATAAAGAGAAATTAAAATTGTTCGATTAACTTTGTTTTATGACAAAATCACAAGCTTGGATTAAAGCTCTTCGATTAAGAACACTGCCTTTATCCTTATCTGGAATTATCATTGGGTCAGCAATTGCAAAGTTCAATGGTTATTGGGACTGGAATATTTTTCTTTTATCTCTGCTAACAACTGTACTTTTTCAGATTGTTTCCAATTTAGCAAACGATCTAGGCGATAGTGTCAAAGGGACTGATAACAAAGACAGAATAGGCCCAATGAGATCAGTTCAATCTGGCTTAATTTCTAAAAACGAAATGAGAAATGCAGTTGTTATAACTTCAATCGTTAGTTTACTTTCTGCAGGAAATTTAATTTATATTGGAACAACGAACCTTCCACTTTCTATTTTATGGTTCTATATTGGATTAGCAGTCGCTTGCATTTTCGCTGCAATAACCTATACTATTGGCAAAAAAGCATACGGCTACTATGGGCTTGGTGATATAATGGTTTTTTTGTTTTTTGGAATTGTAAGCGTTTTAGGTGTTTATCCACTTTATGCCAAGTCAATTGATTGGCTTATTCTGTTGCCTGCTTGTTCTATTGGATTATTAAGCGCTGCAGTTTTGAATTTAAACAATATGCGCGACCGAACGAATGATTCAAAATCTGGTAAGAACACATTGGTTGTTAAAATTGGTCATGATTGGGCGAAGCTATATCATACTTTTTTAATACTTGGAGGAATAATTTGTCACGTGATGTTCCTGGTATCAATCAACCATACTCTTGCTTTTATAGGTTTACTTCCAGCAATTATCCTCATTCTTCATTTACAAAAAGTGATGAAAACAAAAAATCCGAAAGATTTTGATCCTGAATTGAAGAAAGTTGCACTAAGTACTTTTGGTATTGCTGTTTTGACGGCGATTGGCTTGATGATTTAAGTATGAAAGCTACTTTCACAAAATTAGAATTACACTTCAAACGACCAGTTGGAACGAGTCGTGGAATTATGGATATTAAAAACAGTTGGATTCTTAAGTTAACGGAAGGCGGAATAACTGGAATTGGCGAAATCAGTATTATTGAAGGATTATCACCAGATTTTGAGAATAGTGAGAGTTTTGAGAAAAAAATTCAAGAGGCATGTGAAGAATTGGAACATGGAACATGGAGCGTAGAGCATGGATTATCCACAGTCAAATCGTTTCCTTCGATAAAATTTGGAGTTGAAACGGCATTACTTGATCTACAAAATGGCGGAATAGGAATCCTCTTCGACAATGATTTCACGCATGGAAAGCGCATGCTTCCTATCAATGGATTAATATGGATGGGAGATGAATCCTTCATGAACGAGCAAATTGAACAAAAACTGAAAGAAGGATTTTCTACACTCAAAATGAAAATTGGTGCAATAGATTTTGAAACAGAATTGAAACTACTTCAATCAATCAGAAATCGTTATTCAAAAAATGAAATTACACTTAGGGTTGATGCAAATGGGTCATTTACACCTCATCAGGCAGAATCAGTTTTAAAACAACTGGCAGAATTGGATATTCATTCAATCGAACAACCTATACAAGCTGGTCAATGGATAGAAATGAAAAAACTTTGTGCAGATACTCCAACACCCATTGCTCTAGATGAAGAATTGATTGGGATTGAAGATCTTTCTAATAAGATTGAACTTCTAGAAACTATTCGTCCGCAATACATCATTCTAAAACCAAGTTTGCATGGTGGAATTTCTGGAACTCAAGAATGGATTCAATTGGCAGAAGAACGAACTATTCCTTGGTGGTTGACATCCGCATTAGAATCTAATATTGGATTAAATGCAATTTGTCAATTGGCAGGAGAATATAACAATGTACTTCCTCAAGGATTAGGAACAGGGTCACTTTATACGAATAATGTTGAAAGCGACCTTGTTGTTGAGAATGGCTTTATTTTTAAAAAATTACAAGTTGCGAGTTATTAGTTGCGAGTTCTGATTTTAAAACTTATAGTTTATAGTTGAAAATAGTCTAAAGTATAGCTTACTTCATTCAACGACTATTTTTCAGAAAGAAATTCGGTTCAATCCTTTTCTAACAACTTGTAATTTGCAACTAGCAACTTATTATCAATATCTATCCCCTTTACCAAACCACGTTTTCTTTCCCTTATTTTTTGCAGAAGCTTGTTTTTGCTCTCCTCTTGGGGTTGGTTTTGCATTTGCTCCGTTTCTAGAAGGACGCGGTGGACGTTGATGTTGTTCTTTCTTTTCAATTACAAACACTTCCATCGGATAAGGATGATTCTCCACAACAGGAATTGTTGTATGAATCAACTTTTCAATATCTTTTAAATAAGCTTTTTCTTCATAATCACAGAATGATATAGCAGTTCCTTTATTCCCTGCTCTACCCGTTCTACCGATTCTATGAACATACGTTTCACAAATGTTTGGCAATTCGAAATTGATTACCAATTCCATTTCTTCGACATCAATTCCACGAGCAGCAATATCAGTGGCAACTAAAACTCGAATCGTTTTGTCTTTGAAATTACTCAAAGCACGTTGACGATTATTTTGGCTTTTATTTCCGTGAATTGCTTCTGCTTTTGTTCCGTGTTTTGCTAAATGCTTGACCACCTTATCTGCACCATGTTTTGTTCGAGTAAAAACTAAAACAGATGTCGCTGGTTGCTCAGCTAAAACATCTACTAACAAAGCATTTTTATTTCCTTTATCAACGAAATACAATGATTGTTTAATAATTTCTGCTGTCGAAGAAACTGGAGTCACTTCAACGCGAATTGGATCACGAAGAATCGTACTTGCCAATTTCAAAATCTCAGGCGCCATTGTCGCAGAGAAAAATAAGTTTTGACGTTTTTCAGGCAATGCACGAATCAATTTATTGACATCATGTATGAATCCCATGTCTAACATACGATCTGCTTCATCCAAGACAAAAATCTCGACATCACGAATAGAAATAAATCCTTGCGTCATTAAGTCTAGCAATCTACCTGGTGTTGCAACAAGAATATCAACTCCATTTTGTAATACGCCCGTTTGTTTGTTTTGATTAACACCACCAAAAATAACAGTGCTTCTTAATCCTGCATGTCGGCCATAAGCCTTTAAACTTTCGTCAATTTGAATTGCCAACTCACGAGTTGGAGTTACAATCAATGCTCTGATTTTCTTTTTTCCAGTATATTCTTTGTTCTGACTTAACAGTTGAAGAATAGGAATAGAAAAAGCTGCTGTTTTTCCAGTTCCCGTTTGCGCACAACCCATTAGGTCATTCCCTTCTAAAACTAACGGAATCGCTTGTTCTTGTATTGGTGTAGGCGTTGTATATCCTTCTTCTTCAATTGCTTTTAGAATTGGATCTATTATGTTTAATTCGTTAAAATGCATCTATATTTTGTTGTCAGAAAATGACTTTGTATTATCTAAAGGAAATTCTGTATTTGCCGCAAAGATACACTATTAATTATGAATTGCGAATTATGTATTGTGATTTGGC
>JBEAUV010000112.1:0-8907 GCA_041161265.1 Bacteroidota bacterium | reverse complement strand
CGATTCAACTTGAAAACAAACTGATCAATGGAGTCTATCGGTTCTAAATCGACATGAAAGAAATATTCTTTTGCATGAACGCCTGTATCTGTTCTGCCGCAACCAAGAATTGTTATTGGCTTTAAGGAATACATTTTTGAAAGGGTATTTTCAATAACCTCTTGTACAGAAATTTCTTTTGGTTGACGTTGCCAGCCGAAATAATTTGTGCCTTTGTAAGAAATCTTAATAAAATACCTGTTCATGCAACAAAAGTACTATTTCTTGTGAACGTGAATGTATAAAACAACAAAACCGACTTTTTGAGCCGGTTTTGAGTTGAAAAGTAGAGTTGTATTATTCAATGTATAAGACACTTCCGTGCAAATAATCAACTGAATAATTGAATAGCAATGATTTACTCTGAGTAGAATTCAACAAGAAATTCCAAGTTAAAATTCCTGTGTTTTCATCCAATTTAGCATCTGTATAATCACCATTTTTTAATTTGATGTCGTTATTTGTTGAAATCGGGAATTGGTCTTTTATAATAATTGGAATTGCTGCTCCACCATTATTTTTAACCTTGATTTCCCAACTAACTTCAAACTTTTGACGTGAACCAATTGTTCTATTTGTACTTTTTTCTTGAATACGTTTGCGTTCAATTTGAATTTTGTTGTCTTTCCCTAAAGAGAAGGATAAGGTGTCTTTCGTTGAATTAACATCAATGTAAGTCTTTCCAATAAATGTTCCATCGAAATATAAATTCGATTCACCATTCAATAAATTCAATTTTTCCCAGCCTGATACTTGAGCAGCAAGATAAACAGATGGATCCATTTTTGGCGCAGCATGGTATTCGTACTTAGCTGGCAATTCATACGTTGCAATTTGAACCCGATGATCAATACCATCAGAAGGAATTGTAAATTTAGATTGAATGGCATATTCCATTCTTAAATCTTTTTGTGTTGCAATACTTGTAGCATTTACAGAATACACTGTGCTTTCTGCACGTGAACCACGAATAGCAATTCCGTCGACATAGGCGCCACCGTAATCTTTGTCCGCTTTTCTTTTTTTACTTTCTCTTCGTGAACTCATATAGCTAATATCATCAACTGAGATTGCTGAAAGATTTTTAGAATATTGAGGTTCATAATCATAACTTTCAGCTGAAATTTGTACTTCTTCTAAAACCAATTCTTGAGAATGAATGAAGAATTTTAAATATGGAGCAGTAATACCTAATTGAACAGTGTTGTAACCAACATAATTTGCAGAAACAAAAATTTCTCCTCTAGGAACAATCACCTCGAATTTACCATCAAAGTCTGTAACTGCGCTAACGTTTGGATTGGACGGAAAAGAGATTTTTGCAAAAGGCAATGGTTCACCGGTCGAAGCATCTATTACTTCACCACGTAATTTTTCCCCTGAATAATCATTTTGAGGTATCTGACGCTGGTATACTTGTTTCTGCGGAGGATAATTGTAATACGTCAAATACCAAGGATTCAAAGTTGGCTCTTTAGAATTTTCATAAGGATCATTTGTCGAAAGCACCAAATCAACGTTGTTCCAAGAAATACCTGATGTTTGACTCACTAATGCTTTTGCTTCTAAACGAACCGGTTGACCAATGCCATCACTTCTCATGTCATAATAAGGTTTCCATGATGCATTTGGTGTTATATATGTAAAGAAAAATTCTCCTTTAGTTGCTTTTTCAACGTCTACTTCAACGATTATTTCTGTGAAGTTGGTAACCGGTTTACTGCGTTGACTTGTAATTTCTTGCTCAATACGATTCATTTCTTTACTTAAATCTTCCAATTGATTATAAATAGCAGATTGGCGTGTATTGATTTCGGTAAGTTTCAAATGCATGAATGCAAAAGCTTCTTTTAATTCAGAAACTTTTAAACCATCAGCATTTCCTTTCAAATCGCGATTTTTCAAAAGTAAATTTTTGTCTAAAGCTAAAATGTCGTATTCATCTCTTAAAACTTGATCTTGTAATTCCAATTTGTGTTTTTTGGCATTCAAACTTGTAATTTCTTCGTTGGACATTTTTAAATCTTCGTAGTTCTTGCGTGTTCGAACAGAAAGGATTGTTAAATCACCAATTGCTTTTACTTGAACCGAATTTGGGTCTAAAAAATCTGTCAATTTCTCAAAAATAATTTCTTGTTTTCCAGGTTTTAAATCAGATGATTTTTGATGTTCAACCTGCGCACCTTGGAAGAATACTGTTACTTTTTTAATTTCAGAAGGAAGTGTAATGTCTTTTTGACCAAAAGAAAAAATTGAAATTAATACAAAGAGAATAGTTGTTTTCATAGTTTAAATATTTGATTAATAAAAAAGCACCACTTGAAAGGTGGTGCTTTCAGGATGCACTTACACCCTCATTTCCATAAAGTTCATTATTTCCCTGTTGGAATAACAAAGTTTGTCATGTCCACTTCGTATAAATCCATACTTGCTTTTTGACCAATAATTTCAAAACTTGACATTACGGCCTTTTTCATTTCAGGATAATATTGAAAATGAGAATCGTTATTAACAGTATTCACGATAATTCCTAAATTTATTGGTGTTCCCCATGTTGAACCTAAATTCTCAACAACATAAATATCTAATCCTCCCATACCTTGATGACCATCAGAGCTAAAGAATAAATATCGTCCGTCGCCTGAGATAAATGGAGTTGTTTCTCTTCCTATTGTATTGATAGTAAATGGTAATGCTTTTGCTTCTCCCCAAGATTTCCCAACTTTTTGTGAAACATAAAGATCTGTTGAGCTTTTATCTCCCTTTCGGTCAGAAACAAAATACATTGTATTTCCGTCAGTCGTCATTGTTGCAGAACCTTCAAAGAAAGAGGTGTTCACAGACTTACTACTAATTCTTTTTGGTGTTGACCATTTTCCTTTTGAACTCATTTCAAATGTAAAAATATCGGAACCTTTGGTTGTTTTTTTAGCGTTTGTAGCTGTTGTGTTCACTGTCATTAAGCCCTGAAGTCCATCTCTAGAAATAAATGTAATCGCATCAAAACCGTCAGAATTAATTCGACCCAATTCATTGGTTAAACTATCCCAATCCTTCGTTTCTTCATTCCATTGAGCATAATAAGTGTCTTCAAAAAATTCTTGATCATCTGGATTCATACTACCACCTTTTGTGTCACTTCTTCTTGAAGTAAAATAGAATGATTTTCCATCTCCAGTAATGATTGGGCAATAGTCACTGTAACCTGAATTTAATGTCTTAATATCCTCTCGTTTTGATTTGTTTGGACCGGCAAATTCAGCTTTAGCAAACATACATTGCTCAATTCTCAGTTGCAATTGTAAATCTTTAGCACGAAGAGGTGATAATTTTGTAATGGCAATGTTGTAATTAACGATTGCTGAATCAAGGCTCCCGATTCGGTGGCATGATCTACCAAGTAACTCATATACATCTGCATCAATCTCATTATCGTCTAACTTTACTGCCTCACTAGCGTATTTTAATGCTAACCCATAGTTATTCATGGCATAGTGACATTGACTAACCCAATAAGGAGCTCTCCAAGTGTATGGATCTTTTACTGCTGCTTCTCTAAATTTCACCAAGGCATCACGCACTTTTCCTTCATTAAACTGTGTCTTTCCTTCTTCAATCATTAAGAGGGCCGCTGTTTTATCAACCATACTACTCACAGTATCTGGAGGCGTAATAAAATCTCTTGAAAAAAGTGTTTGAGTGGTTAAAACCAATAAAAACAAGGAAAAACAAATTTTAAACATAGTTTTCTGAATTGCGTGATCGTTATATTCTTTAAAAGAATTTACAAAAGAAAGCAATTTTTACGTCTCAAGGAAATTTGAGCGCTACTATTTTGCTGTGTTTCAGTTTTTTTACTTTGACTTCCTGATGGATTTTAAGTCAGCAAGTTCATTCATCCCAATTGTTGACGCTACAATGGCTAAAATTGGTGCTGCCGAGGCAGAACCCCAAAGCGCAATATGTAAAACAAATTCACCCAACCCAAAGAAGAAACCATTTTGTTTAAAGCCAGATAAATTGAAAATCACATGTATATCTACTGGAACAAGAATCAATAACGAATAAATGAGTCCTATTGCAATTGCAAAACCACTATGTCGTCTTACAAAAAGGATGCTTTCGTCAATGTTTAATTTTCTTCTCTCATTGACATAATCGATGAAACTAAAACCGTAATAATAAAAAGCAATGACAAAAATTGAATAGATTACAGGTGAACTTTTCGGATCTTTCCAGCCAATCATTGAGACTAAGAAAATTAAAAGAAAGAATAAATATTGCCAAATAAAGTTTCTCAGCGCTATTCGAATTGCTCGTTTAATATCGTTTAAAAATTGATTTAAATCAAATGGATATTTATTCCCAGTCAATATGCGTTCTGTTTTCTGGCTTATGTGAGCTAAAAGTGGCGACAGAATGATAACAACGACGTATTTCGCGAAGTTCATTAAGAGCAAAGCAACTGAAATTTCAAAAAGTAGTTGAATCATTTGCCAAACAATCTCATTCATGTTGTCTACCTGAGGAACAAAAGTTCTATCATGAATAAGCGCACCAATTTTGTAAATACCGAGCATGAAGATTGCTGGAATCAAAATATACCAATAGAATCTTTGTTCTTTAATGAAAAGTATGGCTTTCCAATAACTTTTCAGTCCGAAGAAAAAATGGGATAGAAATTTCATATTCAAAAATAATCAAACTGAGGCTATAAGACCAAGAATACTTACGCTTTTGTTATCTTTGCATTTTAAAGTAAAAAAGTACCACAAAAGGTTATAAATCATCTAATTAAATTAAAATGGAATTCAGCGGTTTGACAGCAATTTCTCCTATAGACGGAAGATATCAAGCAAAAACAAAAGAATTACAACCGTATTTCTCAGAATTTGGACTTATAAAATATAGAGTTTTAGTTGAAGTAGAATATTTCATTGCTTTGGTAGAATCTGGAATTGAACCTTTAAAATCATTTCCAAAGGATACTTTTTCTGCGTTACGCGGATTGTATTCCAATTTCTCAGAAAATGATGCGAATTGGATTAAAGAAACTGAAAAAGTTACCAACCATGATGTAAAGGCAGTAGAATATTTCCTAAAAGAAAAATTGACAGGACTTGGTTTAACTGATTATTTGGAGTTTGTCCATTTTGGTTTAACATCTCAAGATATCAATAATACATCTATTCCTTTGTCTTTAAATGAAGCATTGACAGAGCAATATTATCCGTTGATTGAAAAATTAATTGACAAATTGGAATCTTTACAAAACACTTGGAAGGATATTCCAATGCTTGCAAGAACTCATGGACAGCCTGCTTCTCCAACTCGTTTAGGCAAGGAAATTAAAGTTTTTTCAGAAAGATTGTCTATTCAATTAAAGCAACTTAAAGCTGTTCCGTTTTCCGCGAAATTTGGCGGCGCAACAGGTAATTTAAACGCGCATCATGTTGCTTTTCCAAATCATGATTGGGTAGCTTTTGCTAACAAGTTTGTAAATACGGTTCTTAAATTGGATAGAAGTCAAACAACTACTCAAATTGAACACTACGATAATTTAGCTGCGCTTTTTGACACCATGAAACGTATCAATACAATCATTTTGGATTTAGATCGTGACATGTGGACTTACATTTCAATGGAGTATTTTAAACAAAAATTGAAGGAAGGTGAAATTGGATCATCAGCAATGCCGCATAAAGTTAACCCAATTGATTTTGAAAATTCTGAAGGGAATATTGGAATTGCAAATGCACTTTTTGAACATTTAGCAGCAAAACTTCCAGTTTCAAGATTACAAAGAGATTTAACAGATTCAACTGTATTGAGAACAGTTGGAATGCCTATCGCTCATACATTTATTGCTATAAAATCGACGTATGCAGGGCTAGAAAAACTATTGTTAAATGAAGCAGCTTTCCAAAAAGATTTGGCTAATAATTGGGCAGTTGTGGCAGAAGCAATCCAAACAATTTTGCGCAGAGAAGGTTTTCCTAAACCTTATGAAGCATTAAAAGGATTAACACGAAAAAATGAAGCGGTATCGAAAGAATCTGTTCATGAATTTGTAGATTCACTTCCAATATCGGATAGTTTAAAGCTCGAATTAAAGAATATTACTCCAGAAAATTTTACAGGAATTCAATTAGTATCTTAAAAACATCCTATGAAAACCACACTCTTATTAGTTTGTATTACAACACTTACAACTGTTTTTAGTCAAGGATATGACATTGAATGGGGAATCATGGAAAAAGGAACTGGAAGAATGGTTTCAATACTTCCAAGAGCTGGTAAAGATTTTTATGCGTTACGATGGTCTGGCGGTTTTTTATTAGGTTCTTATAAGTTTTCTAACCATGAAAATTTTGCTGTTACTGCAACTGGCAAATTGGAAATGAAAGCGGATGGCGGAATGGCAAATTTCGAAGGAGCACAAGTTGTTGGTGAAAAATTAATCGTTTTTCTTTCAGATAAGAAAGAAGGTGCGAATCATTTTTTCATGCAAGAATATGGAAAAGACATGTTGCCAAAAGGGCCGTCAAAAGAATTGGCTCATTATGAATTGGAAAAAGGAAAATCAAAAGGATTTTTTAATGCTATTAGTTCAAGAGATAATGAATTTTTTGGAGTTGTTTGGGAAATTCCAGGTAAGAAAGAAGAGAAAGATAAATATGGATTTAAAATTTTCGACAGCGAATTAAATGAAGTTTCAGATGGTGATTACAGATTGCCATACGAAGGGAAACTTTCAACAATAAATCAACATTATCTTTCGAACACAGGTGATTATTTTATTTCGGTAACAGAATTTGAGCCTGCTGAGGAGAAGAAGATATTTAAGAATTATTTGAATTACAAAGCGATGCATATATTGCATATCACCCCAGAAAACTTGGAAGATTTCACTTTAGATCTTGAGGGCAAAAGGGTAGAAGCGATGACAATGAACTCTGATAACGATAGAATTTTTACGTTTACTGGAGTTTATGGGGATCAAGGAAAAGCAGGTGTAACTGGGTTGTTTTATATGCGTACAAACTTCGATAAACAAGAGATAATTGATGAAGGTTTTGAGAAATTTGGAAAGGATTTTATAACACAAGACTGGTCTGACCGACAAAAAGAGAAAGCCAATAAAAAAGAACAAAAAGGAAAAGGTGAACCACAATTGTATAATTATGTAATGCGTCAAACGGAAGTATTAAAAGATGGAAGTGTTGTTGGTTCATTAGAACAATATTATGTAGTTGTAACACAGTATAGAGACCCTAAAACAGGTGCAACAACTACCACATATACTTATTACTACAACGATATCATTGCATTTAAAGTTGGTGTTGATGGAGGTTTTGATTGGTTGAAAAAGTTGAACAAATATCAAGTTTCTACAAATGATGATGGTCCATATAGTTCTTATGCGCGTTTTGTTGACAATGGTAAGTTGTGTTTTATTTTCAATGATAATGTAAAGAATTATGACGAGCAAGGTAAATTTTTGGATGCTGATAAAACATACCCAGCAAATTTCGGAAAGAAAAAGAATGTTGTTGCAATTGTTGAAGTTGATTTAGGAGATGGCTCAATTTCTCGAAAAACGTTCTTCGACCGACAAGAAATAACAGCGTTAGCAGTTCCTAAAATGTTTCACATCGATTACAAAACGAATGAAATGTTACTTTACGCCGTTTACGGCAAAAAGGAACGTTTTGGTATTTTGAAGTTTAACGAATAAGGATTAAGGTCGTTTAAAATACCTAAAAACTGTTGCGAAAAGCAACCCAAATGAAATAAAAGCAAGAAATTCACCAAGCAAATCACCGAATGTGGAATAAAACGTGATGTCATTGTTCAGGTTGATTTTTTGTTTTAATGCCGTCGGTTTCCACCAATTAGATTGTTCTATTATATCTCCTTTTTGGTTGATGAAACAGCTTGTTCCTGTGTTTGCTGAACGAGCTACAGATCTTCTGTTTTCAATTGCTCTTAAGCGTGCAAAACTCATGTGTTGTTTGTAACCGGGTGTATTTCCCCACCAACCATCATTGGTAATGATAAAAATGACTTGAGCTCCTTTTTTACATTGTGTCCCAATGAATTCTCCATAAATAGATTCATAGCAAATGGATGGGGCAAATTTAATTTTCGCTGTGCTTAAAACTTTTGGTTCTTTCTCAATTCCAAGAGTTCCAGAAGTACCGCCATTATTAATAGAAAGTTCTTCTAAAAAAGGTAACCAACTTGAAAATGGAATTTTTTCAACGCCTAAAACAAGTTTTGATTTATGTAAAAAAGTTGAAACATTCTCTTCATCCATTAACAAGGAACTATTGTAACTTTCATAATATCCAGGTCCTCCTTCTAACTTACGTGAAGCATGCGAATGTTTGTTTTCAAAAAAACGTGCGGTAGAAGCACCAGTGTAAAATGCCACATTTCCCCATTTCTTTTTTCGCAGGATTAAATACTTGTAGAAGGGCATTAAATGCAAATCTTCTTCGTAAAACCCTTGGCTAATAGCTGTTTCAGGTGCTATTACTATATCAGTTGACTTTGTCACTAACGGATCTGCCAAATCGCACAATTTTTTCAATTGACTTTCTAATGACGAAACAAATTTCTCATTGTATGGATCAATATTCGGCTGTAAAACAACTACCTCAATAGGATTTGATTTCTCACTATATGAATAGTATTGAATTTGGGAAATGATAATAGGAATAAACAGAATGACTATTAGTTGGATAAGTAAAGTACGTTGAGTTTTTTTAGTTGCTTTCTTAACGATTTTCCCGTCAACTAATTTGAAAACTAGAACATTAATGAGTAACACCCAAAGTGTTCCACCTAATACTCCTGTATAAG
>JBEAUV010000111.1:0-8982 GCA_041161265.1 Bacteroidota bacterium | reverse complement strand
AAGTACTAATGCAGCTGCTATGGTAACCGACACAATGTACATTGCTGATATGCAAGCTGGTTTTTATAATGAGTTTGACTTTACTTCCCCCCCAACTGTAGTAGGTAATTTTTGGGTCAGTTTTGAATTGTTTTATGGGGCACCACAAGATACAATTGGATTATATTGCGTTGATTTTGACTATAGAAACGGTGTTACAGCAACGGGCGCAAATACTACAAAAATTTATTATAGTTCAGCATGGCATTTACCATCTGATTTAAATGCAACTTTCAAAACCAGTTTATGGGTTGACGCATTAACTTCGAATGGTCCTGCACCAGTTGCTGATTTTTCATATTCTGAGGATGAAATCTGTGCTGGTGGACAAGTATTGGTAAATGGATCATCATCAACAAACGCCACTAATTATTATTGGTATGTAACAAATGATGTTTCTCCTCCAACAATTTTCTATTCTGAAAGTTTTGTAGCTGGAAACACTTTCACTTTTAACACTGTTGGAACCAGAAGAATTTATCTTTTTGCAGATGGATCTTGTATGACGGATGGCTTATATCTTCCAATTATTATTGATGCAAAACCTTCAGCTACAGTCACTTCTACAAATACCACTTGCGGTAACAATAATGGAATAATAACAATTTCTGGCGCTACAGGAGGAAACACACCCAACTACAGTTACAGCTTAGATGGCATTAATTTTCAAACAGGGAATATCTTCAACAATCTAGCTTCTGGTACTTATACTGTTTATATTAAAACACCGGGAGATAATTGTGAGAAAACTTATACTAAAGTAGTCTCAAATTCTACTGAATTAATTGCAACAATAAGCTCAAGCACTACGATTTGCCCTGGCGAAACTGCTATTTTAACTGCCGGCGGAGGCACTATATATACTTGGTATGATGGTTCAACTGTTATTGGATCAACAGCTTCAATATCGGTTTCCCCTGCGGCACAAAACCAATATTCATGTATTGTTTCGGACGGAACTTGTCAGGCAACAGTATATGTTAATGTTGATATGTGCGCAGGAATTGATGAGCAAATTTTCACAAACATCAATATTTATCCTAATCCAGCTACAAGTTCTTTTACAATAGAACTTCCGGGAGAATTCAATTATGAATTATTAGATACTAGAGGAAGATTAATTCAAAGAGGAAACGGAAACAATATTGCAAATGTTTCAGTTGAATCTTGTGATCATGGTGTATATTTTATTAAAATATCGACAGATAAAAAACAAGGTTCATTTAAAATAATAAAACAATAAAAAATCTTACATAAAAAAATCCCGATTGCATCACAATCGGGATTTTTTTTGAATAACAATTTTCTATTCCTTGATAAATGGAATGGTTGTCACTTTATTATTTTCTGATAAAATTCTAATTGTGTAATAACCTGAATTCCAATTCATAGATGGTACTTCAGTAATTTGCTCTTGCGTTAAAGTTTCGTACAATAATCGACCTTGAAGATCAATTATTTGAACTGTCAGCTTTCCTTCTTCATGGGAAGAAATAAAGACATTCCCACTTGTTGGAACAGGATAAACAGAAACATTTAATGGCAACAAACCCTCACTTATTGACAAGAAACAATTATTTGAAACTCCAAATGTAGGATTACCATAAGTAAATGTTCCAGCGTCTGGACAGCGCGCATAAGCAACATCAGTAGTTTGAATAGGGAAATCTATTCCATCTAAAACTGTAACACCATCACTGATTATTACCGATTCACCATTGATTCCTAATTTGAAATTTGCATGTAAACCAGATTGTAAGGTATCATTATCAGCCCAAACAATTAAATATTCGTTTGCCGTAATTCCTGTTCCCGCTGGAAATTTCCATTTCGTTAAATTAAAAATGTCATCAGATAGATAAAGACCACTTAAATTCAATCCAGTTGAAGTTGTATTGTATAATTCAATCCAATCGTTACTTTCGCCATTAGGATCTAAAGCGGAATTTGTATTATCAGCCATTAGTTCATTCACAACAACTTGTCCAACAATTGGTGCCGGCAAAGTAACCATCAAAGTATGATACTCATGTTCTGCTCGTTGTGGACTAAATAATCCAGCATTTGCATTTTCAGCATAGATATAATACTCTAGCATTACGCAATTTAATGTAACTGAAGCACCATAAACTTGATCACCTGCAGCGCCATCGTTGTGAGCTCCATCGTCAAACATTTGAACACGAGTGAATTTTAACGGTGTATCCATTCTATATCCTAAATAGACATTCATTTCATTCGAACATGTAGCTGTTATGCTTATAGTTTGACCATAAGTTGGAGAAGCTACACTTGACGCATAAGCTGAAATCACTGGAGCCACTAATATGTAATTAGAATTCGTACTAAAAAATGTTGCTCTAGCATCCATTAACGCTTGAATACCAGGAATAGATCCACCAGGACCACCTGTTGTAACGGCAGTTGTTAACCCATTTTGAAATTGAGTGTAAGTGAAAAATTTATACGGGTCAGCTTGAACAGATGCATCGATGGTTGTTCGAAGTGTGTTTGCAGTTGTCACATATGCTGAAGAGGCAAACATTTCTTGAACGATTGTTCGAACGTGGGCCATGTACATTCTTTTATATTGCGCATTACCAAGTATTTTTACAATTAAAGGATGAATAGTTGAGGTACTGTTTGACATCGGGTCTAAAGTAGTCGCAGTATAAGGTCCAGAACCTGTACCACCTGGAAAACCTCCAAAACTCATGTTATAATCCCAACCAATAGGCAAGAAACGCTCATTCAAATCCTTGTACAAATAATAATTTTGTCTAAAAGCGCCTGAATAAGAATCCAAATTCACTAAAACGTTATTAAAAGCAAGCATCCAAATTGCTCTATCAATATCTAAAATACTTTCTATCGCAGTAAAATTATTATTCAAGGTATCAATCATTTCTACAAGATCATTCCAACCATAAGTTGATTTCAATTCATATCCATTTGCATATGAACTACTATCTGAGCTGATGTATTTTAAATCTGGGCTAACAGAAGCTCCAGGTCCAGCGCCACCAATTGGATTGCATTTAAAAAATGAGCCATTAGAAGAATAAAAATGGTCACCATTAAATTTATCATTGATGCTTTCTGCACTTGAATACAAACCTCTTAATGTACTATTGATATAAACATTCGCAAAATTTGCTTTTGGACAATCCATGTATTGCTCTAAAATTGCATATGAAAGTACTTCTCGTATCATTGATGGATCTTGATAGCCATTTTGCAGTTTAACATCTGTATAACCCTGATAATCGTAACTTCCATGCACCCAGTCCAGCGAAATGTGAAGAGGATTTTTATTATTATTCGCGTTGTATGAACTATTCCCTTTGTACTTGACTCCTACACTATCATATACAACACCATTTATTCGAACTGAATCTGCCAACAAATAATCTTCTGTAGTTGATGCCAAAGCATCTAATTGCGCGTCCCACGTAGGACTTGTGAAGAATATTTCAATTGTTTGTACTGTTGATCTGTCATAAAAGTCTTGCGAAAACGACAAAGTCGCTTGTAAACAGACAATTCCGATTAATAAACTTATTCTTTTCATACCGTGGGATTAATGTTAAGGTAATATAGATGCTGTTTAAATTTAATACTTGCGTTCCATTTAAAAATAATTTGGCAAAAAAAAACGTCCACATTTAGTGGACGTTTCAAATTACAATTAGTTAGAATCAAATATCAATCTTTGCATATTTTGCATTCTTTTCAATAAATTCTCTTCTTGGTGGAACATCATCCCCCATTAACATTGAGAAAATTTGATCGCATTCAACTGCATTTTCAATAGTTACTTGACGAAGAGTTCTTCTTTCAGGATCCATTGTAGTTTCCCACAACTGCTCCGCATTCATCTCTCCAAGACCTTTGTATCGTTGAACATTCACAGATGATTCAGATCCACCACCTTTTAATTCGTTAATTAAACGATCACGCATATCTTCATTCCATGCATACTCTGATTTTCCACCTTTTTTAACTTGATATAAAGGAGGTGTTGCTATGTAAATATATCCCGCTTCAACCAATGGTTTCATAAAACGGAATAAGAAAGTAAGAATCAATGTTTCGATGTGGGAGCCATCCACATCGGCATCACACATAATGATAATCTTATGATACCTCAGTTTTTCAACGTTTAAAGCTTTTGAATCTTCTTCAGTTCCGATTCTAACTCCTAATGCTGTATAAATATTCTTTATCTCTTCGTTTTCAAAAATCTTGTGAATCATTGCTTTTTCGACATTCAAAATCTTACCTCTTAAAGGCATAATTGCTTGAAAATGTCTGTCACGACCTTGTTTTGCTGTACCACCCGCAGAATCTCCCTCGACGAAGTAAATTTCGCATTTAGCTGGATCTTTTTCAGAGCAATCAGCCAATTTACCTGGCAAACCTGAACCAGTCAAAACACTTTTACGTTGAACCATTTCACGCGCTTTTCTAGCTGCGTGTCTTGCACGTGCCGCAAGAATAACTTTATCAACAATAATTTTAGCTTCTGCTGGATGCTCTTCTAAATAAGCGGATAACATTTCAGAAACAGCCTGACTAACAGGAGCTGTTACTTCTCTGTTTCCTAATTTTGTTTTTGTTTGACCTTCAAATTGTGGTTCTTGAACTTTAACTGAAACAACTGCGGTTAATCCTTCACGGAAATCATCACCATCAATTTCAATTTTTTCTTTCGTCAACATCCCTGAATCAGTAGCGTACTTCTTTAAAGTATTTGTTAAACCACGACGGAAACCTGAAAGATGCGTACCACCTTCGTACGTATTAATGTTATTTACGTATGCTAGAATGTTTTCTGTGTAGGTTGTATTATACGTTAAAGCAACTTCAACAGGAATACCTTCTCTTTCGCCTTCAAAATAGATGACATCTGCAATCAAAGATTCACGATTACGGTCCAAGTATTGAGCGAATTCACGCAAACCACCTTCTGAATGAAAAGCGTTTGATACTGGCACGCCATCATCATTTACATCTCTTAAATCTGTTAAAGTAATTGTAATTCCTTTATTCAAGAAAGCCAACTCACGCATACGAGCCGACAAGGTATCATAATTGAATTCTGTAAATTCGAAAATTGAACCATCTGGTTTAAATGTTACTTCTGTTCCAGTGTCGTTTGATTCACCAATAACACGAACGTCGTATAATGGTTTTCCAATGCTATATTCTTGTTCAAATAATTTACCGTCTCTTCTTACAGTTGCTTTTAAATGAATAGATAAAGCATTTACAACAGAAACACCTACTCCGTGAAGTCCACCAGAAACCTTATAAGTATCTTTATCAAACTTACCTCCAGCATGCAATACAGTCATTACAACCTCTAAGGCAGATTTTTTCTCTTTGGTATGCATTGCCGTTGGAATTCCACGACCGTTATCTCGAACTGTAACTGAGTTATCTTCGTTTATCCAAACGCCAATTGTATCACAATGACCAGCCAAGGCTTCATCAATTGAATTATCTACAACTTCATAGACAAGGTGATGTAGGCCTTTAAGTCCAATATCACCAATGTACATTGCAGGTCTTTTACGAACCGCCTCTAAACCTTCTAATACCTGGATATTATCCGCTGAATAATCGTCTTTTATAATTTCCTCACTCATATTATTTTCAATTGAAAATTCTTTTTTTGATCAACGAACAAAAATAAGGAATGAAGGCTGTTTTTACTAACTTTAAGAAGGTCTAAACAACTAACTTATCAACAAAATATCAACGATAAGCAGATATTTCATTAAAAGTGATGATTTTGAAAATATAAAGTGTTTTTTTGAAATTACTCAGTGATCCATTTTATGATTTCAGGATCATTTGGCAATGTTCCAGGATTGATTACTTTAACTAATTTCCCCTCCTCGTCAAGCAAATATTTTTGAAAATTCCATTTAACAGTACTACTTTCAACTCCATTAACTGATTTGTCAGTTAAAAACTTATAGACCTCACATATGTCATCACCTTTAACAGAAACTTTACTCATCATAGGAAATGAAACGCCATAGTTTTTTTTACAAAATTCAGCAATATCTTGATCTGTCCCCGGTTCTTGAGACATGAAATTATTTGCAGGAAAACCAATTATCATAAAATTACTGTCTTTGTACGTTTTGTAAATCTCTTCAAGTTGCTCGTATTGTGGCGTTAACCCGCATTTAGAGGCTGTATTAACGATCATGACTTTTTTACCTTTTAAACTTGAAAAGTCAAATAATCCACCGTCAATTTGTTCTACCTTAAATTGATGAATTGATTGTGCTGTAACACTTAAAGAGATGAATGTTATAAGAAAGTAAAGGATATTTTTCATAAAGTTGTTTTTGTTATAACAAACATACGAAAACAATGTTCAATTAAACTATCAACTTTTCGGAACTATTTTTGAGTTTATCCGAATACTATAATATGAAATTAAAATTCATCTCATATCTCATCTTCATTTTTTCGTCACTCAATGTTTCGTCACAAACCGATTTAAATGGTGTTTGGCAAGGAATTATGATTCGAGATGGATACAAATTTGAGCAAGGAACACTTTTATATTGCACTTTCAATATTTCAGGAGAAGTGCTTGAAGGAAAAATGAGAGATGAAATTTTTTCAAAAGATTTATTCGCTGTAAAAAAAATCAAAGGATTCGCTAAAGACAACAAATTAGAAATTAGTCAATTCGTAATTGAAAAGAAAAAAAGCGCCTCAAACACAAATTGGTGTAATATAAATACCATTCTAAGCTATAATGACAGTACTGGTTATTTAGAAGGCCGATATGCTAGTATAGATTGTAAAGGAAATAATGGTAAAATCATACTTTATAAATCCACGTTGACTTTTTCTGCAACTGAAATATCTCCTTCATCTCAAACATGGTTTAACTCCTTTATTAAGGATTATAAAAAAGGATTAAATGCACCAATAATTAGAGATTTGGAACGTGCCAATTTCAAATTCAAACCTATTTATTTCGAATACGACAAAGCAGAAATACATGCTGATGACGAAGTTTTTCTTCTTAAAATGGTTCGAGTTGTTGAAGGTCACACAGATTTGAGAATTAAAGTCATAGGTAACACTGATGCTGATGGTTCAGACTCCTACAACCTTGAATTATCTAAAAAACGTGCTGAAGTAATAATCAACTTTTTTGTAAGTAAGGGACTCAGTCGTGATAGAATTGAAATTGATTTCAAAGGTGAATCAAATCCTGTTGACACCAACAATACACCTGAAGGAAAACAAAAAAATAGACGTGTAGATTTTTCGTTTATTTAATTTTTTTCTTGTGTGCAAATTCAAGTATGATTCCTAAAGTAGGTTGCACTATTCCAGTTGTTTGATCAATTAATTTTGTTTGGTATCTTGAAGGATCATTAGGATCTGTTAACGGCAGACCGTTTGAATCTTTTACAAGTAATAATACAGGAGCTACTTTTGTTTTGTATGCGTACAAGTTTTGAATATCTAAATAAAAATTCATAGCAAATTTCTCAAAAAAGAATTTTTTATCTACCCTAAAATTCAATTGATGAAATACGCTCTCACGTTGCGAATTTAATTGAGAATAATCAAGCAATCCTCTTCCATTTACATCCCAAACTTGCTTTAAACTAGAAGTTGAAACATCTATTGGCGTGTAAGGAGCCCCTCCAGAATAGAGCCATCTCACACCAACTTCCCATCCTTTTTTAAATCTTTTACCTCCAGTAAGAGAAACAATGTTTTTACTATCCCAAGAACTTGCTACATACGAATTATTTTTATCCTTGAATTCAGAATTCACAAACGTATATGCAACAATTCCATAAAAGCCTTTTAACAATTTTTGCTGATATAAAAATTCAATTCCATATGAACGACCATCTGACGTAGATTGAATTACTTCATTCCCAACGACTCCAAAATCAGTTCCTAAATTGGCCAAAGATATTGAATCAACAACCGAATAAGGATAACGACTATACATTTTGTAGAATCCTTCTACTGAAAATCTAGAACTAAAATCGGTAACATATTCCGTTCCTAAAACAAAATGATCTGCTCGAATATATTTTACATTATTTGTCTTATTTGACAACTCATCATTAGCGTTTCTATACCCTAAAATAGTATATGCAGGCAATTGATGATAACGAGCAACATTCCCATTAATTGACCATTTTTCATTCAATCTGAAGCTTGCTGAAAACATCGGTGATAATTGATCTAATGGATTCATTAAACTTTTTGAATAATTACTCACATCCGTTCTCAAACCGAATGACAGATTGAGTCTTTCTGAAAGGAATGATTTTGAAACTTGACCAAATAATGAACCTTTACTTAAATATAAGTTTGAAGTGTAATCAATTGTAACTGGCGCACCTTGTATTGATATTTGGTTGTATGTTTCATTATTATATCTAACATATTCATACCCTAATCCAGCATTTATTCTCCACCCATTTTTAGAATAAGTATGTTCCAATCGTATTTTATTTTCAGCTTCAAAAGAGGAATAATCTAAGATTTTATTGGCTTCAGAAACCGTATTGTTTAAGTATTTCACAGCGCTATTATTCAACATATTCCTACTTACGATAACATTTTGAAATGAATTCTTTGAGAAATGAAGCCAATTAACACCAACAGTATAATTCCATTGATTTTGAGTTGGAATGTTTCCTAAAATATACTCGTTATATTCTCTTTGAATTGTATCTGTAATATTATCGTTGACTTTTGAATTTAAAGCGAATTGATCCAAAGCACCTAAACCTATAAATGTTATTTTATTTTTTTGATTGATTTTATAATTAAACTTGAATTGAGAATCATTATAGGTTGGTAAAAATGGCAATTTCAAAGCAGCAAAGAGAAATTGTAAATATGATCTTCTAACGGAAAAAATAAAGTCAACTT
>JBEAUV010000110.1:0-8986 GCA_041161265.1 Bacteroidota bacterium | reverse complement strand
GACCAATGGATTTCGCCTTTTACAGCAGCTGGTTATAAGGTGGATTATTCCATCTTCAATATGAATGAATTCAATATATTCACAAATCTTTACCCTTCAATCTCAGGTTTTGTAGTGCGTAATAGTGATTTTGATAAAAATGAAATTACATTAATTAAGAACGCAAATAAAGATCTTTTTATCTTTGAAATTCGATCTCCAAAAGGAATTCGATCTGCATTAAATAAAAATCCTGATGCAGTAATAACAGATGATATTTGTGCAACACTAATTGAAAAGTACTAATGGCAAAAAAGGAAAAATTAAACATCGTCTATTCTACCAATCCAAATTTTCAATACGAATTTGAAGAAGAAGAAAATGTAGAGTCAAAACCAAACAATCAACAGAAATTGTATGTTTCGATTGATAAAAAACAACGTGGTGGTAAAGAGGTAACATTGGTTGAAGGATTTGTAGGACCTGAAGAAGAATTGAAAGAATTGGGGAAATTACTTAAAAGCAAATGTGGCGTTGGTGGCTCAGTCAAAGACAATGAAATTTTAATTCAAGGAAACTTCAAAGACAAAGTATATGATTTGTTGGTGAAGGAAAACTATAAAGTGACGAAAAAAGGTGGGTAAAAAAATCGGTCTTCAATTATTTTTGTTGAACATGTCAAAAAAAATAATTGAAGACCGATTAACCTAAACCAAAAACAAACGAAAACAATTTGTGGAAAAAATTTGTATTTCGCTACCACTACTAGATTAAAGATAGTAAAGCTTTCGTGTTGTTTTTTAAAATAACTTCATCTGTCTCGATTGTTGACTGAAAGGAATGATTTTTTAATTCTTCGGTGATTTGAGAGATGAATATGAACCTGTAACCCCAAAATTATTAAAAAACACGAAAAAGATTTCCAAAGTTCGAAGCTATAAAATGAAAACTCTTATCTTTGTTGAAATGGAAAAGCAAGTCATTCTAAACAAACGACATTTTGAACTAACACTCAATAGACTTTGCTATCAACTTATTGAATCTCACACCGATTTCTCGAATACTGTTTTAATTGGACTTCAACCAAGAGGAGTAAACGTCGTTGCACGTTTAAAATCGCAATTAGAAGAAATTCTTGGAAAAGAAATTGTTTGTGGAAATCTAGACATTACCTTTTACCGAGACGATTTTAGAAGAAGAGAAAAACCATTAATTCCAAGTGCAACAAACATCGATTTCGTTATTGAAAATAAGAATGTAGTTCTAGTAGATGATGTATTATATACCGGAAGAACTATTCGGTCTGGTTTAGATGCATTGTTAGCTTTTGGTCGACCGAAAAAAGTTGAATTACTCGTTTTAATCGACCGCCGTTTTCAAAGGGATTTACCTATTCAAGGAGATTATGTAGGGAAATCTGTTGATACTTTGAATTCTGAAAGAGTATCAGTTGAATGGAAAGAGATAGAAGGAGAAGATAAAGTAGTTTTATACACAGCGGAGACAAATGAATAATTTAAGTGTAGAACATCTTACAGGTATAAAAGACCTGACGCGTGAGGATATCGAATTGATATTCACAACAGCTGATAGTTTTAAGGAGGTTATTAACCGTCCGATCAAAAAGGTACCATCTTTACGTGACATGACGATTGCTAATCTATTCTTTGAAAATTCTACACGAACTCGACTTTCATTCGAATTAGCGGAAAAAAGATTATCTGCCGACGTTGTGAATTTTAGCGCTTCAAGCAGTTCTGTTAAAAAAGGAGAAACACTGATTGATACTGTGAACAACATTTTATCTATGAAAGTAGATATGGTTGTAATGAGACATCCAAATCCTGGAGCTGCAAAATTTCTTTCAGAACGCATCAATGCGAAAGTAATCAATGCTGGAGATGGAACACATGAGCATCCAACACAAGCCTTATTAGATGCTTATTCTATTCGTGAAAGATTAGGATCGTTAGAAGGAAAAAAAGTTGTAATTGTAGGAGATATTTTACATTCACGCGTTGCACTTTCAAATATTTATTGCCTTCAAAAAATGGGCGCAGAAGTAATGGTTTGCGGACCAACAACACTGATCCCAAAATACATTCATGAATTAGGGGTTAAGGTAGAACACAATCTACGTGCAGCTTTGGAATGGTGTGATGTGGCAAATATGTTGCGCATTCAACTTGAACGACAAGACATAAAATTCTTCCCATCCTTGCGTGAATATTCCATGCAATTTGGTTTGACAAAAGAAATATTGGATTCACTTCCAAAAGAAATTATCGTAATGCATCCTGGTCCAATCAATCGAGGTGTAGAAATAACAAGTGATGTAGCGGATTCAAAACAATCAATCATTCTTCAACAAGTAGAAAATGGTGTTGCAGTGAGAATGGCAGTTATATATTTGTTAGCATCGAAAATTGAACGTCAATAAATTTTTGTTACATTTGAACAAACAGAACACAATGAACTTCGAGTCTACTCAAAATAAAAATGAAGCAGTTGTAAAAACGAACGTTGATAAACTTGACGCTTCAAATGCACCTGAATTAAAAGCCGAATTACTTTTATTGAATAAAAATGGCGTGAACAATATTGTAATAGATTTGAGTTCCACAAAATATTGTGATTCATCTGGTTTGAGTGCTATTTTAACTGCAAATCGTTTGTGCAAAGATACCAATGGTAAGTTTGTTTTATGTGGCTTACAAGATAATGTTACAAAATTGATTCAAATAGCGCAATTGGATAAAGTTTTATCAATTTCATCCAACCAAAAAGAAGCACTCGAAGTAATTCATTCGTGAGTTTTGAAGTAACAATCTTAGGAAGTGGGGCAGCAGTTCCAACTTTAAGAAGAAATCCAACATCCCAATATGTAGTTTGCAACGATCGTCATATCTTAATTGATTGTGGCGAAGGAACACAGATGCAAATTCGAAAATTTGGAATCAAGTTTCAAAGAATCAATCACATTTTAATTTCCCATCTTCACGGCGATCATTTTTTTGGACTCGTTGGACTGTTGAGTACCATGCATTTAATGGGAAGAGACAAAGGTGTTACAATTTATGGTCCTCAAGAGCTTGAAGGTATTGTACGAACACAATTAGAAGTTGGTGGAGGAAAGCTCAATTTTGATTTAGTTTTTATTGCAATAAATGGAGATGAATCAAAACTTATTTTTGAAGACAATTTAATTGAGATTCATACATTTCCTTTAAAACATCGTGTTCCAACCAATGGGTTTTTAATTAAGGAAAAATTGAAAGAACGCCAATTGTTGAGTGATGCGATAAAAGGCGCAGGACTGAAATTGGAATATTTACCTCGACTTAAAAAAGGCGAGGATGTTGTAGATGAAAATGGAAATATTTTTTCCTTTGAAGAATTTACAGCTGTACCAAAACCAAGTTATTCGTATGCTTATTGTTCCGACACAACATATTGGGAGACAATAATTCCTTTTATTGAAAACGCCACATTTCTTTATCATGAAGCGACGTTCATTGAAAAAGATTTGGAACGGGCGAAAGCGACATTTCATAGTACAGCCTCACAAGCAGCTAAAATAGCCACGAAAGCAAAGGTATATAAATTGCTTTTGGGTCATTTAAGTGCACGTTACGACTCAACTGATGTTCATTTGAGTGAAGCCAAAGTTATTTTCAATAATTCCGTCGTTGTAGAGGACGGAGAAAAGTACATTATTTCTCGCTAAGCTTTTCAACCTTAAAGCGTTCAAAAGTCCTAATAACTTCCTGTTAAACATCAACTTCCTGTACTTATCTTTGTTTGTTATGCATTAATGCGTTTTAAATGGCTGAAAATCAATATACGGAAGACAATATTCGTTCCCTCGATTGGAAGGAACATATTCGTTTGCGTCCAGGAATGTACATCGGGAAGCTTGGTGATGGCGCTGCAGCTGATGATGGTATTTATATCCTTGTAAAAGAAGTAACGGATAACTGTATTGATGAGTTTGTCATGGGGAATGGTAAACGAATCGATATAAAAGTTCGTGACGGAAAAGTTACTGTTCGTGATTACGGACGTGGAATTCCTTTAGGTAAAGTGGTTGAAGTTGTTTCAAAAATGAATACCGGTGGAAAATACGATTCAAAAGCATTTAAAAAATCGGTAGGATTAAACGGTGTGGGTACAAAAGCTGTAAATGCTTTGTCGTCGCACTTTATGGTTTATTCTGTTCGTGAAGGAAAAAAGAAACAAGCATCTTTCTCAAAAGGTGAGCTTATTGAGGATTTAGCAATCGTTGATACGGATGAGCAAAACGGAACATACGTTGAGTTTATTCCCGATGAGACAATATTCAAAAAGTACGCTTTTAAAACACCATATATTGAGAAAATGATGTGGAATTATTGCTACCTGAATCGAGGTTTAGCAATGTATTTCAATGGAGAAAAATTTCAATCGAAAGATGGATTAAAAGACCTTCTTGAGAATAATATGGATGGGGATCCATTGTACCCAATTATACATATTGAAGCAGAAGATATTGAAGTAGCTTTTACACATGGTAAAACCTACGGTGAAGATTATTATTCTTTTGTCAATGGACAGCATACAACTCAAGGAGGAACGCATCAAAGTGCTTTTCGAGAATCAGTTGCCAAAGTAATTCGTGATTTTTACAATAAGAATTACGAAGCATCAGATATTCGTCAATCGATTGTTGCTGCAATTTCAATAAAAGTAGTTGAACCAGTTTTTGAGTCTCAAACAAAAACGAAATTGGGTTCTCAGGAAATGGAACCAGGAGGGAAATCAGTTAGAACATTTATCAATGATTTCTTAAAAGAGAAATTAGACAACCATTTACATAGAAATCCGGAAGTTGCAGAATTAATTGAAAGGAAAATAAGACAATCTGAAAGAGAACGCAAAGAACTTTCTGGGATTAGAAAAATAGCACGTGACAGAGCAAAAAAATCGAATCTTCACAACAAGAAATTAAGAGATTGCAGAAGTCACTTGACGGATTTGAAAGATGAACGTCGTGAGCAAACAACCTTGTTTATTACAGAGGGGGATTCGGCAAGTGGCTCGATTACGAAATCACGTGACGTCAATACACAGGCTGTTTTTTCATTACGAGGTAAACCATTGAACTGTTATGGGCTCACAAAGAAAATTGTATACGAAAACGAGGAATTCAATCTTATTCAAGCTGCTTTAGACATTGAAGACGATATGGATAATTTGCGCTACAACAACATCGTTATTGCAACAGATGCCGATGTCGACGGAATGCATATTCGGTTGTTGTTATTGACTTTCTTTTTGCAATTCTTTCCAGATTTGGTAAAAAGAAATCATGTTTATGTGCTTCAAACACCATTATTTCGTGTTAGAAATAAAAAGAAAACGATTTACTGTTATTCAGAACAAGAGCGTCGCAATGCAATTGAAGAATTAGGTAAAAATCCAGAAATTACGCGATTCAAAGGATTGGGTGAGATTTCTCCAGATGAATTCAAATATTTCATTGGTGACGATATTCGCTTGGAGCCAGTAATCTTATCAAAAGACGCTTCAATTGATTCAATCCTTTCTTATTTTATGGGTAAAAATACTCCAGAGAGACAAGAATTTATCATTGAAAATTTACGAGTTGAAAAAGACATTGCTGAGATCATAGAGGAAAATGATACAGAAGATAATAACCTTGAAATTGCTTCATAAAAGATGGCTGAAGAAGATTTAGAAGATCAAAATGAAAATCAAGGGGACGAAAATAATCCTTTCGAAAGTAAATCTGTTGACGACAAGATTGTTCCTGTTGGCGGACTTTACGAAAATTGGTTTTTAGATTATGCGAGTTACGTTATTTTAGAACGTGCTGTTCCTTCTTTACACGATGGATTGAAGCCAGTTCAACGTAGAATTTTACATTCTATGAAAGAATTGGATGATGGACGTTACAATAAAGTAGCGAACATCATTGGAAATACAATGAAGTATCATCCCCACGGTGATCAATCAATTGGGGATGCTTTAGTGCAATTAGGTCAAAAGGATTTGTTAATAGATTGCCAAGGAAACTGGGGAAATACACTTACAGGTGATGGAGCTGCGGCGCCTCGTTATATTGAAGCAAGAGTTTCTAAGTTTGCTGCACATGTTGTTTTTAATCCAAAAACAACCCAATGGCTTTCTAGTTACGATGGTCGAAATAAAGAGCCTGAGCATCTGCCAGTAAAATTCCCGCTGCTATTAGCACAAGGCGCCGAAGGTATTGCTGTTGGTATGGCATGTAAGTTTTTGCCACATAATTTTATAGAATTGATTGATCAGTCAATCAATCACCTTCGAGGAAAAAAAGTGGAGCTATTTCCTGATTTCCCTAATGGTGGAATGGCTGATTTCACGAACTATAATGATGGGTTGCGTGGTGGAAAAGTTCGTGTTCGAGCAAAAATCAAAAAACTAGATAATAAAACCCTTGTGGTTTATGAAATCCCTTTTGGAACAACAACAGGTTCTTTGATTGAATCTGTAATTAAAGCCAATGACAAAGGGAAAATAAAAATCAAGAAAATTGAAGATAATACTGCAGCTGTTGCTGAAGTTATTATTCACATGGCGCCTGGAGTTTCTCCTGATAAAACATTAGATGCGTTGTATGCATTTACGGATTGTGAAGTTTCAATTTCTCCGAATTCATCAATTATTGACAGAGATACACCGCGTTTCTTAGGTGTGAGTGAAATCTTGCGGTTCAATACAGATAATACGGTTCGTTTATTAAAATTGGAATTAGAAATCCGATTGGATGAATTAGAACGTCAATGGCATTTTTCAACCTTGGAAAAAATCTTCATCCGTGAAGAAATGTACATTGATTTCAAACTTCACCACGATAAAGACACGTTATTCGAATATTTATATAAACGATTTGAGAAATTTAAAAAACAATTTATTCGTGAAATCACGGATGAAGATTTAAATAAGTTGACTCAAATTCCAATGATTAGAATTACCCGTTTTGATTCATCTAAAGCTGATGATGTGCTTTTGAAGATTGAAGAGGAAATGGAAGCGGTCAAAGAGAAATTGGCGAACCTAATCGAGTATTGTATTGAGTATTTCAAAGATTTGAAAAAACGTTTCGGTGAAGGAAAAGAACGTAAAACCGAAATCAAAATATTCGATAATATCAGTGCCGCAAAAGTAATTATTGCAAACCGTAAATTGTATGTGGATTACGAAGAAGGTTTCATTGGTTACGGATTGAAGAAAACGGATCCTGTCAACGATTGTTCTGACATTGATGATGTTATAATATTCTTTGCGACAGGTAAAATGATGATTACTAAAGTTGCAGACAAGAAATTTGTAGGCAAGGGGATTGTCCATGCTGATGTCTGGAAAAAAGGTGATAAGCGAACAATCTATCACTTGATTTATCAAGACGGAGTTGGCGGTCCAGCAATGATGAAACGTTTTTATGTGAACTCAATTACACGTGATACTGAATATGATTTATCACGCGGAACAAAAGGATCGAAAATGCTTTACTTCTCTGTTCATCCAAACGGGGAGCGAGAAGTAATCAATATTTTATTACGTCCAAGACCACATCTTAAGCGTTTACGATTTGATGTTGATATGGGAGAATTGCTAATTAAAGGTCGTCAATCAGCTGGGAATAGAGTAACAAAAGAAATCGTTCAAAAAATTACTCAAAAGGAAGTTGGCGGTTCAACACTTGCAGAGCGTAAAATATGGTTTGACACTGTTGTAGGTAGATTAAACGATGAAGACAGAGGTAAATTCCTGGGTTCTTTCAAAGGTGAGGACCGTATTTTAACTGTTTATAAAACAGGAGAATACCGCTTGAGTAATTTTGATCTTGCGAATCACTTTGATGAAGACATGATCCTTATTGAAAAATGGCATCCAGAACGTCCGATTTCTGCTGTTTATTACGATTCAGAGAAAGATATGCACTTCGTGAAACGTTTCTTGTGTGAAGTTACTTCTGATAAAAAAGTATCGTTTATCAGTGAAGGAGAAGGATCCTATATGGATGTTGCATCAACAGCTTACCGTCCAAATATTAAAATTATCTACAATAAGTTGTTGAAGGAAACAAAAAATCTTCCAGACAATGAAATTCAATTAGCTGATTTTATTGAGATCAAAGGAATGAAGGCACAAGGAAATCAATTGACAAAATTAAAAGTCAAAGAAATTGTGCTGACTCAACCCTTGGAAGGTGAAGAAACATGGCCAGTTGAGGAGAAACCATTGAAGTTGGATGATGACGAAAGTGATGATGAAAGTGATGATGAGGTTGATGGTGAGGAAGGAAGTGATGGGACAACTATCGAGTGGGATTTGACCAAAGATGATGAGGAAGATGATCAAATGAAATTATTTTAGGAAAGTACAATTTTTAATATGAATAAATAAAAAGGGAGATCAATTTGATCTCCCTTTATTATTATTTTAATAAACTTACATGCCCTTCTTTCTTATGTTTTTTCTCGCTGATGTCTCTAAAATAAACAACCCAAGTATACACGTCATCTTGTGCTTTTGTTCCATCTTTTTTCATTGTCCCGTCCCATCCTTGATTCATGTCGTGTGATTCGAAAATAAGATCACCCCAGCGATTAAAGATATGAAGTGTATAGTCTTTATCTGAGATTCCATAACCTTTTGCATAGAAAATACCGTTGAAGTCGTCACCATCTGGAGTAAATGCATTTGGAAGATATATATCATATGACGGTTTAACTTCTAATATAAGAAACGTTGAATCAGGACAATTGAAGATGTTGTTCGCTGTTAATGATACCACGAAATTTCCATTATCAGCATAAGTGTAAATTGGACTTGTTACAAGACTCATTTGACCATCTCCAAAATCCCAAATATATTCCGTTGCATTTATTGAGAAATTTGTAAATGCGAAAGTAGGATCTAGTGTTGTTTCCGATAAGGAAGAGCTTGTGAAAATTGCACTTGC
>JBEAUV010000109.1:0-9077 GCA_041161265.1 Bacteroidota bacterium | reverse complement strand
TCTTTTTTTTTCAAATATAAGTAAAGCTAATTGATTGATTTTTTCTTCTCGATAAAAGAATGAAACACGAATTGTGAATTAGTTGAAAAAGTCCCATGTTAGACCAACACGCAATTGGGTTGAAGAAATAGGATAGGCTTCTATTAATTCTATGTTGTGATCATTCCAAAAATAACCTATGTTTTCAAATCGAACATAAAACTTAAATTCATCAATTTGAAATCCAGCGAAAAAATGCATATTTGAATAACCCAAATTGCTAGTTGTTAAATTGTCCAATTGGAAAGTACTTGTATTTGAACTAAAACCGATTCTTTGATAGGATGAAACAAAAGAGAAATCAACTCCAGAATATGCCTTGAGTTTTTTTGCTTTAAATATCCCACCTTTGATGAAAATTCTAGTTTGAAATTGATGAGTTGGAATGACTTGGAAATCTTTATTACTTAACGTAAATAAATAATTAGGTTGAATATTCAAAATTCGGAACCGATAATTTGCTCTTAAAGAAAACTGATTAAACCCAAACGATTGAAGAGAATCATTTCGCCAAGTTTCATCAATAAAAAAGTAGTTATTAGTCCAATTTGAAAAAGTATACCCTATAATCCAATCGAAAGGACCTAAATTCCCTTCCAATAATAATCCAGCCTTAGTTCTTTGTTGTTTTTCTGGATTCAATAAAAGTGTTTGATAATTATTTCCAATTGCGAATCGTTGATAATAATCGGGAAGTTTATTTTCATGCACCACCATTGCTTTTATCTGTAGTTTATTTAAATTATAGAAAAGTTCTAAATTATTTGAATATCCATTTTCCGCGCCAATTAAGTTGAAATCCAATTGATTAGTAATTGCTATCCTACCTTTTGAATAATCATAATCTGCAAAAATAGAAATTTCAGTGGTATCATAGTAGCGTCCTAAATTTTGAAAATTCCAAAACTTTACATCGGCACCTACTTTTAAGAAATTCGTGAAATTTTTCAAATAAACCCCCGCTCCACTTGAAACTTGCGACCATTGATGTTGATCATATGTTTGCAAACTATCAAAATTGATTGAATTATACAATCCATAAAGTGTATCATTCTCTTCATAAACAAACTTCTTGATTTTCAATTCATGCTGTGTAAACAAACCATATGCTCGAGTTGAATCCTTATTAAAATCGAAATAATTACTTTCAAATAATCGAATTCTCTTGGTATTAGTTTCTGTATCTTCTTTTTTAATTGGTAAAAAGATCAATGGGAAGTCATTGGCAAGTGTATCAGTTACTACACCTCCATTTTGAGCGACTCTTGAAGATTCATAAGAACCTTTTAATTCAAAAGAATATATTTTTTCAATTCTTTGTAATTGAACTTGTAAATCATTGTGATTGTAATCGCTGTTTCGCAAAAAGCCATTTGAAACACGTTTAGTATAATCTATATTCAAAAGCGTTGTCTTATTAAAAACCTGTTGATATTCCGCTTGAACATATTGACTTCCTTGACTCCCGAAAGAATATGAAAAGCCTATATGAGGCAAACCGGAAAAACACATAGTTTTCCAATCATTATATGAATAAAATTGTTGCCCCCCGCTTGAATTAAAAAGTAAATCTGCTGTTGGAAGTGTAAATTGTCCTCCAGGAACGGTTGAAGACGAAGACGCAATAAAATCTATAGAATCAAGCTTTCCTCCAATTCTATGATCAATTTTAATTGAGTCCAGTCGAAAAAAAGGATGAAAGTTTTGTGCGTTAACATGAACACAGAAATACAAAGAAACACACAGGAACCAAAAACGCATTCGACAATTGTAAAAAGTTAAAGGTATAAAAAAAGGGGCAAAAGCCCCTAATATTATTCGAGAACGAAACTATTACAAGTTATTCAATCCAATTTGCAAACCAGATTTCAAGTTCGCTGCTTTGTTAGCATGGATAACATTTCTTTTTGCTAATTTATCTAACATTGCCACAAGACTCGAAAATAAACCTTCAGCTTCTTTCTTATCAGTCAATAAACGAAACTTACGAATAGCGTTACGAGTCGTTTTGTGTTGATACTTGTTACGAAGTCTTCTTCCTTCGTTCGTTCTAATTCTTTTCTTTGCTGACTTATGATTTGCCATTTTTTTTTGTTTTTAAAGTTTTTAAATCTCTAGTAGCCCATAGGAGAATCGAACTCCTGTTACCAGGATGAAAACCTGGCGTCCTAACCACTAGACGAATGGGCCAAATTGGTTAAATTTGGTAGCCCATAGGAGAATCGAACTCCTGTTACCAGGATGAAAACCTGGCGTCCTAACCACTAGACGAATGGGCCTTAATTTAAATTCTCCCGTTAATTTGGGAGTGCAAATATAGCCTGAAATTCTGTAATAGCAAACGTCGAGCTGTTTTTTTTTAAATTATTTCATTCTCATCGGATTTCATTTTGAAACCTACACGTTTACCTGTCTGCATTTGTGAATTATTACCAATGATTTGTGCATCTTCAACTGTAATTTCAGAAATAAATTCAAAAGGTGGAATTAACATATCAAATTCAATTGCAAAAACGAATGCCATTTGAACAACCAGCTTAATGGATTCTTTATTCAATACCATATTCTCAACATCCCTAAACAAGGTGCCTAATTGTCCATTGCCTTCAATCATGAAGTGATGATCATTATTAAACATGATCCTTCCAATCAGATACCCCACATCTTGGCTTCTATTTTGCAAAAATGATTGTGCTAGAAAATTATAAATATAAATAACACCAAAAAAACCACGATCTTCATCCTCTTTAAAATACTTTGTTCCCCATAAAGGATTATCGTCTGGTAATTTAAAAACATTATTATGAACATGGAACACAAGTACATCACTTCCAATATATACGTGTTTATCAAAGGTTCCTTTTTCTTTAGTAAATAACCGAATTCTTGGATCCTTAATATGTAATTTCAAAGTTTCCATCTCCTCATCAATACACTCGTTAAAAAGTTTAAAAATATTTAACGTATCAGCGGAAATATTTTGTTTTAATGTGGCTTTATTTTTTAAAAGGTCTAATATTACCTTTCTATTTTGCTCAAGTTTCATAATTAATAAGCTTTAGCTAAAACAACTCTTTTGTTTGATGGTTTTCCTGTAACCATACAAAACCCAGCTTCTTCTGGTTGGTCAATAGCAATACAACGAATTGTTGCTTGTGTTTCTTCTTTTATTTGAGCTTCTGTTTCAACAGTTCCATCCCAATGCGCTAAGAAGAACCCACCTTTGTCAATCTGAGTTTTAAAATCGGCATACGAATCAATATTTCGCATGTTATCTTTTCTAAATGCTTTTGCTCTTTCTAATAAATTCGTTTGAATTTCACCCAACAACTTTTCAATGTAGTTTTCAATGGTTGCAAATTCAACTACTTCCTTTGTTTTAGTATCTCTTCGAGCAACTTCAACATTCCCACTTTCCAGATCTCTTGGTCCCATAGCAATTCGAATTGGAACACCTTTCGCTTCATATTCAGCAAATTTCCATCCTGGACGACGATTTTCATCGTTATCATATTTGAACGATATTCCTTTGGCTTTTAATTTAATGCCTAATTCAGCCATTTTTTGATTAATCGCTTCTAATTCTTCCTGTGTTTTATGAATTGGAACTGCAACCACTTGAATTGGAGCTAACGCTGGAGGTAAAACGAGTCCTTCATCATCCGAATGCGTCATAATTAAAGCTCCCATTAATCGAGTAGAAACACCCCACGACGTTGCCCACACATGTTCAACTTTACCATCTTTATCTGCAAACTTCACATCAAATGCTTTCGCGAAATTTTGACCTAAAAAATGAGATGTTCCGGCTTGAAGTGCTTTTCCATCTTGCATCATTGATTCAATACACAAGGTGTCTTCAGCACCAGCAAAACGTTCACTAGCAGACTTACGTCCTTTTATCACAGGCATTGCCATATAATTCTCAGCAAATTCTGCGTACACGTCCAACATTAATTCCGCTTCACTTATTGCCTCTTGTTTCGTTGCGTGAGCAGTATGACCTTCTTGCCATAAAAATTCAGTTGTTCTTAAAAACAAACGTGTTCTCATTTCCCAACGCACAACATTTGCCCATTGATTAATAAGAATAGGTAAATCTCTGTATGACTGAATCCAATTTCTATATGAATTCCAAATAATTGTTTCTGAAGTTGGACGAATAATTAATTCCTCCTCTAATTTTGCTGTTGGGTCAACAATTACTCCGCTTCCATCTTCAGCATTTTTTAATCGATAATGCGTTACAACAGCACATTCTTTTGCAAAACCTTCAATGTGACTTGCTTCTTTACTTAAATAAGATTTCGGAATTAATAAAGGGAAATATGCATTTGAGTGACCCGTTTCTTTGAATTTTTTATCCAAAACTTCTTTCATCATCTCCCAAATAGCATATCCATAAGGTTTAATAACCATACATCCTCTTACATCAGAATGCTCGGCTAAATCTGCTCTATAGACTAATTCATTATACCATTTGGAATAATCCTCTTCTCTTGTTGTATACTTTTGTGCCATTATAATGCGTTTTCTGTACTTAATAAGATGCGAATTTAGCAATTAAACTTCATTTTTAATGAATTAAATAGCGTTTCACTGACAATCAAACTTATCACTTATCCGCTTCCAATTCCGCCTTTATAGCTTCAGAAAATGAAATTTTATAAATTTTACTTGTCACCCAAGCAGTGATATTGAAATATTCTAAAACGGTACGTTCATTTTGATCTTTCAATAAATCATCTAACTCATCCTTCATTTTTTCAAGAATGATGATTTTCTCGTTATTTTGAAACGTTTTCGATAGTTTTCGAATGTGCTTAATACATACATTTTCAACTTCAAAACTGCGTTCTTGCTTATTTAAATAGCGATTTGTCGATTTGATTACATATTCAAGGAAATCGTAGTTTTCCAATTCGAAATGCAGCACTAAATTAAACAAGCGCGAAAAACTGTATATATCTTGTCTCAAATTCTGCTCATTATCGTTTAAAACAGTGTTAATGTATGACAATGCTTTTTTGAAATCACCAACACCAAAATAACTATACGCTTTGTTATAAAGAAGTAGGATTTCCTGTTCTTTACTAACTTTTTCACCGTATTCGTCTTGTAATCTTTCAATTTCAGGAATAAGTTCAACACTCTTTTTAAATTCCCCCATTGCATGCATTAAAACAAGTTCAAGGTTGTATGAATTCGTGAAAATACGGACTAAAATATCCGTCGAATTAAACCCTTTTTTTCCTTCAAGTTCACGGATATCAATAATTAATTCTTGTGCCTTAACAAAATCCTTACTATCAATATAACAGCGTAATAAATGAAAAAGCGTTAGTATATATCGTTGACCCGAATCCACTTTTATCATTGGATTATTATCTAAAATTTCTCGTGTACGATTGAAAAATTGAAAGCTATCATCAAAATTTCGATTAGTTGCAGCACACAAACCTTTAATGTAATAACACATGGATGCAGCTCTCGTTGAAAGTGCCGTATTTTTTCCTTTGATCAAATGATAATCTGCAATTTCTTCTACCGCTTTCCTTTCACTTTTTGTTCGAGTAAAACCACCACTTCTAAAAATCAAGTTGATTTTGGAATAGATTACTTGATATTCAGCCAAGTTTCGAAGTTTAGCAATAACCACCTCTTCTTCAGCAACAAGAGCGTCTAGGTTGGTAGTAAATTCCCCAGATTCATAGGCTTCCTCTAATAATTTTTTCTCCCACGACAAAAGCTCAAACCAATAATAAAATTTCTCGTGATCCTTTGCCATTTGTTTCGCTCTGGAAACAAACTTTTCACATTCTTTATAAAGTGCTTTATTGTAAAGAATTTCTACATTTTTAATCTCTTGTTTTAGCAGGCTACTTACTGATTGTTCACTATAAAAAGAACGTAAGCTCTTTAATATTAATTTATACAAATGATTTTTTTCCGAAGGAAGATGCTTTACAAATGTTTCTTTTTTGAATTCATTTTTAAGATTTTCCTCGTCATATTTAGATTGACCTTCAATAAAATCAAAAATCTTTAAATAATTTTTATCACCTGATTGCAAAGAAGAAGATAATTTAAAAAATCGTTTTTCTGATTTTGTTAATGACTTTATAAGGCTAAATAATTCTGTAGATGGCTTCATGTAGATAATAATTGTAAAGCCTAAATTATGAAATAACTTTTACACAAACACTACAAAACCTAAATCTATTGATTTAAATGTTATATCGGTTTATTAATAGGAATGTCATATGAAACTGTTGGAATCTTAAAAGACCATAATAGGACATAGGAATACAAGAAAAGCTTCGGTTTCCCAAAGCTTTTCTAAACAAACAACAACAAACTAAAAACCTCACAAAACCTGTTTAGCTCAGGCAGGATAAATCCTTATCGGAGGGTAACTTTTTCTCCCTTTGCCATTAATTGGTCAGCAGAAGAAACTTCATTCAACTTTTGTAAAGAACAAAGCTTCAATGCTTGGTCCTGCGATAATTCTCTCAAACTCATTGCATGAGATAACTTAATACTTTCTTTTTTAGATTTTTTTCTTTTAGGTTGGATGTAAACTATATCACCTTCGATTAGCACATCCTTTTTTGAACCAAAATCATTGTACTTATATAACTCCCACAATCCCAATCCAAATTCTTTGGAAATTCTATAAAAAGTATCACCTTTTCTTGTAATTATATATTTTACTTTATTTTCATGAATCAAAACAGTATGTTTCACAACAGTAAGTTCAGTTGATTTTTCAGCCACAAGATCCGGAACTTTTTCATTATTCGGTTTTCCTGTTTTATCCAAATCATATAGCTTTAAATCCTCTATAATTTCGATTAACAAATCTGGATATTTAGGATTTGTAGCATAACCAGCCTCCTTTAATCCTTTAGCCCAAGCTTTATAATCATCCTTATCAAGCGTAAATAAATTCTTATACCTTGATTTATTTTTTAAAAATTCACTGTGATCAACATATGATTCTTCTGCACTTGAGTATACACGAAAACATTCTCCTTTCTGATCATCATCAACATGCATCGTCTCACCTGTCCAATCAGCACATTTAATTCCAAAATGATTTTTGCCTTTTACAGCTAAATCAGAATTACCACTTCCCGACTCCAGAATTCCTTGAGCCAAGGTAATACTTGCAGGAATATTATATTGTATCATTTGTTGAACAGCAGTTGAACGCCATAATTCAACATATTCTTTTTTTGAAATCTGCTTTTCAATTTCTCCTGCTTGAGAGAGAACGAAAACTGAAAGACAAATGATTGTTGCTAAAAATTTCATATTGCTCGTGTTTGTGTTTCTAAATACGGTAGAATAAATGTTAGGTTACAAAAAATGTTGATAAGTCAAATTTTCATGTTAATAACCTTGTAATTCATTGATAAAAAGACATTTCGTCAGCTTAAACTAAGTCCATCTGCCAAAATTACCGAATAACTCAATTAACACGAATTGGTGTTTAATTTGACGAATGAACACCGTTCAAAAATTAGAATTATGGATTTAAATAAGTTTACTACCAAATCACAAGAAGTTGTCCAACAAGCACAAAATCTTGCAGAATCAAATAGCAATCAATCGATTGAAACAGGTCATCTTTTAAAAGCAATTTTCATAACAGATAATGACGTAACACCTTATTTATTAAACAAATTAAATGTTCAGACGAAAGGGTTTGAACTAGCACTTGATAGTATTATAAAATCTTATTCTAAAGTTGAAGGAGGACAAATATATCTTTCACAAAACACCAATAAAGTTTTTAATAACGCTGTCAATGAACTCAAGAATTTCGGTGATGATTATGTCACAATAGAAATGTTATTATATTGTTTACTTGATGCTTCTGATTCAATTGGAACATTATTAAAAGATAATAAAATCAACAAAAACAACCTTAAACAAGCAATTATGGATTTAAGAAATGGAGAAAAAGTTACTTCAAAAAGTCAAGAAGAAACCTATCAATCGCTTGAAAAATATGCAAAGAATTTAAATGAATTGGCCAAAGCAGGCAAATTAGATCCTGTCATAGGTCGAGACGATGAAATTCGAAGAGTTTTACAAATTCTCACACGAAGAACAAAGAACAATCCTATTCTTATCGGCGAACCAGGAGTTGGAAAAACGGCCATTGCAGAAGGATTAGCGCATAGAATTGTTGACGGAGATGTTCCAGAGAACCTTAAAACCAAAGTGGTTTATTCTCTTGATATGGGATCGTTAATAGCTGGAGCGAAATATAAAGGTGAGTTTGAAGAAAGATTGAAAGCAGTTATCAAAGAAGTAATTAATGCAGAAGGTGAAATCATCCTTTTCATTGACGAAATTCATACACTAGTTGGAGCTGGCGGTGGAGAAGGCGCTATGGATGCAGCTAATATTTTAAAACCTGCTTTAGCTAGAGGTGAACTAAGAGCAGTTGGAGCAACAACATTAAATGAATATCAAAAATACTTTGAGAAAGATAAGGCATTAGTGCGTCGTTTTCAAACTGTTCTAGTTGATGAACCAACAACGGAAGATGCCATTTCAATTTTACGTGGAATCAAAGAGAAATATGAAAATCACCACAAGGTATTGATAAAAGATGCTGCAATTATAGCTGCTGTTGAGTTGTCTCAACGATATATTACTGATCGTCATTTACCAGACAAGGCAATTGATTTAATAGATGAAGCAGCTTCAAAAATGCGCATGGAAATTAATTCAAAGCCAGAAGAACTTGACGAATTAGAGCGAAAAATAATGCAATTAGAAATTGAACGTGAGGCATTAAAACGTGAAAATGACAAAAAGAAAACAGAAAATGTTGAGAAAGAATTAGCCAATCTTACTGAGCAACGAGATGCTTTCAAAGCAAAATGGCAAGCGGAAAGAGATGTTGTCGATTCAGTTCAAAAAATGAGAGAATCAATTGAGGATTTTAAAGTTGAAGCAGATCAAGCCGAAAGAGCTGGTGATTATGGTAAAGTTGCCGAAATTCGATATGGTAAAATTAA
>JBEAUV010000108.1:0-9204 GCA_041161265.1 Bacteroidota bacterium | reverse complement strand
TAGCATGTTTCAATGTGTTATTAATGCATTCCTGCAGTATTCTATAAATTTGAGTCTGTTCATCCAGGGACAGAAAACCAATAGTGCATTTGACTTCAATACTACATATTAATTCAGTATTGTTTTGGGTTTTTTCAATTAAAGACACCAAAGATCGCTCTAGTCCCAGTTTTTGAATTAATGAAGGGTGAAGAAAATGAGAGATGTTTCTGGTTTGATTTATAACCTCACCAACTTCAAAATCTAATCCTTGAACGTCGTTAATTTTCCCTGTGTTCAATAAATTTAACTTTGATTTAATTACGGAAAGTGATTGGCCTATATCATCATGTAAATCTTTCGCAATTCTTGATCTTTCTTCATCAATATTCTCGATTAATTTTTGTGTGAAATCTTGTTGTTGTTTTTTAGATAAACGGACATATCGGATGTAGACTATACCGATACCGATTAAAAGGAGAAAAACAGTTATCAAAACAATCGCTCTGATTTTTGTTTGTTTCAATTCGTTTTCTTTTGAAAGGATTGTATTTTTATTTTTCTCATCTTCAAGTGCAGTTTCAGTTTTCTCTTTGCCATAAATAACTTGAAGCTGTGCAAATTGGTCTTTATTTGCAAGTTTTAAAATACTGTCATTCATATGATGAAACAGATTCGAATGATAAAATGCTAATTTGTAATTTCCTTCACTCTCATAAATCTCACCTAATTGATCATTTGCACCCATTACAGAATTCGCTATTTTATGAATTTTATTGAGACTGAAGACTGAATCTATGTATTTCTTTGCGGATTGATTTGTGCCTCTTTCTATACAAATACGTGCCTGAATAAGATAGGCCGTACCGATATAATCCCACTGCTCAAAACCTTTTAATAATTGAAGGCTTGAGTCGGCATATAATTTCGCTATATTGTATTCTTTGTTTTGCAAATAAGAATCACTCAAATTTAAAAAAGCAACACCTTTTCCTATTGGAAATCCTAATTTTTTTGCATTTAATAAAGTGTTATGATAATACTTTATAGACTTGTCATATTTTTTAAGTTTTTTGGTTACTAAACCAAGATTATTATTCAAATTTAAACTTAATCGGTCCTCATTTAAACCTTGAATTATTTTCAATCCTTGAACAAAATCTTTTTCTGCCTCTGAAGTTTGTTCATTGTCTAACTTTATCAAACCAATGTTGTTTAACAACATGGCATGAAGATATTTTTTATCCGTTTTTTCAGCAATTTTTAATCCTTTGAGATAGTATTTTAAGGCGTCATCTTTCATTTGACGGGTATCATAAACATTACCTAAACCATTGTATATCTCAATAGAGTTTTCTAAATAGTTGTTTTTAATGGACTCTTTTAATAATTTTTGAAATTCTTTTTCACCAGCAATTAGATCAGAATCTGAAAGAAGAAAGGCAAGTCGAATTTTTGTAGAATTAATCAGTTTATTATTATTCGCTTTTTGAGCTATTTCAATAGATTTTGCATAATTCAATTTAGCCTTAGAAATATTATATGAGAAATAATAAAAATTACCATAATACTGATATATGGTAGCTTCTTCAGTTGGATCCTTTAATTTTTGAGCAATAGAAATAGCTTTTTGCCCATTTGCAAATACTTGTGATGAATCGTAATAACTACTTTGTCGAATGATTTTTTTTAAATAATCTAATTCCTTACGTAAATCTTTTTGCCCAAATAGAACTGATGAGATTAAAATAGTTAGACTAATAAGCAGTAGTTTCAAAACATTGATTTTTTACAAATGTAAGAATAGATTCAATAAAAAAGCCATCAGTCTGTTGAGTGATGGCTTTAAAATTTCATAAAAAAAGTATCAAGGCATTTCTCTAGTAAATGCTGGAATTCCTGTAATATCCATTCCAGTAATCAATAAATGAACATCATGAGTTCCCTCGTAAGTTAATACTGATTCTAAATTTGCCATATGACGCATAATGGAGTATTCACTTGTGATACCCATAGCTCCGTGAATTTGACGTGCTTCTCTTGCGATATTTAGTGCAATTTCTACATTATTTCTTTTGGACATTGAGATTTGAGCTGAAGTTGCTCTGCCCTCATTTCTCAATTGCCCTAAACGTAAAGTTAATAATTGTGCTTTCGTGATTTCAGTAATCATTTCGGCCAATTTTTTCTGAATTAATTGAAAAGATCCGATTGGAACGCCAAATTGAGTTCTTTCTTTTGAATATCGCAATGCTTGATCATAACAATCCATAGCAGCACCTAGCGCACCCCAAGCAATTCCGAATCTAGCCGAATCTAGGCAACTCAAAGGAGCACCTAAACCACTTCTACCCGGAAGAATATTTGATTTCGGCACTTTTACATCTACAAAAATCAATTCTCCCGTACTTGAAGCACGCAAAGAAAGTTTACCATGCATTTCTGGTGTTGAAAATCCTTCCATTCCACGTTCCACAACTAGTCCATGAATTCGACCTGTTTCATCCTTGGCCCAAACAACAGCAATATCAGCAAATGGAGCATTTGAAATCCACATTTTAGCACCATTTAAGATAACATGGTCACCTGCATCCTTGAAATTACTAGTCATTCCAGATGGATTTGACCCATGGTCAGGCTCTGTTAATCCAAAACAACCCATCATTTCGCCAGTGGCTAATTTGGGAAGGTATTTTTGCTTTTGCTCTTCTGAACCATATTTCCAAATAGGATACATTACTAAAGAAGATTGAACAGAAGCAGTAGAACGAAGTCCAGAATCACATCTTTCAAGTTCTTGCATAATCAATCCATAAGATATTTGATCCAAACCTGGACCACCATATTCTTCTGGAATATAAGGCCCGAAAGCACCAATTTCTCCTAAACCGGCTAATAGATGAGTCGGGAAAGTTGCGTTTTCATAGTTTTCATCTATAATCGGTGAAACTTCTTTTTTAACCCATGCTCTAGCAGCATCTCTTACCAACTTGTGTTCTTCAGACAACAAATCATCCATGTTGTAATAATCTGGATGTACATATAAATCAGTTCTCATTTCATTTCTTTTAAGTATGACAAATTTAAATATATTTTGTTCACATTGAAAGATTCTTATGTTAGGTTGTTAACTTTGTTGCTTTGATTCTTATAAATTTATAGACGAAGTGAGTTTAATTCAGTTTTTTGGGAGTGGAAACGGCGAAATTCCGGGAGAACTATCAGTTAGAACTGAAACTTTTACGATTCTATTATTAGGAGTTTTATTGATATCTTTTCTATTGATTTCTCTTTCTAGACTTTATAATACAAAATCCCTTAAAACTGTAATCGCAATATTCTTTAAAAATTCTTCGGTAGAACAAGAATTAAAAGAGAACATGAGTTTATCTTCATTAAGTTCATTTTTATTGATTTTAAATTATTTCATTAGTTTTTCATTGTGCTGTTTTTTGTACCTGAATCGCTTTTTGTTGATGGAAAATTTTTGGGCTACAATAATTGCCGTAATTATCCCAATCTCTTTATTCATTATTGAAACTTTAGGTCTTATAATGATTGCATGGATAACCGGCGAACAAAAACAGTTATTTCCGGCAATTGTAATCACCTTGACTGGAAATCAATTTGTTGGAATCGCTTTTTCTTTACTGTCATTGCTATGGATAATGAACCCAGAATTCAATAAACTTTTTTTAAGTATTTTTCTTGGATTATTCCTTTTGAAGTATTTTATGCGACTTTTCAAAAATTCATTTATTGTTTTGTCAAATGGTGTGTCTTGGTATTATTTAATTTTATATTTTTGCACGCTGGAAATTCTACCATTATTCATAATCTACTATTATGTAGAAATGAATTTCCAATTATGATTTGAATGTTGAAATTAAAAATAGATTACGTTGGCAATCAAAACAATATTAGTATCTCAGCCTAAACCGGAAGGTGAAAAATCACCGTATTACGATTTAGCTGAAAAGTATAAGTTGAAAATAGATTTTCGACCATTTATACATGTTGTTGGAATAGATGCGCAAGAATTTCGCTTGCAAAAAGTTAATATTCCTGAACATACTGCAATAATCTTAACATCTAAAACGGCAATTGATCATTTCTTTAGAATTGCTGAAGAAATTCGTTTTGAAGTGCCAGATTCTATGAAATATTTCTGTATTTCGGAAGCTGTAGCATTATACTTGCAAAAGTATGTCACCTATAGAAAGCGAAAAATATTTTACGGTAAACAATCAATTGAAGATCTTGTTGAAGTAATGAAAAAGCACAAAGCAGAAAAATTCCTTTTGCCTTGTACTGATATTTTAAGAGATAAAATCCCTGAAACTTTAGAGGAACATAAATACAATTTTACAAAAGCCGTACTTTACAAGACGGTTGCATCGGACTTGTCTGATTTGGAAGATGTTTATTACGATATGCTTGTTTTCTTTAGTCCTGGTGGAATTGAATCACTTTTAAAGAATTTCCCAAATTTCAAGCAAAATAATACTAAAATTGCTGCTTTTGGACCAACAACATCAAATGCGGTTGTGAAAAATAATTTGAGACTAGATCTGCATGCTCCAATGCCAAATGCCCCCTCAATGACAGGTGCAATTGAACTCTTTGTGAAAGAAGAATTAAAAAAGAAATAGCCGAATTCTGGAAGTAAAAGTGCCTGTTTTTTTTATTCTTCTCAATACTTGCAATCAAAGCGGGTATTTATGAAGTTGTTAACTCATTAATGAATAAATGTTTATAATTCATTAATGCTAAGAAAATTGTGAAATTTTAATTCAACAAGAAATATAGTATTTTAGGAGTCCAATAATCTCTGAATAAATCAACTTGTTTGAATCTTTAGTTACATTAAATTTACATTTTGTTATCTAAATTTTAAACTATGAAAAAAACATTATTATTAGTATCGAGTTTTTTCTCACTTCTTGCGGTTAATGCGCAAAACTTGCCGGTTTCGCAGTTAGCGGCAAATAAAAATGCCGTCTTAGAAGAATTGACTGGAATTAATTGTCAATATTGTCCAGATGGTCATAAACGAGCTCAAGCTCTTAAGAACAGTAATCCAGATAGAGTAGTTTTAGTAAATGTTCATGCTGGTTCATACGCAAATACTACTCCAAATTTAAAAACTACACATGGGGATTTGTTGGATGTATTCTTTAATCCAAGTGGATACCCTGCAGGATCAGTTCAAAGAACACCGCATTCTTCTGATATGACTGCCATTGCAACAAGTCGTAGCAACTGGGCAGGTCAAGTGAGTGCTGTATTAGGTGCGACATCACCTGTTAACGTAGCGTTAGACGCAACAGTTGATGCATCAACAAGACAAGTATCTGTAACGGTTGAAGTTTTTTACACATCGCCATTTACAGCTGGTACTAATCATTATTTGAATGTAGGTATTTTGCAAAATAATTTTGAGGGACCTCAAGTTGGGTCTTCTTTAAACCCAACAGCGATTTTACCCAACGGTAATTATTTACATCAGCATATTTTCCGTGGTTACATTAATACTGGTGGAACATGGGGTGAGTCTATTGACGCTTCTTCCGCAGGAGTTATTACAAAAACGTACACTTATACTTTGCCAGCTACTATCAATGGCGTGCCATTGGAAATTGGTCAATTAGAGTTTTTTGCTTTTGTACATGCAGGACACAATGCTGCTACAACTAGTCAAATATATACAGGTGCTGAAACTGCACCGATTTATACAAATGTTCCACCTGCAACAGCTTCTAATGCTGGAATTATAAATTCAATGGATGTCTGCGCTGGTGAGTCAATCATTCCAGTTGTAAAAGTAACTAACGCTGGAGAAGCAATTACATCAATTGATTTCTCTGCTTCTATTAACGGAGGAACGGCTGTTCCTTATACTTATAATGGAACTATTCCACAATTCGGAAGCGTTGAAGTTACATTGCCTTCTATGAGTTTTACACCTCAAGGAACCAACAATGTTCAAGTTATAATTACATCTGTAAATGGTGGGGCTGGTTCTATTGGAACTGTTTCAACTTCAACAAAAGTAATCAATATAGGAAGTGAAGTAAATTCTTTAACGGGTACAGCGAAAATGACAACAGATCGTTATGGTTCTGAATTAACTTGGGAAATAAGAAATTCTTCCAATACTGTTGTTGCAAGTGGTGGCCCATATACAAATGCTTCTGCATCTGGTGCATATCCTCAAACTGATGTTAACTTTACAATGGTAGCAAATGAATGCTATACTGTAAAAATAATGGACACCTATGGTGATGGTTTTGATGCTGGAACTGGAAATGGGGACTTTAAAGTAATAGCAGGTGGCGTAACTGTCGCTGCGGTTGCAACTTTCACAGGATCTGAAGCAATAGATAAAATGAAGACTTCTTCATCTGCTGCAATCAATGAAGTTACAGCAGCAATTGGAATGGAAGTTTATCCTAATCCTGCTATGGATGTTGTAAATGTGAAATTTGAAGCAAAGGGAGGAGATTATTCTTTGGCGATTACAGATTTAGCTGGTCGTGTTGTTAAATCTACTATTATTGCTAACGCAAATGGTATACAAAATGTTGTTCTTCCAATTGAAGGATTAGTTGCAGGTAATTACCTTATTACTGTTGCGAAAGATGGAGCTACTTTTACACAAAATGTAATAGTGAGATAATTAATTTATAAAAAAAGCTCGTATTCGAAAGAATACGAGCTTTTTTTATGCTCATACGGTTCAAATTGTGTGCTTCTTCAAAGCATTTTTGTATCTTTACCGCCTTCAATAGAGGGTTATGGCTAAAATTAAAAAACAAGACGCGTTAGATTATCATTCATCTGGAAAACCAGGTAAAATTGAGGTTGTTCCTACAAAACCCTATTCTTCTCAAAGAGATTTGTCATTAGCTTATTCTCCTGGAGTAGCTGAACCTTGCTTGAAAATTGCAGAAAATCCTGATGATGCTTATAAATATACTAGTAAAGCAAATTTAGTTGCAGTTATTACAAACGGTACTGCAGTTTTGGGTTTAGGAAATATTGGTCCTCTTGCATCTAAGCCAGTGATGGAAGGTAAAGGTTTGCTCTTTAAAATTTTTGCTGATATAGATGTTTTTGATATTGAAGTTGATGCAAGTGATCCTGAGTTATTCATTCAAACGGTTAAAGCCATTGCTCCAACTTTTGGTGGAATCAACTTGGAAGACATAAAAGCGCCAGAAGCATTTGAAATTGAAAGAAGATTAAAAGAAGAATTAGATATACCTGTGATGCATGATGATCAGCATGGAACCGCAATTATTTCTTCTGCCGCTTTATTGAACGCACTAGAACTTGCGAAAAAACAAATTAGTAAAGTACGAATAGTTATTTCTGGAGCCGGAGCTGCGGCAATGTCATGCGCAAAACTGTATTGTGCGCTAGGTGCTACAATCGAGAATATTTGGATGTTCGATTCTAAAGGATTGATTTGTTCAGAAAGAAGTGATTTAGATGAAAGTAAATTACCCTATTCTAAACACAAAAAAGCAATTTCTCTGCTAGACGCAATGAAAAAAGCGGATGTTTTCGTTGGCTTATCAAAGGGGAATATTGTTTCGAAAGAAATGATTAAAGTTATGGCTAAAGACCCTATTGTATTCGCTCTAGCTAATCCTGAGCCTGAGATATCATACAAAGATGCGACTTCAGTAAGAAAAGATATCATAATGGCAACTGGTCGTTCAGACCATCCTAATCAAGTTAATAATGTGTTAGGTTTTCCATTTATATTTAGAGGTGCATTGGATGTGCGTGCGACTACAATAAATGAAGAAATGAAGTTAGCGGCTGTAAAAGCTTTAGCATCTTTAGCGAAAGAAACAATACCTGAGGAAGTAATTGAAGCGTATGGGGAAAAGAATATTTCTTTTGGACGTGATCAGATAATTCCGAAACCACTTGATCCGCGATTAATTTATTATGTGGCACCAGCTGTTGCAAAAGCAGCAATGGAATCTGGAGTTGCTAAAAACCCTATTTTGGATTGGGATGCCTATGAAAGGCAATTAAAAAATAGATTAGGTTTAGACAATATTTTGATTCGAAATATTACTGAAAAAGCTCAAAGTAATCCCAAAAGGGTTGTATTTGCAGAAGCGGATAATATTAAAATTTTAAAAGCAGCCCAAACTGCATGGGAAGAGGGTGTCGCTTTTCCAATTCTTTTAGGAAAAAGAAAAAAAATAGAAGATTTAATTCAAGAATATAGCATAGAATTTCAAGATGTTCAAATAATCGATCCAAAATCAGAAGAAGAAGAGGAGCGCAGAATATCTTATGGTAAGTCATTTTTTGAAAAACGAAAACGAAAAGGAATTACAGAATTTGAATCAATTCAGATCATGCGCGAAAGAAATCATTTCGGTGCTATGATGGTTGAAATGGGAGATGCAGATGCAATGATTTCTGGAATTACAAGAAATTACCGTGATGTTGTTCGACCAGCGATTCAAACAATTGGATTACAAAAAGATGTTAATACCATCGCCGGGATGTATATTTTGGTCACAAAAAGAGGTCCTTTATTCTTGGCTGACACAACCATAAATTTGAATCCAACAGCAGAAGAAATTGCTGAAATAACGAGTAACGTAGCAAAAATGATTCGCAAGTTTAAAGTAACTCCGCGAATTGCTTTATTAAGTTATTCAAATTTTGGATCTTCACCTGGTGAAGATGCTGTGAAAATGGCAAAAGCTGTTGAAATTTTACATGAAAAGTGTCCAAATCTTGTAGTGGACGGAGAAATACAAGCAAACTTTGCCTTGAATAATGAATTGATGATGGAAAAATTCTCTTTTTCTCAGCTAGCAAATAAAGAAGTAAATACTTTAATTTTCCCTAATTTATCTGCAGGAAACATTGCTTATAAATTATTGCAAGAAATGACTGATGGAGAAGCTGTTGGACCTGTATTAGTTGGGTTGAAAAAGTCTATCCACGTTTTACAACTTGGGTCTTCTGTAAGAGAGATTATAAATATGGTTAAAGTAGCCGTTGTGGATGCTCAAAACAAATAAAGATGATCGGACATTTAAACGGTAAACTAGTTGAAAAAAATCCCACGGAATTAATTATTGAATGTGGAGGTGTGGGTTATGAAGTGAAGATTTCATTAAACACTTTTTCTACTATTGGTTCAGTTGAAGCGTTAAAAATCTATACAAAATTGATTGTTAGAGA
>JBEAUV010000107.1:0-9223 GCA_041161265.1 Bacteroidota bacterium | reverse complement strand
ATTTGACTTCTTAGTAAATAATCCTACCTTGTCAATTGAAATAGGTGGGCATACTGATACACGTGGTGATGATAAGGATAATTTAAAATTATCTAACGACCGTGCAAAAGCAGTTTATGATTACATTATTGCAAAGGGAATTGTGGCTAAAAGAATTTCATACAAAGGATATGGTGAGTCAAAACCAGTTATTTCTGATGTTGAAATTTCAAAATTGGCAACAGAACAAGAAAAGGAAGCAGCTCATCAATCGAATAGAAGAACAGAATATAAAATAATATTGTAGTGTATTTTATAAAATTAATACGCCCTATTAATCTAGCAATCATTGTTTTAACAATGTATGGCATTCGATTTTATATTCGAACTGTCAATTATTTCCAAAAACTTGAGGATGATCAACTTGACTTTTTATTACTTGTTGTTTCAACAGTTTTAATTGCTGCCGCGGGCAACATAATAAATGATTATTTTGATGTTAAAGCGGATAGAATCAATAAACCAGAAAAGCTTATAATTACAAAACATATTAGTCGTCGATGGGCAATTTTAACACATTGGTCATTTAATGGTATTGCATTCAGTATTGCCGTATACTTAAGTATTAAGTATCAATCATTGTGGTTTGTTTTCATTCACTTATTGTCAATTAATTCATTATGGTTTTACAGCATGCTTTTTAAAAGAAAGATCCTTACTGGAAATCTATTAATTGCTGTTTTAACTGCATTAATCCCAATTTTAGTAGTTGTTTACTATAAAGTTGGTAATACATATCATTTTGAGCATTCAGAATTTAATTCAGAATCATGGGTAGCTATTATTGATTTTAGAGTAATTTACCTACTTTCTGTTTTTGCATTTATTCAAAATTTTGCACGCGAAATTGTAAAGGATGCTCAAGATATTGAAGGAGATAAATTAATCTATGTGAAATCTTTACCGATGGTAATTGGTCAAATGAATTCTCTGAAAATTGTTAGTGTTATTCTACTATTTCTTCCAGGATTTTATATTTGGGTGAGCTATACTAAACTCAATGAATTTATAGGTAGCACAATTTTTTTTATCGCTACAATCCCTTTTGGTATTGCGTCTATATTAAACTTAATTGTCATTCTACTAATTTACAATGATAAAATCAAACGGTTAAAATTATATGACGGTCTAATCAAAATAGCCATGTTATTTGGTGTATTAGCGACTTTTTATATTGCTTATTTCTATTTATGAAACTTATTTTAGGATCAAAATCTCCTCGTAGGAAAGAGTTATTGTCTTCCATTGGGTTTAATTTTGAAATTCGCACAAAAGAAACGGATGAATCATTTCCAACCTCACTAAATCCAAGTGAAGTTGCTTTATACATTGCTAATAAAAAAGCACAGGATTTAATTTCCGATTTAAAAGAGGACGAAGTTGTTCTTTGCGCTGATACAGTTGTAATAATTGATGACACTATATTAGGAAAACCTTCAAATCAAAATGAAGCCTCACAGATGTTGAAATTACTTTCTGGACGAGCACATCTTGTAATTACAGGAGTTGTCATTTCTTCTCTTGAAAAAAATATTCAATTTCAATCATCTACAATTGTTTCATTTCTTCCTTTAACAATTGATGAAATACAGATGTATATAGAGCAATATAAGCCTTATGACAAGGCTGGATCCTATGGTATTCAAGAATGGATTGGGGCTGCTGCAATTCAAAAAATTGAAGGATCCTATAATAATGTAGTTGGATTACCAACTCACGAAGTTTATCAAGCATTGAAAAAATTTCAATAAAAAAAGGTCGTCCATTAATATATGAACGACCTTAATCTTTATTTTTTAAAGTATTATCTTACTTTGAAAAATACCCTTCTATTTTTTGCCATTGTCAAATCTGCATCATCAATTTCACTGATTTCAGTATTTGGTTCTTCACTTCCCATTGCTGAAGAGATAAGTCTTTCAGTTGCAATTCCATTATCAGATAAATAATTATAGATTAGATTAACTCTCTTTGAAGCCATTTCAGCATATTGTGGCTTTTCAACAGCAACAGAGTCTTCTTGTTTATCACTATGCCCCATTATTTCTAACTTCAACTCAGGATTAGCTTTCATTTGATCCAAAATAAACTTCAACGTTTCTTCACCAACTGGTGTTAAATTTGCCTTACCGAAAGCAAAAAACATTTGTTGCGCTTCAATTTTTTGAGTAACAGTCATTTTATCATTCAAAACAATTGCTTTTTGATAGATTGTACCAGAAAATTCATTCACGTCCTCTTCAATTAAACAATCACATTTTAAACCATCATTAATTAGTGTTACAGAAACTTCATCTAAATAATAATACGCAGCAATAATTTGAGTCAATTTAATTTCTTTTGACTTCTTATTTGTCTCTTTTTTCGTTTTATCATCTGCATAGAAATTACCAATCGTCATATATTTCTCTCCTCCTTCGGCAGTATAAGTACCACAGATTTCTTCCCAACTAAATTGTTGATTAATGGTTTTTGTATCGTTATCAGGATGTACAATATGAGCAACGTCTTTGATGATAGTTTTCTCATCCGTAGCAAATTCTTTTTTAGAAAAATTTGCACCTATTTTGTTTGACGAATACTTAGAAGCTTCAGCTAATGAAACATAGAATTTAACACAGTACTTCATTCCTTTTTTCATCGGTGCATCTAATTTCACCATTACATAAGATCGTGGAATCTTATTTCCAACAGATAAAGCAGTAAATCCAGCATAATTTGAACCTTCACGTGCATCCTCTTTACCATAGCCATTCAATGGTGCATTGATCTCAGGAGATTTACTTGGTGTGAATAAATCTGCACGCATACCAGTAGGAGAAGTCCATCCAGTTGCACTTGTTATACCACCTAGCTTTTTAACTTTCCCATCAGTTGCTTCAAAACTACCATTAGGAACCAAATTTTCTCCTTGCTGCGCAAAAGATGTTAAAGTTGATAAGCCAATTATCATAATTGAACTTATTTTTCTCAAATTATTAGAACTGTATTTCATAATCTTTTACTGTTTTTATAAACGTTTTAACCTTCTCAGGATCAATATCTGGATACACTCCGTGGCCCAAATTTACAATATGTCTTTTACTTTTGAACGAATCTAACATTTTAATTGTCAAATTCTGAACTTCTTTGTGTGAAGAATATAATGCACATGGGTCTAAATTCCCTTGTAGCGTTCGTTTTTCACCTATTTCATTTCGAATTTCAACACTATTCATGTTCCAATCCAAACCTACCGTATTACAATTCAATTTTGCAATTGCTGAAATTGATGTTATTGCTCCTTTAGCAAAAATTGTTAAAGGGACTTCATTCACTGCATTTGCAATCCTGTCAATGTATTTCAATCCAAATTCTGCATATTGCTCTGTTCCAAGTATTCCAGCCCAAGAGTCGAAAATTTGTAACATGTGTGCACCAGCTGCAACTTGTGCCTTCAAATACAGAATTGTGACATCTGTTATTCGACTTAACAACTCATGTGCCAAAACTGGATTTGTATAGAGCAATTTTCGGGACTCTGAAAATGTTTTTGAACCTTGACCTTCCACCATATAACAGAATATTGTCCAAGGTGCACCTGCAAAACCAATTAAAGGAACTCGACCATCTAATTCTTTATTCGCTATTTTAATTGCTTCTAGAACATAACCAAGTCTATCCTCAACATCAAAATTAGTTTCAGCATATTTCAGCCCTTCTTCACTTCGAATTGTTTTTTCGAACCATGGACCTTTTGCCTCCAACATTTGATATTCCAAACCCATTGCTTCTGGCACAACCAATATATCTGAAAAAATAATTGCGGCATCAACCCCCAAAATATCAACTGGTTGAACGGTTACTTCTGCAGCAAATTTTGGTGTTTCAACTAATTCTTTGAACCCAGACAATTTAGAACGTACAGCTCTGTATTCTGGCAAAATCCTACCCGCTTGTCTCATGAGCCATACAGGATAACTTTCAATAGATTCTCCTCGAGCAGCTCTTAATATTAAATCATTTTTTAATTCCATTGCCTGCAAAGATAATCAAACAGTTTTTTAGTAGTAAGTTTCCTTCAAAAATTACCAAATAATTGGCACTTTATTCATTTTAATCAAATATTCATTAGCCTGACTAAAGTGTTTACATCCAAAAAAGCCACGATAACTAGATAATGGTGAAGGGTGAACTGATTTTAATACCAGATTCTTTTTAGAACTAACTTTATTGGCTTTTTCCTGAGCTTTTGAACCCCAAAGTATGTAAACTATTCCATCAGTTTGCTCATCCAATTCCTGAATAATGGCATCGGTAAATTGTTCCCATCCAACTTTTGAATGACTATCAGCTTTTCCTTCCTCAACAGTCAAAACAGCGTTTAACAACAAAACTCCTTGTTCCGCCCAACGTTCTAAATTGCCGTTTTCAGGAAAACCTATACCTAAATCACTTTCAATTTCTTTAAAGATATTAATCAGACTTTTAGGAAAAGGTCTTGAGTCTCTTTCTACTGAAAAACACAAACCATGTGCATGTCCTATAGTTGGATAAGGATCTTGACCAAGGATTACAACTTTCACTTTATCAAATGGACAAAGATTTAATGCTTGAAAAATAGAAGGCTTCGGTGGAAATATTGAAGATGGCTTTTTAGAATATTCTGAATCAATAAATTGCATTAGCTCTAAAAAATAAGACTTTTGAAATTCTTTATTTAAAGCTACTTGCCATGATTTTTCCATTAATAAATTCATTATTCAAAAATACCATTTTCGTTCAAATTGTTTTTAAATAAATTAATTTGTTCGATTATCTTTGTTTTTATGAAAACTAAGAACTTCCTTTTTTTAATAATGTCCTTATTGCTTTTTTCTTGTTCAGAAAAACCGAAAGAACAAAGCAAAAAAAATCCGTCAAAGAAAGTGCTTAACCAATCTGTTGAGCAAATGGCTAAACGCCATATGGAGAGTCAATTATCTATTACCGCTACTGAAAAATATTCCTATCAAATTTATAAAGCACATTTAGATGACGATGAAAAAATAGATGCGATTATAACATTAAATAGATTAAATTTCGCAATGTCCGAGGCTGCAAGCTCAAAAAACACAGCTAAACAAGCTGAACTTGGATTCATGGGAAATTACAATTACATCTTCTTTTTTGATGGGGGGTTAAATAAAATCTCTCCTCCAATTGCCATTCCTTCAAGTCCTTTGGCAGAATTAAAGATTGCTTTTGAAAATATTCAATCGGATTCCTACAAAGATATTCTGGTAGACTTTAGAGTTTTAAACGCTTCTTACAAAGATTATTACACAGTTGCGAACCATATTCCTCGACGGGTTTTTCAATGGAAAAATTATGACGGTTTAAAAAGTGAAACATCTGAGGCATATACATTTGAATATACGGATGGAACAATGGGTTTTGTAAAAGACATTTTAGTTAAAAAAGCGACACTAATACAGCCATCAAAAGATGTTGACATATACAAATACGAGCCTATTTTAAAGGAAAGTGATGAAGTTGTTTACCGTTTTTTCTATCATCCCGATCAGGGAAAATATATGACTCAAAAAAAGAATATGAAATAGAATCAAAAAAGGCGACAAATTATTGTCGCCTTTCTTTTTTAAAAATTCAATCACTAAAAGTTTCCTCGTAATGTCAAAATAAAATTTCGTCCTGGTGCAGAAATATTAGAAGCAAACTGACGGTAATTTTGATCCAAGATATTTTCACATGCTACTTGCAAACCAAGAAACTTGTTGAACTGATAACCGAGACGAATATTTACAGTGTACCAAGAAGGCATACCCTCCGGCAAAGCATACGCTTCATTATCTTCACCAGATGGGCTATATTCGGCTATTTTCTTCATAGCACTATAGTTCACAAACAAATCAGATCTAAATTTTCCTTGATTGATTTGAAAACCAAACTTCCCAAAAGCTGGTGGAATATGGTCCAATGGAATAGCTACCGAATCTGTTACAATTCGTGCATATGTATAATTATAAGTTGCATACAAGGATATATTCTTGTTCACTTTTGTATTCATATTCAATTCCAAACCATACAAATACGCTTTATTCGAATTCGTTGTAGCTACAACGTTACTTAACGTTCCATCGTACATAATTGAGTCTTGGCCTTCAAATATAAAGTCTTGAGTTGTCAATGCGTTTCTATATAATGTGTAATATGCAGTTGCTTGTAAAGTCAAAACATTTCCAAATACATTCGAAATTCCAACTTCACCGTTATATGTATATTCTGGCTTTAAGGCATCATTTGGGACTGTAATATTCCCAGGTGTTGATTCAAATACTTTACTTAAATCATCAACATTTGGCGCTCTAAATCCAGTTGACACCAAAGCTGTAATTCGACTTTCCTCTGTTGGCATATAAATTAAACTTAAATTCCCCGTTAATGCTGAATTGTTCTGTTTTGCTTCTTTAAATGGAAAATTAAAGAATGTTGTATCTGTAAATTTCGCATTCAAACCAACATTTGAAAAACGTAAACCATCGTTTAAAATCACTTTATCAGTAATTTCCCAGGTATGAGTTGCATAAACGGCTAATGATGTCATAAATGCACCACCTGATGCGTATCGTGTATCTAAAGGTGTTTGAAGTCCAGTTGTAATATCTTTTGTGAAAGCTGAAGAATTAACTTTATTGTACCAACCTTCAAGCCCATAACGAAATTCATGTTTCCCATTCTTTTTAGCCAAATCAAGATTAAAATTGGCAATATCTAATTTTTCAATTCGATTATTTTGAGCCACATCATTAAACCTTCTATCAATTCTACTCTCTTCAATTTGCTGATATCCCAGAATGAATCTCGCATTATCATACATTCGTTTCCTTTCTGTTAATTGCAGTGTATACGATGTTAAAAGTCTTGTTTGTGGACCATAATTCCACTCTGCAAATTTTGCTGTGCCTACTGAAGTAAGAGTCAAACGGTCATAACGTGGTACATTTGATGATGTTGAATATTGAACATTTACCAAATGACGTATCGTTGAGCTTTGTTGGAACAAGAATTTTTGCAAAATATCCATCTGAGTATATCCCGAGCCAACTTGAATATTTGTGTCAGTGTTCACAAAAACAGAATCTTTTCCATCAACTCTTTCGACATACCATGGACGAGATCCGAAATTACCAACTGAAGACTCACGGTTTGCTCCCTGACGCAGGTCTCCGTAATTGGAATAAGTAAACGATGTTAAAGAACCGAATTTCTTACCTCCAATTGAGATATTTGCATTTGCAGCATATCCATTATTTGCCGACATGTATCGTGTAAATGCTCCTGCTTTTAATTTTAAAGTGTCAGTGTTCGATAAAAGTGGATTTTTTGTTGTGAAGGACATCACTCCCCCTAATGCATCGGATCCATAAACAACAGACCCAGGACCAAAAATAATCTCAACCCTTTCCATTAAAGCATTATCCAAGGTAATAACATTTTGCACATGTCCACTTCTGTATATTGCAGTATTCATTCTAATACCATCAATAACTAACAGTACTTTATTCGTTTCAAAACCACGAATGATTGGACTTCCTCCACCAAGTTGACTTTTTTGTACAAATACATTTCCAGTATTCGCAAGCACATCCGCTGTTGAGCTTTGGTTCATAACTTGAATCTCAGAAGCTCTTAAAACCTGTATTTTTTGAGCAACATCTTTTCTCTGCTCTTCAAATTTACTTGCTGAAACAACAATTTCATTTATAGAATTGATGTTTTCAGCCATTTTCAAACTGTTACCTTGAGCTTTAATTTGATCCAAAGAAATCGTAATTGGAGTATACATTGCATTTATAAAAACCAATGTTTGAGTCCCTTGTATACCTGAAAGGATAATAATACCTGATTGATCCGATTTGGCTATCATCGTATTTTCATTTAATTTATACACCTCAACATTTTCTATTGGTTGAAGAGAATTTTGGTCAATAATAGTTATTGACTGCGCCTGAGACATAAAAATGGTCATCAGGCAACAAATAAGTAAGCCTATTTTTTTCATAAGATTTTTGTAATAATTAGTTAATAGTGAGTTTTTGAAGACTCAAAACTGAATTATCACGAAAACTGTGGTGGAGGGGAAAGTATTTGAACTGATTTAATGGATAAATCATCCAAATAATTAAATGCAGAAAATGTATTCTCACTAACGGGAACCATTTGTAAATCAATAATATTCCCAAATGGTAAGGCAGGTGTTTGCAAAAGTTTTAACAAACTTGACATAGGTTTCTGTTGATTATCATCTGATAAGTTTGAAGAAACATTCTGATCTAATTTTGCAAAAAGTATTTTTTCTTGTTTATCCGAAATACATTCCAAATGAGTAATGCCATTTTTATTGCTCTTTCGAACAACATCATAAAGATTTCCATCTAAATCAAACTCATTTTTTTTCAGCCAAACAAGTTTCTTCATTTGATTAGCATTAAAATCAAATAGTGCAAGTTGATCTTTTGAAACTCCTTGTTTCAATTGCGTTTTGATTTCTTTTTTTAGATTATAATGTGCAAATTCAAAATAGCCCACAAATCCTATGATTTGTATGACAAAGACAATCAATAATCCGAAAGATACTAGTTTTCGCACATTCAAAAGTATAACTTTGGACTGTTAAATCAAATAGATACAACAAACCTTTTTCAAATAAATATACCTTTCTAAATGCAAGGATTAATAAAATCTACGAAAACATTTCGCTATTCCACAATAGGAAACCCCGAAACGGCTAAAACAATTATCTATGTTCTTCATGGTTATGGTCAATTATCGGAATATTTTATTCGAAAATTCGATGAATTAAAGGAAAAATATTTCATAGTTGCACCAGAAGGAATGCATCGTTTTTATTTAAAAGGATCATCAGGTAGAGTTGGTGCATCCTGGATGACAAAAGAGGATAGGATGAATGATATATCAGATAATTTGAATTGGTTGAATCAATTAGATGCTGAAATAGCTTCAAAATATCAATTTGACAAAAAAATTATTTTGGGTTTTTCTCAAGGTGGTGCAGCAGCAATAAGATGGTTTTATAATAACCAATTTAAAATCGATCAATTAATAATTTGGGCAGCTGTTTTTCCACCTGATTTAAACATTGAAAATGAATTGGGAAATTCAAATTCTCAAAATAAATTTT
>JBEAUV010000106.1:0-9291 GCA_041161265.1 Bacteroidota bacterium | reverse complement strand
GTATTATAAGATGTCAGAAATCATTAAAAAAGATAAACAATATGTTTGGCATCCATTTACCCAAATGCAAACTGCTCCCGACTCAATTGAAATTGTCACAGCCAAGGATGCACTATTGATTGGAGATGATGGAAAAGAATACATTGACTGTAATTCTTCCTGGTGGGTCAATGTTCACGGTCACGGGAACGAACACATTGCAAATGCTATATCAGAGCAATTCAAAAAAATAGATCATGTAATTTTTGCTGGATTCACACATGCGAAAGCCGTTGAATTAGCAGAACGAGTTGTTCATCTGCTACCGGAGCCTTTGAAAAAAGTATTTTTCTCTGATAATGGTTCAACAGCTGTCGAAGTAGCGTTGAAAATGGTGGTGCAATATTGGCACAATCTAGATGAACCGAAAAGAAGAATTTTAGCATTGGACGGCGCTTATCACGGTGATACATTTGGCGCGATGGCTGTAGGACAAAGAGGATATTTCAATGCGCCATTTGAAGCGTTTTTCTTTGATGTGGATTTTTTGGATTTTCCAACGGAAGAAAATGAGCAAGAACAATTGATATATGCCGAAAAATTGTTTCAAACGAATGAATTTGCCGCAGTAATTGTTGAACCATTAATTCAAGGTTCTTCGGGAATGCGAACGTACAGTAGTTCCTTTTTAAATTCTTTGGTAAACCTTGCTAAAAAATACAAAGTGCTCGCCATTTTTGATGAGGTAATGACAGCGTGGGGTAGAACTGGTAAATTGTTTGCAATGAATCATTGTACTGTAATTCCTGACATTGTTTGTCTATCGAAAGGAATAACGGGAGGGGTTTTGCCATTAGGTTTGACAGTTGCTACCAATGAAATTTACAAGGCCTTTTTATCAAAAGACAAATCAAAAGCATTGCTGCATGGTCATTCTTTTACTGGAAACGCATTATCTTGTGCTGCGGCTTGTGCAAGTCTCGATTTATTTGAAAAAGAATCCACTTGGAAAGATATAAAAAGAATTGAGCAAGCTAATTTGGCGTTTCAAGCTTCCATTCAAAATAATAAAGCTGTTTTCGAAACAAGAGTTTTAGGAACTATTTTGGCAATTGAATTGGAAACAGGCGAAGGAAATACCTATTTCTCGGATGTTAGAGATCTTGCTTACAGCTATTTTCTGGAACAAGGATTTTTGATACGACCATTAGGGAATGTTATCTTTATAAATCCACCTTATTGCATTTCTGACGAGCAATTAGCGTCGATTTATAAAGCTTTCGATTCTTTTTTAACAATAATTGAGAAAGAAAAAGCAATTTAAAAACACAAAATAGGTTTTCATTCGTTAAACAATAAAACTGGACATTATGAAAACGAATATTTTTTATCTTTTCGCATTTGTCTTGACGTCATGTCAAGGTCAAAATACACTTTCAACTAATTCAACAAAAGCTATGGATTCAACAACAAAATACAATGACTTAACGCCTCAACAAGAACAAGTTTTGGTCAACAAAGCAACAGATCGTCCATATACTGGTGATTATTATGGAAAAAAAGACAATGGTCTATATATCTGTCGTCGTTGCAACAATCCACTTTACACATCAGAAGATAAATTTGATTCTCATTGTGGATGGCCAAGTTTTGATGATGAAATAAAAGGATCAGTTACACGTATTCTAGATGCTGATGGAAGAAGAACGGAAATCGTTTGCAACAATTGTCAGGGGCATTTAGGACACGTTTTCCTTGGTGAACAAATGACAGATAAAAATACACGTCATTGTGTAAATACAAGTTCCATTTTATTTGTTCCAAAAGACAAAACAAAGGAACTTCCATCGGTAATAAAATAGATTATTATCCTTATTTTCACGTTCGTTTAATTATAAAAAAACAATGAGTTTCGATAATCTTTTTAGACAATTGGTGGATATTCAATATCAAGCAGATAAAATTCTGAAGTCTAAGAATATTGAAGAAGATGCTATCGAAGATTTTGCTACATATTCAGAAAATTTGAAATCTAGATTACTTAGTATTGAATTGAATGAGGAATTAACAATTCATGTTAATGACATTGAGCCTATTGACCCAAAATTGAATCCAAAACCACCAATTGTTACAACGATTTTAGGTGCGTTGAGTTTTGGTGTTGCAACGAAAAGATACAGAAGTAAAAAGCGTCAGGAATATTTTCGAGAAAATGTAATGGCTACAAAAAATCAATATTCTTTTATTGATACATTGCTAAAGGAAAGCTGATTAATCGGCAGTTTCTTCTATTGCTTCCAAAATAATTTGAGCAGCTTTTCTGATTTCTTCTTCTGTAATTGTTAATGGTGGTGATAATCTGAAGCTATATGGATGAGATAAAAACCAAAAACTAATCAATCCTTTTTTAAGACAACGTTTAACAACCAATTCTACCCGTTCAAAAGAAGCCATATCAAAAGCGAAGAGCATTCCTTTTCTTCGTACTTCTTTGATCTCTGAATTTTTAGAAATTAATGATTCCAATAAAGCACCTAATCTTTCTACTTCATTCAGATTTACTTCTGATGTCAACACCTCTAAAAAGGCATTTCCTGCTGCGCAAACTACTGGATGTCCCCCAAAAGTTGTAATGTGACCTAACATTGGGTTATAAGTAAATTCCCACAAGTTTTCTTTTGATGATACGACAGCTCCAATTGGCATTCCACCACCAAGAGCTTTACCCAATGTCAAAATATCTGGAACAACATTGAAATGTTGAAACGCGAAAAGTTCCCCCGTTCTTCCCATTCCGCATTGAATTTCATCGAAGATAAGTAAAGCACCAACTTCAGTGCATTTATTTCGCAATACCTTCATGAAATCTGCAGATGGAACTCGAACCCCAGCGTCCCCTTGAATTGTTTCAATGATTACGCCAGCAGTTTTGGTTGTTATTTGTGAAAGGTCTTCTTGTGTATTGAATTGTAAAAACCGCACATCGGGTAATAATGGTCGATACGCTTGTTTTTTGATTTCATTCCCAGAAACGCTTAATGAGCCGTGTGTACTGCCATGGTATGACCCACGGAAAGAAACAATTTCTGTTCTTCCAGTAACACGTTTAACAAGTTTTAATGCGGCTTCGTTTGCTTCTGTTCCTGAATTTACGGTGTATACACAATTCAAATTTTCTGGTAGAAGTGAAGTGAGTTTTTTTGCAAAATCGTTTTGAGCGTCTTGAATGAATTCGCCATATACCATGACGTGTAAATGCTTGTCGATCTGAGCTTTTAAAGCATCTTTAATTTTCGGATGATTGTGACCAATGTTATTCACGGCAACACCAGCAATCATGTCCATATAAGATTTACCGGATTTATCGTAAATATAAATTCCATCAGCCCTATCTACTTCAATCAAATATGGGTTTTGATTAGTTTGACCAAGTTTTTCAAGAAAATCTGTTGTATTAGACATTATTCAACTATAAACTTTCAGTTTTAAACTCATCACTTTCACTCAAAGTTCAAAACTAAAAAACCTATTTCCTAGCTATAACTTTCAACGCTGCATCTACAACATTTTGTGTATCAATGCCGTATTTCGTCATTAATTCCATAGGTGTTCCACTTTCTCCGAATGAATCGTTAACTGCAACATATTCTTGAGGCGCAAGGAAATTTTGGGCTAACACTTGAGCTACAGAGTCACCCAATCCACCATTCATCATATGTTCTTCAGCCGTTACAACACATTTCGTTTTTTGAACTGATTTCAAGATTGCCTGAACATCCAATGGTTTAATTGTGTGCATATTAATCAATTCAACAGAAATTCCTTTTTCAGAAAGAATTTTGGCAGCTTCTATTGATTTCCATACTAAATGTCCACAAGCGATGATTGTTACATCTGTTCCTTCCGTTAATACATCAGCTTTACCAATAACAAAATTAGCATCTGCAGGAACAAAAATTGGCATTACTGGACGACCAAATCTTAAATATACTGGTCCATTGTGTTTTGCAATAGCTAAGGTTGCTTGTTTCGTTTGATTGAAATCTGCTGGAACAATTACCGTCATATTTGGTAACATTTTCATCATTCCAATATCTTCCAATATTTGATGCGTTGCACCATCTTCTCCTAACGTTAAACCAGCATGTGATGCACAGATCTTAACATTCTTTTGAGAATAAGCGATTGATTGACGAATTTGGTCATAAACACGACCTGTTGAGAAATTAGCGAAGGTACCCGTAAATGGAATTTTCCCACCTATTGTCATTCCGGCAGCTACACTCATCATATTGGCTTCTGCAATACCCATTTGGAAAAATCTTTCGGGATTTTCTTTTAAAAACTCATCCATTTTCAAAGAACCAGTAAGGTCTGCGCATAAAGCAACAACATCTTTGTTCGTTCTACCAAGTTCAGCTAAACCTTCTCCAAAACCTGAACGCGTGTCTTTATTTCCAAAAATTTCAAAATCCTTCATTACTATAGTATTATTGTTGTTGTTTTATTCGATAATATTCTAAAATCTTTTTCTAGCGTGTATGTGGCTGATTTAAGTGCTTTTGGGCGGTAAACCATGCGGTAATTTCCAGGTTGTAATTGAACTACACCTGTATAGACTGTTTCATCAAGATTGCAAACCCATTCAATTACTCCATCATCTTTGATAACAAATATTTGCGCTATAACAGAATTCGTTTCACGATAGGATAAAAGTCCAGGAGCCATAATGTCAATATTGACAGTACTACTTTGTGTCACATCAACAGTGAAGTAAGATCGCGGTAAAGTAAGAACTTCAATATCATATTTGCCAACGATGTATTTATCGGATCTATTTATTTTTTGAGTATTTAATGTCAAAGGCTTTCCTAGTTGCATAACCCTAGATTCAATGGGATAAGTTTTTGAGGCGTTGATAAAACGCACTTTTATAAAGCCTTGAGGTGCATCTAGAATAATTGTGTTATGTGTATTTTTTTGAAGTATAATATTCTTCTTACTAACTTGTGGAATGGTGTTTACGATTAAATCGTATTTAAAAGCAGGATCAATTATTAACGTATCAGGATTTCCAAAACGATTAATTGTATGTACAAAAGTATATTTAAGATTCTTAGTTCCTGCCTCAAATAAAAACATCGTTACATCGGTTTCTTTTGGGTTTTTAGAAATGTCATTCAAATTAATTTGTACCGTTGTATTTAAGAGGGCTTTTGATACCACATTTTTCAAAACACTTCTAAATGCATCTTTTGTTTCTGCATCTGCATATTCACCAATACATTTAAATTTTTCAAGATAAGAAAGATCTAATCCCAATCCAATTACAAATGGTGTAACTTTTACTCCTTTGTCTTTTAATTTTTTAGCAATAACACATGGATCATTGTCACATGCTTCTAAACCATCAGTAATTAGAATAATAATGTTTCTTGAATTTTGATCAGGAAAATCATCAGCTGCGGCTTCTAAAGAACGAGCAATTGGTGTCGTCCCTTTTGCTTCAATTGATTTAATTCGATACTTGACTTTGTCAAAATTATCTACACCAAATGGGATTTCAAGTTTAGTGTCATTACAATCTTGGTAAGTTGCAGTAATTGGAGATTGATGACCATATACTCGAAGGGCAATTTCCAAATTTGCAGAACCTTTCAAACTGTCTACAGCATTCGCTAAAATTTCTTTTGCTGCTTGAATTCTTGTTTGAGCACCCCATTGGGCATTCATACTATTGGAAGCATCTAAAATGAAAAGAATGCGTGTTAGTTGTTCCTGCCCATAAAAATAAGGGATAAAAAATAAAGATAATATGAGGGTGATTTTCTTCAATTAGTAATCTCCTAAAGTTTCTTCTAATTGTGATAATGCATTTGCTAATTGTTCTGGATTTGGAGCGACGCCGTGCCATTTATGAGACCCAACCATGAAATCAACTCCCTGACCCATTTCTGTTTTCATAATGATTACTACAGGTTTTCCGTTTCCACATAAACTTTGTGCTTTCTGCATCACATTATTCATGTCAATAAAGTTATGACCATCCATTTCAAGCACCGCCCAGCCAAAAGCTTGCCATTTTTCGTGTAAATTCCCCAATGAAAGAACATCCTCAACATCACCGTCAATTTGACGACCGTTGTAATCTATTGTTGCTATAAGATTATCTACATTATTTGCTGCTGCGTACATTGCAGCTTCCCAGATTTGACCTTCTTGTAATTCACCATCTCCGTGAAGACAAAATACAAAAGAAGCATCTTTGTTCATTTTTTTTACTTGTGCAGCTCCAATTGCTACTGATAAACCTTGCCCTAAAGATCCTGAAGCCATTCTGATTCCAGGTAATTTTTTGTCTGTTGAGGGGTGACCTTGTAACTTGGAAGATAATTTTCTAAAAGTTCCTAAATCAGCTACTGGAAAATAACCAGAACGAGCAAGAACACTGTACCAAACAGGAGAAATATGTCCGTTAGACAAGAAAAATAAATCTTCACCAATTCCATCCATTGTAAAATTCTTTGGATTATGCTTCATAACGTCGAAATACAAGAAAGTTAAAAAATCAGCACAACCTAATGATCCTCCTGGATGTCCTGAATTTACTCCTGCAACCATTCTAACAATATCTCTGCGTACTTGCGATGCAACTCTTTCTAATTCTACTCTTTCCATACTACTTTTACTTACTCGATTTTACTGTTAGCAAAACTAAGGCTAATAATTCATTGAGTCTTTTGCTAATTAACAACAGTTATCCCCAAAAAGGTCTTTTTTTAAACAATTTCATGGCCAGGAGAAATAAAAAAGTAAGAAACTTTTATCATGATGAAATCTAATCAAGTTTTTAACTCCAATTAATAATTTCTAAAAACACAGAATTAATGCAAAATATAATATTTAGTACTATTTTTGATGGCTGAAAAGAATAAAATAGAATGCAACTAATTTTATAGATAGAGCGTCTTTAACTTTGAAACTTTCAAATACCTAAAAAATGATAAATAAATTCGCGCTTTTTTTGATGTTTACTTTACCTTTATTTATAAGTAGTCTAAATGCTCAGAATTTTAATTTCGTTACCGAAGCGGAATACGATGCAATGAAAATTAATGGCATGCTAACAGGAAACGAGGTTGTTCTTAGTGAAGGAATGGTTGACCCAGATTTGCTAGAAGGTACAGTTTATATAGATGGTTATAGCCCAACGAAAGCTCAAGGATGTTCTGGTTATTTCGATCCTCCCGGACCTTCTTTAAGTTCCACCTCTTCGGATGATGGATGGGCAACTGTAAGCCCTTTAACATTACCATTCAATTTTTGTTTTTTTGGAGATATAAAAACACAAGTTTGGTTGAACAATAATGGCAATATAAGTTTTAATAATGGTATTACTTCGTTTACATCAAATGCATTCCCTTCTACTGGTAATGCAATGATTGCTGCCTTTTGGGCAGATTTTGATTTTGGTGCACCTGGTGGTACTTTTCATGCAACTATAACTCCAACAGCTGCTATTTTTAATTGGGTCAATGTGGGTTATTATTCTGATCAAGGAGATAAAAGAAACACATGTCAAATAGTTATAACAGATGGAACAGACCCTTTAGTAGTCAGTGGTAATGTTGCAATTCACTACGATGACATGGAATGGACTACAGGAGGAGCATCTGGGGGAACAAATGGTTTTGGCGGCACTGCTGCTACTGCTGGAGCAAATAGGGGTAATAATATTGATTTTTTCCAAATTGGAAGATTTGACCATGCGGGCATCGATTACGATGGTCCTATAGGAGTAAATGATGGTGTAAGTTGGTTGGATAATAAATCTTTCTTTTTCGATTTTTGTGCAGTAGGAAACATTCCTCCTGTTCCCATGCAAACAAGTTATTGCGATACAATTTGGGGATGTAATATTGGGGATACAATTGATATTGTTTTTCCTTTTCTATCTCCCGAAGGAAACCAATTGACTTCAGTCACCTACTCTTCAACTACCTTGACTAATTTAATTGTCCTGAATAATGTTAGTGCTAATACAGGTGAGTTGACTTTGAGAATCATTGGTGCTTTAGAAACTATAGGTGTTCATGATTTAGTTGTAACAGCAACAGATAATTATACACCAGCAGGAGTAACAACGGTAACATATAAAATAGGCATTTCAGATGGAACCTTAGCGTTTCCAGTTATTCCAGAATTGGTTTATACTCCTGGATGTGCACCAGTGAATTTTTCGCTAGATATAACGCCATATGATTCTTATTTATGGAATTTTGATAATAGTACCAATGATAATCTAACAATATCAACAGCTTACAATTCTTTGTTAGCCGTTACAATTGAAATGAATGGATGTAAAATGATAATAGACTCTTTAGTACAGGTTCTTGATCCTCCTAACTTCAATTTTATTGGTGATTTTGAATATTGCACCGCGAATAACTCAACATTATTATTACTTCCTGATTCATTAAATCTATTATCTGCGAATTGGGAAAATACTGCAAACCCAGGAGTTTCAATTGGTACAAATTTCTCTAACAATCTAGTTGCAGGAACATACTCTGTTTCGGTAATAGAATCTTCAGGTGTTTGCGCTAATGACACATCTTTCACCATCACAAGTATTCAATCACCTTCAATATTTAGTGATACAATTGTATGTAATGTAGCTATGCAAGTAACAGGTACAATTGCTTTCAATGGTGGAACTTGGTCTTGTTCATCTTCTGATTTGAATATTCTACCAAATGTAACTAGTTTAAATCCACAATTAACCACAACGATTCCTGGAACCTATACATTAAGTTTTACTGATGTAGCATGTAACGAGACCTTAACTGCAATTGTAGATTTCCCTCCTTATGCTTATACAATGGTATTAGATTCTTCAATTTGTGAAGGTGCTCCTTATACTGTATATGCACAGGAAAATTCAACAGTAAATAGTTTCTTATGGAACACTGGGGCTACTGGTTCTTTTATCGAAATTACGCAACCTGGAGAGTATATCGTAACCGCAAGTAATAGTTGTTATTCTTATATTGATACTGCTACGATAGGAACTTATGTTTGTGATATAATTGTGCCAAACATCATTGTCTTATCATCTCAAGTAGGAAACAATTCTTTCTTCGTTCAACATGATGGTGTTGAGAAATTCGAATGTATTATATTAAATAGATGGGGAACTACTATTTATGATTTCACAGATCCAAATGGTCAATGGGATGGACATACAACGAGTGATAATTTAGTTGAAGAAGGAACCTATTTTTATATTATCAAAGCTACATTCTTTGGTGG
>JBEAUV010000105.1:0-9331 GCA_041161265.1 Bacteroidota bacterium | reverse complement strand
ATCAACTAATAGTTTTGTTAAACGTTGCAATTCGTTTGTCGATTCTGGGCGTAAAGTAGCTTTATCAAAGTCAAAGAAGATATTTTTCAAAATGATTTTACTTCCAACAGCAATGTTTTTCAATTCAACATCTTTCGTTACTTCTTGAAATGCTGCTGTGTTTGGAATATCAAAGTTTTCTGAGTGAAATAAATAGCCATCTTTTTTAACCGCGATTCCGTAGTTTTTACCGGCAGGTAATGAAACCAAATACTTACCTGTTGAACTATTTGATGTAAATGTCGCAATCACTTGATTCATTTGATTGTCAATAATTTCAATTGTTGCAGCTAATGGTTTTCCTGTCAATGCATCTGTAATAACACCTTTTAAGATCGTTAATTTTGCCTCTTGAATATCCATTACTGGAGCAACAACAATTTCTTTAACAGGCGCAGCTTGACTAGCAATCAAATTATCTTCATTGTTTTGAACCATTGGTTTCTCAGGTCCTAAAAAAGTAATTAAATACAAATCTTTTTCACCAAAACCATTTGGATTGAAAGACGTGTAATAACCGTGTCGACCACTTGCAGAAACCACAAAGAACACGTCATCGTCTGGAGTATTAACTGGGTATCCTATATTTTCTGGAGTTGACCATGTTTTTAAACTATCATTGTAAACAGTTTTATAAATGTCATAACCACCCATTCCTTTATGTCCTTGAGAACTGAAATAAAGTGTTTTTCCATCTGGGTGAATAAAAACTCCTTCTTCACCAAATTTAGTATTAACAGTAGTTCCAAGATTTTCAGCTTCTCCCCATTTTCCTTTTTCGTCTTTGTAAGAAATATAAATATCCCTATCACCTATTCCTCCTGGTTTATCAGAAACAAAATAAACTGCTTTTCCATCTGGAGAATAACATGCAGATGATTCGTGACTTTTGTCACCATTGATATTTTTATTCATTGCCTCAGGCTTGCTCCATGTTGTTCCAACCAATTCGGACTCATATAAATCTCCATTATTTTTCCCAATGTAAATAAGGAATTTTGTCCCGTCAGCAGACAAACCTGAATTCGCATCATGATCGTTGGTATTTACAGGTTCACCCATATTCGCTGCACTTGTCCACTTTCCATCAGCTTGGCGGTAAGAAATGTAAATATCTTCAAAATGCTCATTTATTCCTGGATCTATTCCTCCTCCTACTGTATTTGGACGACGAGAAGTAAACAATAAAACAGATTCGTCCGCAGAAATAACTGGCCCATAATCTGTGTATTGTGAATTTATCTCTTTTCCAAGATTATCAATAAAAACTCGAATTGGCTTTTGCGAAAGTTCTTTTCCAACATAACATTCTTTGATGTATTTAGTTGTTTCAATTATCGCTTCGGGATTTTCGTTAGCATTAACTGTTTTTTGAAAATCAGAAAATTCTTTAACGGCTTTATCCCATTGCATATCTAAATGATAGGCTTTTCCTAAAAAATAGCTTAAATAAGAATCAACTGTTGGGTTTAGTTGTTGAGCTTTTTCTAAATGAGGAATTGCCTTTAGTTTGAAACTAGAAGCTAAATAACACTGTCCCAATTTGTAATTCAACAGAGCATTATTTGGATTGAATTTATTAGCCGCCAAATAAGGCTCAATAGCTTGCTTGAAATAAATTGCTCCTTCGTTAAAAAAAGCATCCCCTTTCTCAATATTATCTTTGGCTGCTTTCAAACCATCTTTATCTTCCTTAAAAAATTCCTTAGTGAATTCAATATTTTGAGCTAATAGGACATTTGAAATCACAAGAAATAATGCGACTAAAAATGTATTTTTTGATGTATATATGATGTTTTTCATAATCGTTCTTTCTTCAAAAATTCTTAAAATACTTATTTACAGTCTGCTGAATAATTTTTCGCTGTTTCAATGCCTAATTCAATTGCATTTTTCCAATCTGAACAAGCTCCAGTAAAATCTTTCAACATTTCTTTCGCTATTCCTCTATTCAAATAAGCATAACCATATTTAGCATCAATTTGAATTGCTTTTGTGCAATCATCAATACTTCCTTGATAATCTTTCAATTTGTATTTTGCTGTAGCACGGTTATTCAACGCGAATGCATAATCAGCTTTTAATTGCAAGGCTTTTGAAAAATCATCAATTGCACCTTTAAAATCACCAGCATCAATTTTTGCACTTCCACGATTTGTGTAGGCAACATAATAATCACCTTTTAATTTGATTGCTGAAGTATAATCTTCAATTGCACCTTTGAAATCAGCTTTTTTGCGTTTAGCACTCGCCATGTTATTCAAGGTAAATGGCATATTAGGATTGATTGCAAGTGCTTTTTTGTAATCGAAAATTGCACCATCCAAATCTTTAATTTGAAGTTTTGCACTTCCTCTATCGTTGAAAGCATATGCGTATTCATTATTGAATTTGATAGCTTCTGTGAAATCAGTAATTGCACCTTGATAATCTTCATTTTCAAATTTGATGACACCTCTATAATAGAAGGCTTGAGAATATCCAGTATTCATTTGAATTGCAGACGAATAATCTTCCAAGGCACCCATTTTATCACCTGTTGCAACTTTAACCTGCGCTCTACCAAAGAAATATTCACTTTGCTGACTAATATTTAACGCCATGGAATAATCTTCCATTGAACCTTTAAAATCTGCTAATTCAAACCTAGTATTTCCTCTATTATAATAAGCTTTATCGAAATCAGCTTTTAAGGTAATTGCTTGATCAAATTCTAATAATGCAGCTTTGAAATTTTTCTCTTGAAAATAATGAATTCCACTGTTGTAGAATTTCTCTGCGTTTTGAGAGCCATCATCTAAAATTTTGGCTTTTACAATTGTGTCTTGTGCTGTTACTGCTGAGAATCCTGAGATCCCCAAGATTACAGTAATGATAAAAAATTTCATTGCCATGCGTAATAGTAAATTTAAATTAATACTTAAAACTGCTTTCGGTTTGGTAATCGCGTTGCGAAGATAAGCTTTTTTTGAATTAAAATATCGTGCCAAAAGAAATTTGAAATTCAATTTTTATTTTTGAATACCAATTTTACTGAAATATCAATACTTATAAATATTCAAAGGTTTCCTTTATTTTAGCACAAAAAAAACACTTAAATGAAAAATCTTTTTTTATTGGATAAAGATATCACCTTCCTCAACTTCGGTTCATTTGGTGCTTGTCCAAAAGAAATTTTTGATGATTATATCAAATGGCAATACTTGCTTGAAAAAGAACCTGTTCAGTTTATCACCGTTGATGGATATGATTATTTAAAAAAATCAAGAGAAGCTTTGGCGAATTTTATTTGCTGTGATGCTGAAGATTTAATTTTCGTTCCAAATCCAACACACGCATTTAATATTCTTGCGAAAAATCTACCTCTTAATGCTGGAGATGAGATTTTGACTACTAATTTAGAATACGGTGCGATGGATAAAACATGGGAATATTACTGTGAAAAAGTAGGGGCAAAGTTTATACGTCAGCCAATTTCATTGCCAATTCAATCGAAAGAAGAATTTATTCATGAATTTTGGAAAGGATTTTCTGATAAAACAAAATATATTTTTATCAGTCAAATATCAAGCAGTACAGCGTTGATTTTACCAGTTAAGGAAATTTGTGAGGAAGCAAAAACACGAGGTTTAATAACGATTGTTGACGGTGCACATGTTCCTGGTCACATAGATTTAAATTTATCAGAATTATCTGCAGATTATTATACTGGAGCTTGTCACAAATGGATGATGACGCCTAAAGGCTGTTCGTTTTTGTATGTCAAAAAGAAATTTCAGGGAAATTTAGATCCATTAATCATTAGTTGGGGGTTCAAAAGTCTCAATCCATCTAATTCTAAATTCTTTGATTACCACCAATTCAATGGCACGCGCGATTTTTCAGCTTATTTGACTGTTTCTAAAGCCATCGAATTCATGGAAAAATACAATTGGAATTCAGTATCGAACAATTGTAAAAAACAAGTTCTGGAATGCGCCCCAAAATTATTCGATTTTTTAAGGACGACTCCGTTAGCGCCATTAAATAATGAATTCTTTGGACAAATTTGCAGTGCAAAAATTCAGACAACCGAACCTGAAAAATTACAACGAATGTTGTTTGAAAAATACAAAATTGAGATACCTGTTATGCGCCATAGTGAAGATTGTTACATTCGATTTTCATTCCAGGTATTTAATGAAATGTCCGAAATAGAATATTTGATTCAATCGCTTTCAGAAATTAAAAAAGAAACAACCCTTTTTTCGGTTTAAAGAACAACATTTTCATTATTAACAGAATGTTAAACGAAAATTTTCTTTATTTTAGCTTTATTAACTATTACTATGAGAACAATTTACACGTTTCTATTCTCGTCATTAACGATCTTTTCAATAAATGCACAATATTGTACTGCTGTTGGCCCTTCAAATACTACAGATTCTAATGTAGGTTCAGTTCAATTAACTGGCGTGATAGGTTCTATCAATTATAGTAGTAGTATAGATGTTATTGGTTTACAAGATTTAACTGCATTTGGCACTACTCTTAACGCAGGAAGTTCGTACATCGTAAATATTCAATTTGGCACATTTGGAGGGAATTTTCCTGGTGCTGGACAAGCTTGGATTGATTACGATCAAAATGGAACATTCGATGCATCAGAATCTATCGGAACTTGGTCAGGCACACCTCCTACACCTCTATCTGTTTTCAATTTCAACGTCCCTGCAGGTGCTCTAAACGGTGGAACAAGAATGCGCGTAATACAACAAGAACAAGGAGTTCTACCTTTAAACCCATGTGCGAATTTTACTTGGGGTTCAGTAATGGATTTCAGTATTATAATCGGAAATGGAATTGATTGTAGTGGCTTTGTCGGTGATGATACAGTTGACCCAATAATTGTTGGCACTTTACCTTATACAAATACAGGAGACAACTCATATTGTTATTCAAATCAAAATTTAGTTTACAATTCACCTGATGTTTATTATGAAATTACTCCTTCACCTTTAATGCAATCCATTACTGTTTCGTTATGTGGTTCTTCTTTCGATACGTTTCTAAGTGTTGTGGATGCTTTTGGAAATATTGTTGCTTTTAATGATGATGGAGCAGGATGTGGAACATCATCTTCACTAACTTTTGAAACTTCTGGACTTGGACTTGCATATATTATAGTTGAAGGCTGGGGTAATGCAATTGGAGCATATAACATTTCCATCAATGCTGATTTCTTAGGGACAAATGAAATGCTAGGTGATAATTTCCAAATTTATCCAAATCCAGCAACGAATATTTTTTCAATTAAAGGAGTAGAAGGAAAAGTTGAAATAATTGATTTAACAGGAATGATAGTACTAAAAACAGATCACTATTCGGGTGAAAATATTTCAATTTCAAATTTAAAAAATGGAATATATACTGTTCAATTTGAAAAGAATAATCAATTGATATCTAAGAAATTAACTATTCAATAATGAAGATATTGTTATTCCTAATAATTATAATTACTCAATTCTATTCTTTTGCACAACCATGGTTTGAGAAATCAAATTTTGGTGGTGAAGCAAGACATAGAGCCTCATCCTTCTCAATTGGTAATCAAGGCTATATTGGATTAGGTCACATTAATTCTGTTATTGGAGTCGAATACGAAGACTTTTGGAAATATGACCCTTCTTCAGATACATGGTCACAAATTGCAAATTACCCTGAAGGAGAATGTTTTCATGCTACAACTTTTACTATTGGAAACAAAGGCTATGTTGGAACAGGAAGACTTTCAAATGGTAGTTATTCTAAAAACTTTTATGCTTATGACCCAACATTAAACATTTGGACTCAAATAGCAGATTTACCGGGTGTTGAGCGAAGAGGAGCTGTTGCGTTTTCAATAAATGGCAAGGGCTATGTTGGTACAGGTCAAACATTTAGTGGTTATTCAAATGATTTTTATGAATACAACCCAACTTTAGATCAATGGATTGTTAGAGCAAGTTTACCTGGAACACCAAGAACATCTTCAGTTGCATTTTCAATAGGCAATTTTGGATATTTAGGAACAGGTGATACAAATAGTGGATCTACAAATGATTTTTATCAATTCAACCCATTAACGAATACTTGGGTTTCAAAAGCTTCAGTTGGATCAATGACACGGCAAGAAGCAACAGGGTTTGCAGTTAATGGACTAGGTTATATCGGAACTGGAGACGATTATTCTAGTGGGAATAATTATCCAGATATGTGGGAATATGATCCACTAGTTAATACTTGGGTTCAACTTGAAGATTTTGGAGGAACACCAAGACGTTATTTAACTTCTTTCGTTATTGGATCTAGAGCTTATGCCGGAACGGGTACGAGTGGAACCAATTTTAGAGATTTTTGGATGTTTGATCAAATTCTTTCAGTTTTATCTCGTAAAATGGAGAATCTATCAATTTACGTTTATCCTAACCCAGCTCCTGAAAATATTATTTTTGATTTAGAAGAACTTCCTGAATTTATTCAAATTGAAAAAGTTTCTTGTTTAATCTTTTCAACTTCTGGAAAACTCATTTCAACTACCACTTTTGAATCTTCCAAATGTAATATTGATGTTTCTGCGGCCCAAAATGGTCATTATATCTATAAATTGAATTACGAAGGAAACGTTTTTAAAACGGGTAAAATAATTATCACTAATTAATGAAAAATAAATTCATCATTGTATTAATTCTGTTGTGTAACATCTTAAATGTTCAAGCAAATCCATGGATTCAAAAAGCTGATTTTGGCGGTACAGGTAGACATAGAGCTACAGGTATATCTATCGCAAACAAAGGATACATGGGTTTAGGACATATCAATGGAACTGGAATAGATATAGATTATAAAGATTGGTGGCAATATGATCCAGCATCGGATTCTTGGACACAAAAAGCCAATTATCCAGTATTGAATCATGGAGCCGTAGCATTTTCTTCAAGCACAAGGGGTTATGTTGGAGGTGGTTCTGCTTTAAATGGTGAATTTTATGAATACAACCCTGTCACAAATGTTTGGTCACAAATTACAAATTGTCCATTGTCAGTTGGAGATGTTCAAGTGTTTTCTGTAGCAAACAAAGGTTATGTTTATCAAGGAAATCAACTTGCTGAATACTCTCCTTTAACAAATACATGGGCAATGAAAGCTAGTGCTCCTGCTTCATTTGGAACATGGAGTACATCTTTTGGCACAAACAGCAGTGGCTTCGTAAGATCAGGAAGCACATTCTATGAATACAAACCTGCTGTTGATCAATGGATTGTAAGAGCTTCCTTTCCAGGCTTAACATCAAATGGTGGAGCAGGATTCACAATAAATAATAAAGGATATTTAACATGTGGATATGTTGGGTGGCTTTCGGAGGTAACAAATGAAGTATGGGAATTCAATCCAGGTAATAACCAATGGTCTTTAATTTGTCTTTTCCCAGGTTCTAGTAGAAGATTTCCTGTAGCATTCTCAATCAATAACAAAGGATATTTTGGAACTGGCACAAATGGAATAAACATGAATGATTTTTGGGCATTTAACTTTGATCCACTTGATATTGAAGAGATTGATCTTTCAAGTCTAACTATTAATGTCTTTCCTAACCCTAGTGCTGATAAAATAAATTTTGACTTTTCAAAAGTGAATCAAGAAATCATTTCCAATTGTAAAATTCAATTATTTTCTTCTGATGGAAGGAAAATTTCGGAAGAAACCATTCACAATTCTCTTCATACGTTCAATAGAAATAGTTTGACCAATGGGATTTATTTCTATTCCATTATTTATAAAAATGAATCCATTCATTTCGGGAAAATTACTTTTAATTAATTTAAATATGATCAAAATAATCTGTTTTCTAATTTTCATATTGCCTATTTGTTCTGTTGGACAAGCGCCCAATTCTTGGTTAAAGAAAAATGACTTTGGCGGATTAAAAAGAGAGCGAGCTGTAGCTTTTTCCATTGGCGATTTCGGATATGTAGGTACGGGCGTTGATACAGTTGAAGTTGTCCACAATGATTTTTGGAAATACGATGCAGTATTAGACACATGGACTCAAATTGCTAATCTTCCAGGATTAGCAAGAAGAGATGCAGTTGCTTTTGCAATTGGAGGAAAAGGATATGTTGGAACAGGAATAGACAATGATGAATCAGCCTTAGGAATTAAATTAAATGATTTTTGGGAATATGATCCTAGTTCAAATAGTTGGTTGCAAGTTGCAAACTATCCAGGTGGTGGTGGTGCAGGAATGTATTTTGCAACGGCATTTGCAGTAGATTCTAAAGGATATGTTTGTGGTGGCAAAAGCGGTCCGAGTTTTTATTCAAGTGAAATGTGGGAATACAAACCAAGTATTAATCAATGGACTCAACGTGCTAGTTTCCCTGGAGGAGCTCGATACCAATTAGCATCTTTTTCTATAGGATATTATGGCTATGTTGGACTTGGAGCCAATGAAGATATATACAAAAAAGATTTTTGGAAGTACAATGCTGGAACCAATCAATGGATACAAATAACAGATTTGCCAGCCAGCGAAAGAGGAGCATGTTGCACCTTCACGATTGGAGAACGTGGTTTTGTATGTATGGGATCGGATGGTGGAATTTTAGATGATTTATGGGAATTTAATCCTAACACAAATGATTGGACCTCAAAAGCACCATATGGAGGAAGCGAAAGAAAAAATGCTGTCGCTTTTGTTATTAATGACAAGGCTTATGTTGGAACAGGAAAAGGATACTCTGGAAAAAAAGCTGGAATGGAAGAGTATATTCCAAGTCTGATACTTGGAATGAACGAATTGTCAAATATTAATTTTACAGTTTACCCAAATCCATCTCAGAATTCATTTCATATTGTTTCGTTATCTGAAAACATTGATTCTTATTCTATTTATTCTACATCTGGAAAATTAATAAAAGAAGTAACAAATCAATTCAATACGATATTGAAAATTGACCATTCTGAAATTGAAGCAGGTATTTATTTCCTTAAGGCCAAAGATAAAACAAAATCAGTTTTAAACACGCAACAAATCATCCTATTGTAATGAGAACAAACGCATTAAAAATATTCCTCGTTTTAATTATTTCTTATACTTCCTTTTCTCAAGATATATGGATACAAAGGGATTCTGTAAATGGACCCGTAAAAGGATCATGCGCTAGTTTTGTATTACAAAATGACGGATACGTTATTAGTGGATTAGACGATTTTGGATTTAACCGTAAAATGTATTCTTATAGTCCAGATCAAAATAACTGGGACAATGAAG
>JBEAUV010000104.1:0-9338 GCA_041161265.1 Bacteroidota bacterium | reverse complement strand
TTGAACCGCTTCAGTTACATTTGGATTATCTGCATTTTGTCTAAATGTAATTGAATAAGCATTTTCACGACCATAAATATTATAGACCGAAAAATTCCAGCTACTCTCATATTTCTCCGTATTTTTTCTCAACCACGTAACCCCAAGATCCATTCTATGATAAGCAGGCATTCTATACCCATTTCTCTCAGTATACAGAAACTGTGTTTCACCATTGATAACATATTTTCCAGAAGGAAAAGTGACCGCATTTCCAGTATAATAAACGAAAAGGGCTGAAATCGATATTTTTGGAGTGATGTCATAAATTCCAACGACAGAAACATCATGCGTTCGGTCTTGCTTTGCAGCATACCAATTTCCATCATTTATTCCATCTATTTTTCTTTCAGATCTAGATAATGTATATCCAACCCATCCCGTAAATTTTCCGGTTTTCTTTTTGATAATAAATTCCAATCCGTATGCCCTACCAATTCCATACAATAATTCTCCTTCAATTAATTCGTTCGCTTGTAGATTAGCTCCATTGCGATAATCAATTTGATTTTGCATCGTTTTATAGTACGTTTCGATACTCATTTCGTAAGAATTCTCTTTTAAATTCTTGAACCAACCTACAGAAACTTGATCAGCAATTTCTGGTTTTGTATTGATGCTAGAAGGAATCCATAAATCGGTAGGTGAACTTGTTGTGGTATTCGATACTAAGTGAATGTATTGTGCATTTCGAGCATACGCAGCTTTAAAAGAAGCCGTTTTAGAATAAACATAACTCATCGAAACGCGTGGTTCTAGTATTGGATAAGTTGTCACAAATGAATTATTCTTATAAACATTTGTATCACTCACATCACCATCAGCATCATATGAATACACATTTTTATCATTGCCCAACATTGAGAAACTACTCAATCTTAAACCGTAACTCATTGTGAATTTTTCAGTAATAGTCCAATCATTAGAAACAAATATGGCCGCTTCAATAGATTTGTTTGTTGTCAACTTTAAAGAATTTATTCCAGAACCAGCACTTGCATCAATTTGACCTGGTATAATTCCATGGTGAATTGCATTGATTCCAAACTTCAATTTATTTCTTGTATTTATAAAATATTGAAATTCTTGTTTCAGGTTTATATCCTTTATTGAAGATTTAATATCGAAATCAACATTGTCATTTTTAATCGCAATTTTATAATCGTAAGAACTAAAGATTAAGGATGTATTTGAAAAAAGCTTATCAGTCAATAAGTGATTCCATCTCATCGTTCCAGTAGCATTCCCCCAATCAATTCCAAACTGATCACCCAATCCTAATTTATCTCTACCGAAATATCCAGAGAGAAATACTCTATTTTTATCATTAATTCGGTAATTCACTTTGGCATTCAAATCATAAAAATAAAGGGTGTTTTCCTTAAATTTTTCAGAAGCTCTTAAGAACATGTCGACATATGTTCTTCTTCCTGAGATTAAAAAAGATGCTTTATCTTTAATTATAGGTCCTTCAACATTTAATCGCGAAGCAATAACACCAACCCCACCGCTTACATTATACCTTTTGTTATTTCCTTCATTCATTTTGATATCCAATACAGAAGATAAACGACCCCCAAAATTTGCAGGTTGATTCCCTTTATACAATACTGCATCCTTAATTGCATCAGAATTAAAGGTTGAAAAGAATCCGAGTAAATGAGAGGCGTTATATACTGGTGCTTCATCCAATAAAATCAAGTTTTGATCTGCTGCTCCACCACGAACATAAAAACCAGCATTCCCTTCACCAGCGCTTTTCACACCAGGTAATAATTGCATTGTTTTTATAATATCTTTTTCGCCTAAAAGCACGGGTATTTTCGCAATAGCTGCTGGATTTAATCTTTCAACTCCCATCAACGGGTCGGTAATATTTTGATCTTGTTTTTTCGCCGTTACGTTGATTTCTTTCAATTCCTTTATTTTCTCTGCTAAAGAAACTAATTGAAAATTCAATTTTATATCCTTGTCCAAAACAATATCTTGTTCTTTTGACTGGTAGCCAGTTGCTAAATAAATTAAAGTATAATTCCCTTTTGGAAGAGTGATTGAATAAAAGCCATATTCATTTGAAAAAGCACCTATATTTTGCCCTTTAATTTTTATTGTTGCATTAATCAATTCTTCACCTTTCGTTGAATCAGATATTGCTCCACTAATTGTAAACTTTTCTTGGGAAAATGACCAGAAATTCAAAAAAATAAAAATGGTAAAAATGAAGTTTTTCATATTAAAATTATGTGGATGCAAATATCGACACACCAATTAGGATTAAAAAGACAAAAGATGTTAATCGGTTAAAATAGATTACTAAGATGATAATAAGCCTTGAAGCGAATAGTTTAAATTACTTCCTGACCTTTTAATTTTTCGGCATTTTCGGCTAATTTCAATGCGTCAATCATTTCGCGCATATCACCGTTCATAAAAGCACTTAGATTATAGATTGTTTTATTGATTCTATGATCGGTTATTCTACCTTGTGGATAATTGTAAGTACGAATTTTAGCAGATCTGTCACCCGTAGAAACCAAAGTCTTACGATGTGCTGCACGAATTTCGTGAACTCGATCTAATTCAGCTTGATACAAACGAGAGCGTAGAACTGAAATTGCTTTCGCTAAGTTTTTATGTTGGGATCGCCCATCCTGACATTCAACAACAGTCATAGTTGGTAAATGCGTTAATCGTATCGCTGATTCGGTCTTGTTGATGTGCTGTCCACCAGCTCCAGATGCTCTAAAAGTATCTTTACGAACATCATTCATGTCCAGTTCAAAGTCCACTTCCTCTGCTTCTGGTAAAACAGCCACTGTAATTGCAGAGGTATGCACCCGTCCTTGTGATTCTGTTTCAGGAACTCGTTGAACGCGGTGAACACCAGATTCAAATTTTAGCATTCCATAAAGTCCAACTCCAATAATTTCCAACGAAATTTCTTTGTATCCTTTTACTGTTCCAGGTGAAGAATTGAGAATATCATACTGCCAACCCATTTCCTTGAAAAACATGGTATACATCCGAAAGATATCTTCTACAAAAATACATGCTTCATCTCCACCAGTTCCGGAGCGAATTTCCATTATGGCATTTTTATCATCTTCAGGGTCTTTTGGAATCAACATCATTTTAATCTCCTCTTCTATAAGAGGAATTTTTTGATCCAACTCATCGATTTCCATCTTTGCCATTTCTCGCATTTCAGGATCGGTTTCAATTTCCAATAGTTCCCTCGAACTTTTTAGATTTCCAATGAGATTTTTGTATTCTTTATAGACGTTATCTAATTCCTCAAGATCTTTATATTCCTTCGTCAATTTCACATATCGATCCATATCAGAAATTATATCTGGATCGACAATTTTTGTCCCAACTTCAATGAAACGGTAATGAATTGCTTCTAATTTTGAAAGTAAATCTGACATAAGAAATTAATAAATAAACTCTCCGTAAGGTGAATTAATCGTCAATTTTTTACCTTCATTTTTCTCTACACGGCCAACAATTTGTGCTTCGATGTTGAACGACTTCGAAATATCAATTATAGATTGAGCAATTTCAGGAGAAACATATATCTCCATTCGATGACCCATATTGAATACTTTATACATTTCTTTCCATTCAGTTCCCGATTCTTCTTGAATCAATTTGAATAGAGGTGGAATCGGGAAAAGATTGTTTTTAATAATGTGAACATTTTCTACAAAATGTAACACTTTTGTTTGAGCACCACCTGAACAATGGACCATTCCATGAATTTCAGAACGATGATGATCTAATATTTTTTTAATTACTGGCGCATACGTTCTAGTAGGAGAAAGAACTAATTTACCAGCATTTATAGGTGAATCTTCAACTGAGTCAGTTAAATTCTTAGAACCAGAATAAACTAAATCACTTGGAACACTTGGATCGAAACTTTCAGGGAAATCTGTTGCTAAGGTTTTATTGAAAACATCGTGTCTCGCAGAAGTTAAGCCATTGCTTCCCATTCCACCGTTGTATTCTGTTTCATAAGTTGCTTGACCAAATGAAGCAAGTCCAACAATTACATCACCATCTTGAATCGTATGATTAGAAATTACATCAGAACGTTTCATGCGACAAACAACTGTTGAATCAACAATAATTGTGCGCACTAAATCACCAACATCAGCTGTTTCGCCTCCAGTTGAATGAATTCCAATTCCTTGATTGCGCAATGTTTCAAGAAGCTCTTCGGTACCATTAATAATAGAAGAAATAACTTCGCCAGTAATTAGGTTTTTATTTCTACCAATAGTTGAAGAAAGTAAAATTTTATCTGTTGCACCGACACATAAAAGGTCATCGATATTCATGATCAATGCATCTTGAGCTATTCCTTTCCAAACAGAAATGTCTCCTGTTTTTTTCCAATACATATAGGCCAAAGCAGATTTTGTCCCAGCACCATCTGCATGCATTACGATGCAATAGTCTTCATCATCTGATAGGTAGTCGGGAACTATTTTGCAAAATGCTTGCGGGAAAAGACCTTTGTCAACGTTTTTTATTGCGTTATGAACATCTTCTTTTCCTGCTGAAACTCCTCTAAGGTTGTATCTTGTATCGGACATAATGAATTGAAAGCTTAAAGATAAAAAACAAAGAACATTAATTACAATGTTGCTTTACTCACGTTTCGATAAAGGTGCGAATTTAGGATATGTCGTCTTGCAAAACGTGCTTGAGTTGGTGAGTTCACCAATTTCTGATACGTTCCTTTTTGGACATTAAAATATTCGTAGGTACTTCCATTTTGGAAAGTAATTTTTAACGTAACACCTTTGTAGGAAAAATCATCAATTCCGGAAGTAGAGGTTGTTAAAACGTACTCCTCTTTATTTTGAGCATGAGTTTCAGGATTGATACTTACCAAAAACTGATATGCATCTATAATTACTTTACTTTTTGATTCAGCTTGTGCTTTTAAAGGATCTCCTTCTTGAAATTTATCTGGATGCCATTCTTTCACCAATTTTCTATAAACTGTTTTCAATTTATTTAAATCTGCGTCTGGTGTAACGTCAAATAATTTTCTGTATTCAATAATGCGTTTCATACTTGATTTTTGGAGACTTTAATGCCTTAATTAGTTGTATTAATAGAAAACAAGAATGTCTTCTTTTTTTTAATTTGTGGCAAAATTACAGTTTTTAAGTGAAACTTTTGATATTCTCCCTATTTTCTAATCAATTAGCATCTAAATAATCCATCATTGGTTCCCAATAATACTCTTCCCAGCCAGTTTCTAATGCTTCAACTTTATACTCTGGAATATCGGTTTGAGTGAAGGTCATTTTTGTGCCGTCTTGAAAAGGTTCAAAAATAAACGTACAGATTGAAAAATGACTTTCATCCCATTCGTCTTCATCAAAATGCCATTCTTGAACAATTTTTTTACCTTCAATAAGTTCAATGTTTTTTCCATTGATATAACCATCGTATGCGCTGAAGGTGCCTCCGATTTCACTACTCATTGAAACTTCTGATTGAGTAAATTCAGCATGTTTTTCTTCATTCATGATTAAGTCATAAATAACTTCTGGTTTAGCAGAAAAAATGACTTCTTGTTTGATAGTTCCTGTTTTCATATTTTATGGAAAGATAAATTGTGAGACTAAGGGATTGTGAAGTTAACCAAAGTTGAGGCAGTTGTAGTTGACAAACTATTAACACTAAAACTTGTATTTGAAGCGCTGAACCAGTCACCACTACTAGGTAGATTATTTCCATCTCCATCATAGAGAGCGTAAAGGTAATAAGTACCTGGGTGCATGTAATTAAACGTATAGTTCAAGTCATTTGCTGCTAAAATCACATAACGGGATCTATATATCAGATTACCTGAATTTAATGTTCCACCAACCAACAACGGCTGTGTAGTAATAATCAAAAACACTTTATTGCTTGATAAAGGAGTGTAACCGCCCGCATAAGTATAATTGATTGTTGCTTTTCCTAAATAAGGCTGATCAGTTTCTGGATAAGGGTCTCCGCCTGTCAACGAATAATAAATTGCTTCAACTTGACCTGCAAACGTATTTGTAAAGTCTTTTGTTAATGTTTTTTTAGGAAATCCAAAATTAATCACAGCCGGTTGACAAGAAGACAAATCTTGACGTCTTGCTCTCCATGTCATGTGAGGCGTTGCGGTTGATTGGGTATTGTAATTATTAGTAAATGCTTTGATAATTAAACTATCATCTTTGAATACCACTTCAGTATATGCTCTATTTTTGCCAATTACAATTTCCGAAAAACGATAAAATGATTGTGTCGCTGTTTCTGAAACACTATCAGCTAACAAATAAGAAACGCGCGACTGACCAGCAAAAGACCCACCATTTCGAAATGCAATTTTATATGCTCCATTATACTTGGCAACAAAAAAAGACATATGAATATCATTAATGGTATCCAATTCATTTTTTGAAGAAATTTGATTTTCTGAAATTGGCCTAAAGTCAACAATCCATTCAGGATAACCACCAAGAGGCGTTGTTGAAGTAACAGCTCCATTCCAGATTCCTTTCACTTTGTCTAATAAACCAAAACCAAGTGTGTTTTCAATTTCCGCATATGGAGTAGTATTTAATATTGTTTCTGGCGGTACTTTATCTTTTGTGCAGCTATAAAGAATCCAAAAAGAAGCTATAATTAGAATTATTTTCATATAAAATTTATCCATGAATGGTTTCTTCCTTGCCATAATTTTGAATAACTATTGCTTCAAATTCTAACCATTCAGCCCAACGTTTGTTGACATCCATTTTACCAGCGTATTTGCGCGCAAAACCAAGAAAAATCGTGTAATGTCCTGCTTCACTTACCATCAAATCATGGTAGAATTTTGATAACTCAGGATCAGAAATTTTTTCAGCTAACAACTTAAATCGTTCACAACTTCTTGCTTCTATCATTGCAGAAAACAGCATACGATCAACAAAGGAGTCTTCTCTTGACCCACCTTTGTTCATGTATTTATAAAGTTCATTTACATAACTATCTCTTCTTTCTCGTCCTAAAACCAATCCTCTCTTTTTGATTAAATCGAAGACCATTTGAAAATGTTCTAATTCTTCTTTTGCTAAAGCTAGCATTTCAGTAACTAAATCTGGTTTTTCAGAATTGAGGGAAATAATCGAAATTGCATTTGTAGCAGCTTTTTGCTCGCACCATGCGTGATCGGTCAGAATTTCTTCAATGTTCGATTCCACTATGTTAACCCATCGTGGATCAGTTGGTAGTTTAAGTCCGAGCATAAGATTTATTTGAGAGAAAAAAATTAAAAGTCTTCTATTAATTGAAGTAAATGATCAAACTCAACTGGCTTACTTAAAATCATTGAAAATTTCACTTTACTCACAAGTTCAATTGTATCATCATAAGAATTGCCAGTAGTAAAAATAATAGGTGTTCGTATACCTAACTCCCTAATCTTAATTGCTGAATCTATACCCGATGTGTTATTTTTAAGAAAAACATCTAAAATTATCATGTCTGGCTTAAAATTCAAGGTATTAGAAATTGCTTGATGACTATCGACAACATTTTCTACTTCATAGCCTAATTTTTCTAATTGCATACGGAGAACTTTGGCAATCAATAATTCATCCTCAGCAATTAAAATTTTTTTAACTAGGCTCATTTAGTGGTATTTGTATTAAATATTTAGGCGGTTCATTTGATATCAATTGAATCGACCCATTTAATTGTTCAGCAAAGGTATGAATAAGTGTTAAACCTGTTGTGCTTGAATTTGCAAAATCTACTGTATTGGGAAAATTTCCTTGACAATCACAATATTCAATTATCAGATAATTATCCTCTATTTGACTTGATATTTTTGTTTTTCCTTGAAGTGCATTTTTATATGAATGCTTAAAAGAATTGAGCATGATTTCGTTTAGCATTAATCCTAAAGGGAGTGCGGTGTTTAGTTTAAAAGAAACTTCTTCACCAATCAATACTAAATCAATATTTTCGTTTGTCCGCAATAACATAAATAATTCATTTAAAAACTCATTCAATCTAATATCATGGAAGGTTTCATTTTTATAGAGCAACTCATGAATTAATGCGGTTGTTTTTATTCTTTTCCTACTTAATGCTAATGCTGCTTTAGCTTCATTATTTTCAATATTCATTTCTTGCAAATGCAGCATACTTGAAACCATTGCAAGATTATTCTTTATACGGTGATGAATTTCAGACAATAAAACTTCTTTTTCTTTTAAGGCATTGATTATTTTGTTTTCAGTTTTAATTCTTTCAGTAATATTCTTGGAAAATATACTTATCCCTCTTATAATTTTGTCAACATCATATATAGGATGAAAACTCGTTTCAAAATAAACAGTGTTCATTCTCGCAGTTTCATAACTTTCAATGTCAACACAAGTTTCACCCTTAAACACTCTTTCATAAATTGACGTCAAATGATCATGTCTTTTTGGATCAATATATTGAAGGATTTCCATTCCTGGTTCAAGATTTACATCAAACCCATTAAAAACAATTGCTTGAAAAATCGAATTGAATTCAATCAATTTATAATCACTATCAATGGAACAAATTATATCACTTGTATTGTTTATGATTGCTTTTAATCGTTCACTCTTATTATCATTTTCAATTTCCAAAAGTCTTCCTCCAGTTATATCTTCTGATAAAACCAATAAACTTTGTATTGAACCATCAGGATTTTTGACTGGGGAAATTGTTGTTTTATACCAATTTAGACCATTAGGTCGTCTAAATGAATGGAAGGCGGTTTCGATACATTCTGCTTTCCCATTCGCCTTGACTTCATTTATTTTTTTTCTATACGTTTCAACATATTGAGGCAAGATAAAATCAAATAATTCCATACCAATAACTTTATCAATATCATAGCCCTCTTCAACTTTATTGATATAAGTGATTCTAAAATTTATTGGGTCAATAAAAGAAATAATATGAGGAATCGAATTAACCAAACAATCAAAATATTCATTCTGATGAGTAGAAAGATTATTAAAATATTGGTTGTTAAGGTCAGACATTTTCAGCTAATTAAGATTTCATTTGAACCTTAAATATATAAAAAACTAAGGCTTTAATTATTAAATCCTTCGTTTCTTTTATTGATTTTCTTATGAATCTGTAAAAAATCTGCCTAATTGTCACTTATTTATTTTTGGCTTGATATTCGACAAAAGTCGCACATGAGCAAAAAAAAAGTATCGTTTAAATGGGCCTTTAAAGAGTTTATTTGGCCACGGAAAAAAATC
>JBEAUV010000103.1:0-9422 GCA_041161265.1 Bacteroidota bacterium | reverse complement strand
TAGGTTGGTACCATGTATTCCAAATATGGAAAAGAGACTTTCTCAACGGTATGACCATTTTCTTCTAATTTCAGAATAATTTCGTCCATTCGAGCTACCACTTCAGGATCAATTCCTTCCGTTTCAAAACTTTCTTTGATAACAGCAATTTTCAATTTTCCAATCGGTTCAAAATCACTAAATTTTTCAACAGATTTATTGGAAACAGTAGAATCATATTCATCTTCACCTGCCATCATTTCTAATAGTAGCGCTGAATCTTCAAGTGAATTTGTAAATGTTCCAATTTGGTCAAAGGAAGAAGCATATGCTATTAACCCAAAACGGCTAATTCGTCCGTAAGTTGGTTTAATTCCATACGTTCCAGTAAAAGATGCTGGTTGTCGAATTGAACCACCTGTATCGCTTCCAAGAGCTGCGGTGCACATTCCAGCAGAAACTGCAACAGCAGATCCACCAGATGATCCGCCGGGAACAAGTTTAGTGTTGAGATTATTTTTTACAGGTCCGAAAGCAGAATTCTCATTAGAGCTACCCATTGCGAATTCATCACAATTTAAGCGACCAATGATAACGGCATCTTCGTCAATTAAACGTTGAACTGCTGTTGCCGTATATAACGATTCAAAACCTTCCAAAATTCTAGATGCAGCAGAAACCTTGTGCCCTTTATAACAAAGGTTATCCTTTAAACCGATTACCATTCCTGCAAGTTTCCCTGCTGTATGATTGGCGATTTTTGCATCTACATTAATTGCTTGGGCCTTTGCTGATTCCTCAAATACTTCCAAAAAAGCATTCAAATCAGAATTTTGGTGAATGACGTTTAAATAGCCTTCAACAATATCCAAAACCGAACTACCCGAAGCAAGGGTAGACTTTACTTCAGCAAAAGTATTTTGCATTTAATGAAAATTGATTAGTTTTTTTCTTCTGTTTTAGCCTCGACTTTCGTATCGTCTTCACCTTTAGAAGCATCTTTAAACTCCTTAATACCTTTTCCAAGGCCTTTCATTAATTCTGGAATTTTTTTACCACCAAAAAGCAAAACAACTACTGCTAAAATTAGAATAATATGCCCTGCACTAAGAATTTGTAAAATCATAACTTTATTTTTTAATTCACACAAAGTTAAGGAATTCTTACTAAAGCACGCTTGATATTTGAGGATATGTGTTAAATAAACAAAAAATGCCTCCCAAAAATGGAAGGCATTGTAATTATAAATCTATTTATTACAATTTTCTTGCAACTTCAACTTCTTCAAACGCCTCGATAATATCGCCGATTTTAATATCGTCGAATTTATCTACATTCAATCCACATTCATAATTGTTTTTCACTTCTCTTACATCGTCTTTGAATCGTTTTAAAGATCCAAGAACACCCGTATGAATAACTATTCCGTCACGAATCACACGTATTTTAGAAGAACGTTTGATAATACCATCCGTGACATAACATCCTGCAATTGTACCAACTTTCGTAATCTCATATGTTTCACGGACTTCCGTTGTTCCAACAATTTTCTCTTCAATATCTGGAGAAAGCATTCCTTCCATCGCAGATTTGATTTCTTCAATTGCCTTGTAAATAACGGAATATAATCGGATATCAATTTGTTCGCTGTCTGCCAATTTACGTGCGGCTAATGATGGGCGAACTTGGAAACCAATGATGATTGCATCAGAAGCAGAAGCAAGATTCACATCCGCTTCAGAGATAGCCCCAACACCTTTGTGAACAATATTTATTTGAATTTCTTCCGTTGACAAGTTTAATAATGCGTCAGATAGCGCTTCGATAGAACCATCCACGTCACCTTTAACGATGATGTTAAGCTCTTTAAAGTCACCAATCGCCAAACGTCTACCAATTTCATCCAATGTGATATGCTTCGTAGTACGTAATCCTTGTTCACGGTATAATTGTTCTCGTTTAGAAGCAATTGTTTTCGCTTCTTTTTCGTCATCCATTACATGGAACTTATCACCAGCACTAGGAGCACCATTGATTCCTAAAATAGAAACGGGTTGTGATGGTCCAGCTACTGTAATTACTTTACCATGTTCATCGTGCATTGCACGAACACGACCATAATTTTTACCTACTAAAACAACATCTCCAATTTTCAATGTTCCTGATTCAACAAGCATGTTTGCAACATAACCTTTTCCTTTATCAAGAGAAGATTCTACAACAGTTCCAATCGCGTTTTTATTAGGGTTGGCTTTTAACGTCAACATTTCTGCTTCTAACAATACTTTTTCAAGTAACTCATCAATGTTTAAATTTTGACGTGCTGAAATTTCTTGGCATTGGTATTTTCCACCCCAATCTTCAACAAGGATATTCATTACCGAAAGCTGCTCTCTAATTTTGTCTGGATTTGCTCCGTCTTTATCAATTTTATTGATTGCAAAAACCATTGGTACACCAGCTGCCTGAGCGTGAGAGATTGCTTCTTTTGTTTGAGGCATCACGTCATCATCAGCTGCTACAATAATAATTGCAACGTCTGTTACTTGAGCACCACGTGCACGCATCGCTGTAAAGGCTTCGTGACCTGGTGTATCTAAGAAGGTCATTTTTCGACCATCTTTTAGTGTAACTGAATACGCTCCAATGTGTTGCGTAATTCCTCCAGCTTCACCTTCTGTAACATTTGCATTACGGATCTTATCAAGTAACGAAGTTTTACCGTGGTCAACGTGACCCATTACAGTAATAATTGGTGGGCGAGCCACTAAATCTTCTTCTCTATCTTCTTGAACTGGGATTGCTTCTTGAATTTCCGCACTTACAAATTCTGCTTCGTAACCAAATTCTTCAGCTACAATTTGAATTGTTTCAGCATCTAAACGTTGGTTGATAGAAGCAAAAATCCCTAAGGACATACAAGCAGAAATTACTTGAGTTGGAGAAGCGCTCATCATAGAAGCAAGTTCAGAAACCGTTACGAATTCCGTAAGCTTCAATACTTTTTCTTCTAATTCAGCAGCTTCCATCTCGTCTTGACGACGTTGTGCAACTGTATCTCTTTTTGTACGACGATTTTTAGATGCTTTTGATTTTCCTCCTTGATTAGAAAGTCGAGCAAGTGTATCCTTAATCTCTTTTTGAATATCTTTTTCTTTGATCTCAGGTTTGACAAACTTTGTACCTGGTTTTTGAAAGCCTGGCTTGAATGGTTGACCAGTGCGAGGCGCATTTGTCCCAGCTGGTCTTGGTGTACCGGATGCTGCTGCATCTCCAGGAGTGGCATTTCCGTCAACCTTTTTAATTCTTTTTCTCTTTTTACGAGAATCTGAATTAAATGGACTTCCTGGTCGAACTGTTGGTGTTTTTGGTTTTTCAACTGGCAATTCGATTCTTCCTAAAACTGTTGGACCTGAAAGTACTTTTCTTTCAACGCGAATTGTTTCAATTTCTTTCGGGGCTTCCTCTTCCTTTGTTGGTTCTTCAACAATAGGGGTCTCTTTTTTCTCAGGAGCAACTTGAGCCACAACAGCTGGTTTAGCTGGAGCAACATAAGGAGTTTTCTTTTTATCAGGGCGTGTCTTAGAATTTAATTTATCTAAATCAATTCTTCCAACAACTTGCACTTGAACATCACCTTCACCAATTGTTTTTACGTCAGAATTCTCTTTCGGCGCTTCAACTTTTACCTCTTCAACTTTCGGCTCTTCCTTTTTAGGCTCTTCTTTTTTAGGTTCTTCAAATACAGAACGTTTAATTTCCTCTACGTTGATAGGGTCTGAATCATCAAAATCTTCTTGCTTTTCTGGAGCTTCTTCTTGTTTTGAATCGCGAATAGAAATTGTTTCACGTTTCTCTCTTTTTATAGAAGAAGTTTTTGAAAGCTCTTTCAAATCCTGATCAGCAGCAAATTCTTTTTGAAGAATATCGTAATATTCCCCCTCTACTTTTGAATTCGGATTGTTTTCAATCTTGATTCCTTTTGATTCAAGGAATTCAACAAGCGTGGAGACCCCAACATTGAGTTCTCCAGCTGCTCTTCCTAATCTTATTGGTTTTCCGGCCATATAATAATGTGTCCTTCGTTGTTTACTTATTCAGTATTACTAATTAATTTGAATTTTTTCATCATTCAAATTCTGATCGAAGAATTCTAAATACTTCTTCAATTGTTTCTTGTTCTAAATCTGTTCGTTGAATTAAATCTTCAGGACTCATTTCAAGTACAGATTTTGCGGTATCGCAACCAACTGCTTTTAATTCATCAATAATCCAGCTGTCAATTTCATCTGCAAATTCTTCTAAGTCAACGTCTTCAACATCGACTTCCCCTTCACGATAAACGTCTAACTCGTACCCGCAAAGCTTTCCAGCTAATTTGATATTATGTCCACCTTTACCAATAGCCAATGAAACTTGATCTGGTTTCAAATAAACTTTAGCTCTTTTATCTTCTTCGTTAATCTCAACAGATGAAATTTTTGCTGGAGATAAAGAACGTTGAATTAACAATTGTGGGTTATTTGTGTAATTGATAACGTCAATATTTTCATTTCTCAACTCACGAACAATTCCATGAATACGAGAACCCTTCATTCCAACACATGCTCCAACAGGATCAACACGGTCATCATATGATTCAACAGCTACTTTTGCTCTTTCTCCTGGTTCACGAACAATACGTTTGATTGTAATAAGACCATCAAACACTTCAGGAACTTCTAATTCAAATAAGCGTTCTAAGAATTCTGGTGCTGTTCTAGAAAGAATAATTACTGGACTACTGTTACGCATGTCTACTTTTGCAACAACTGCACGAACTGTTTCGCCTTTTTTGAAATAATCTGATGGAATTTGTTCAGATTTAGGAAGAATCAATTCATTTCCTTCATCATCCATTACCATAATTTCTTTCTTCCAAACTTGGTAAACTTCTCCTGTAACGATTTCACCAATTCTTTCTTTGTAAACTTTATACAAATTATCCTTCTCTAATTCCATGATTCGAGAAATCAAATTTTGACGAAGTGAAAGAACATTACGTCTACCAAAGTCAGCAAACTTAAATTCTTCTGTAACTTCTTCACCAATTTCGAAATCTGGCTCAATTTTGATTGCGTCAGAATAAGCAATTTCCGTATTCGGATCTTCTACTTCCCCATCATCAACAATTTCCTTATTCAAGAAAATCTGAACGTCACCTTTATCAATATTTACAATAATATCGATGTGTTCATCTGTATTGAACTTCTTTTTCAACATTGCACGGAACACATCTTCCAAGACATGTTGCATTGTTTGCTTATCAATGCTTTTTAATTCTTTGAATTCCGAAAATGAGTCTACTAATTCAAGGCTATTCATATTTACCTATTTAAATGATATAACAATTTTTGTTTCTTTAACTTGATCCATTGGGAACACGTGTTGCTCCACAATTAGCTCTTTCTTCTTCTTTCCCTCTGGTTTTTCCATTCGGGATGTTTCAATAATTATCTCTTGTTCAGAAGCGGCTTTTAAAATACCCTCTAATTTTGTTTTATCATTCAACAAAACTTTTACTTCTTTTCCTATATTTTTATCATATTGCGCCATTACGCGAAATGGCTTGTCTAATCCTGCAGAAGAAACATGTATTTCAAAATCTTCTTCTTCACGATCCAGATTATGTTCAACATTCCGTGAAACTGACATACAATCCGTAATGGCAACACCACCCACGTGTTTGTCGATTTCAACATGAATAACATTTGTAGTAGAAATCGATAAATCAACAACAAACAAGCCATTCGCTAATTCAGCGATGCGCTCATCAATTAATTTCATTACTAACTTTTTACTAATCATATGTTATAAAAAGAGGGGACTTTCGTCCCCTCATTATGTCTTTATCTTCACTAAATCCGATGCAAATATAGGATATTTTTTCTTATTTCCAACAATTCATAAGAATTATGTTTTTTTAACGGCCGTGTTTTCTGAACTTTACGCAAAAATTAAGTAATGTTAATTGAAGTAAAAGATAAAATTGTATCCACTCAGATTTTTGACAGAAAGTTTGTTTGCGACTTGAATGCCTGCAAAGGAGCTTGTTGCATAGAAGGTAATTCTGGTGCTCCATTGACATTGGATGAAATTGATTTATTAGAAGACAACATTGAGAAAATCATTCCTTTTATGCGTCCAGAAGGAATTGATGAAGTAGAATCTAATGGTGTTTTTTACATGGATGAAGACAATGAGGCTGTAACTACTCTTGTAAATGGAGGAGAATGTTCTTTTGTTTATTTTGACGAAAACAACATCACAAAATGCAGTATTGAACAAGCGTACAATTCTGGTAAAATAGATTTCAATAAACCAATTTCATGTCATTTATATCCGATTAGAGAAAAACAATTCAATGAATTTCGTGCATTAACATACGATGTTTGGCCAATTTGTGCGCCAGCATGTGCCTGTGGAGAGAAGTTAGATGTTCCTGTGTATAGATTTTTGAAAGGGCCTATTATTAGAGCTTACGGGGAAGATTTTTACAGCGAATTAAAATTAATAGATAAAGAGTTAAAGAAAAAATAAGTTGTATCAAAAAAAACGGCTATCAAAAATGACAGCCGTTTTTAATTGAGTATTATTTAATTTTATTCTGCGAAAACAACTCTCGATGTTTGCTGAAAATTCTCGTTGTATACTTTCACATAATATACTCCTTTCTGATTCCCTGAAAGGTCCAGTTCTGATTTAATGAATTGTTCCGTTTTATCAAGTATCATCGAATTCACAATTCGTCCTGATGCATCGTAAACGTCTACATTAACTGAACCAATAACATCGTTCGTTAAATAACAAGTAAAATGCCCAGTTGTAGATGGATTTGGGAACAAAGAAACAGAGGTTTCCAATGACTCATTCAACTCATCTTCAGACCCGTTATAATTCACATCAATTTTGTAAGCTGTACTTCCTATGGCAGCTTTTAAAAGATAACAAGAAGTTGAAGAATTTGCTCCGCCGTACCCTACAACTCTTATGTAATAAGCTGCTACAGGGGCGTTGTTATATATTATTGATTCTGATGTTGTGCTTCCATTTTCACTTGAGGACAACATTGTTCCTGCGCTATTATACAATCTCAAATCATAATCGGCAGGTAAATTACTCAACGTAACTCTGATGTTTTTCGCTGTACTTGTATTTGAGAATTTGAACCAGTCAACGTCAGTACTTGTTCCTATCATTGCTGTAATATTTGTATTAACTGCAATTAATTTCGCAGCAGATAACGAGTTATTTGTTTCATAGACATCTGAACAACTTGTTGTGGCAGCACTTGTTTTGAAATTGGTTCCAACCGTATAACTGCTACTTCCTGAGGTACAGTTCGTGCGAACTTGCCAATTATATGTCGTACTCGCTGCTAAACCCGTTGCGTTGTATGAAGTTCCGCTAACTGAATAAGAAGTCCATGTTGAAGAAGTTGATGGTTTAATTTGCAACGTGTAATTTGATGCTCCACTAACAGCTCCCCAAGTCATCGATGCAGATGACGAAGTGATTGTAGTAGTTGCCAATGTCACAGGTTGACTACATGTTGTAGTTGTTGCATCCTGAATAATCAATGTATAATCTTCCACTTCACCATACGTATAAACCTCACACGGCCCTGTTAAGGCAGCATCCTTAATCATAACTCTCATTCTAGTTGTACCTGTAAGCGCAGTTGATGGAATAGTAATTGATGAAGAAGTCATTGCTGTTACTCCAGCTGATGTATAAACTAATTCACCTGCATCTACAAAGTCATAATCCTTATTATAATCGATATACACTCTGAAGTATTCAGAATAGGCTGTACTCGCAAAACCAGGAGTCATTTGAATTGTGTATGCGGTTCCTTTTGTAACGTTTGAAGAGATGCTTGTAAAATTACCATAACCGGCGTTTGCCCCTGTTGTGTTATTGATTGTGCCTATTTTAACATTCGAAATCCATTCGTACTGTACATTTGTTCCATTTCCAGCGCAATATTGCGGTGTAGTTGTTGTTCCACCGGAACATCCATTTGAAGTTTTAAGACTTGCTCTAAATCCTCCTGTTACGAAAAGAGCTTGCATTCTCGCCTTTTGGCCAGTTGAAAACATATACATACATGCATCATTCGTATAATCCATATAATTCATGAACATTTCTGCAGATGTTCCACATGTGTTAGATTTTGGATGAGTTGGACAGCCACCATTGCTTGCGCTGTGTACTGGAGTGTCAGAAACTAAATCACTTCCACATGTTGCATCACCCCAAATATGGCTCAAGTTTAACCAGTGTCCAACCTCGTGGGTTGCAGTTCTACCTTTGTTATATGGCGATTGTGCCGTTCCTGTCGTTCCGAATGCTGTATAATTGATGACTACGCCGTCTGACGCAGTAGGTCCTCCTGGAAATTGTGCATAACCCAATAACCCGTTTCCTAAATTACAAACCCATATATTAAGATATGAACCTGTAGGCCATGCGTTACTTCCGCCTTGTGCAGTATATTTCATTGCATCATTATCAGAAAAAGCAGTGACTGTCGTTGATTGTCTTATAATACCAGTAGTTGCAGCTCCAGTTGGAGTAGTTGTAGCCAAACAAAAATTGATTTCGCAATCAGCAACGACACCTGTAAAGGTTGATGGAGTAAGCGACCAGTCTGAATTCAATTTTCTAAAATCTTTGTTCAAAACATCCAGTTGCGTTTGAATCTGTGCATCAGTAATGTTTTGACTTGAAGTGTTATAAAGAATGTGAATGACCACCGGAATATTTACGACGGCTTTTTCTGCGCTTACTGTTCCATTGTCAATTACGTGATTGGTAAATTGTTCAATAGATTGTTTATTGGAAAAATAATTTGGGTCCTCAAGTAATATTCTTTCATGATTTTCCATTGTGTGGCACGTGCGCTGTCCGAAAGCTTGGAGAGATAAAGACAGCACCGCAAAATTCAAAAGTAATTTTTTCATTTCTAGGGTTTTAATAATTATTAGCACCCCAAAAATACAATATTATTTTAACGTTTACAAAAGATATTTGTTGTTTTATTAACAGTTTTCTTCTCGTAAAAAAACCCTCCAATATTATGGAAGGTTTTACTTAATAATTCAGAATCACTCTTTTACGAATGACTATTTTATAAATAATTTCAATCTGCTTTCTAGCCAGAACAAATATAACTCGGGTCAAGCCCTCGTTGGATATGTTCTCTGGATCATCCAAAGAACATGCAATTGCATCTTTTTGCTCTACCATTAAGATTGTTGAACTTATTCTATATCTAGTTAAGTTGAACTTATCTGTGATAGCGTTAAATTAGACGATGATTTCCAAAGGTTTAGCTATTATTTTGTTAATAAAGGCAACCTATTGTTAATAAAGTCGTTTTCATTATATATATTTATTTC
>JBEAUV010000102.1:0-9532 GCA_041161265.1 Bacteroidota bacterium | reverse complement strand
TTCTTAAGCCAATCAATCATTTCCATTTGATCTCCATGTGCTGATAGAGATGTGATTGAGCTGATATGGCATTTAACTTTTCGGTATTCACCATAAAATTTAATTTCTTGACTTCCTTCCATAATAGCTCTTCCACGTGTTCCTTCGCCCTGAAAACCAACAAAAAGTAATGTATTATTTGGATTGTCAATATGGTTATTCAGGTAGTGTAAAATTCTACCTCCAGACATCATTCCACTTCCTGCCAAAACAATTTTTGGAGTTTTGTCTGCAACAATTGTTTTAGAATGTTCAAAATCACTCACAAAATGAGCATCTTCATACATTCTACTTAAATCATAGTGAGACAAATTTTGCCATTCAGGAAAATGATTATACACACTTGTCGAGTTGATACCCATAGGTGAATCCAGATAAATTGGCATATTTGGTAATAAGTCTTCTTCTCGCAATTGATGTAAAATAAACATCAGCTCTTGTGTTCTTTCCACAGCAAACGACGGAATCATTAAAATACCTTTTCGCTCATAAGTTTCTTGAATCACTTTCAATAATTCGGTTTTTACATCTTCAGTAGAATGAATTCTATCTCCATAAGTTGATTCCAGAATTATATAATCTGCTTCTTTTATTTTTTCAGGTGGATATAATAACATTGGAGATTTTCTCCCTATATCTCCAGAGAAAATGATTTTTTTGTCATTAACGTGTAAATCAACAAAAGTAGAACCTAAAATATGTCCATTGTTAAGTAATTGAAACTTAATTGAATTATCTAGAATCACCCATTCATGTAATTCATGAGCAACAAAATATTTCATTGCTTCAACTACATCTTCAACTGTATAGAGTGGTTCCGCTTTTTTGTGTTTTGAGTATTTGTTTTTATTAGCCCGTTCTGCATCTTCCTCCTGAATTTTCGCACTGTCTGAAAGTATGATTTGTGCTAATTCCATTGTAGGTTTCGTACAATGTATTTTCCCTGTAAACCCTTTTTTTACTAATAATGGAATATATCCACAATGATCTAAATGTGCATGAGTTAATATCAATTCATCGATTGTATTTGGATTTATCGGAAATGGAGCCCAATTCATTAAACGTAGCTCTTTCAAACCTTGAAAAAGCCCACAATCAACCATGATCGTTTTTTTAGGAGTTTCAATAATGGTCTTTGAACCAGTTACTGTTCCTGCTCCACCGAGAAATTTTATTTTGAATTCTGAATCTTTCATGGGATAAAATATGTGTTTCTCAAAGCTAAGGTTTATTCGAAAAAAAAGCGAGTTAAACTCGCTTTTCTTTACTATAAATAAACTCTAATTTGAATAACTGAATTTAATTGCCTTTAATCTCAAATTCAGTTCTACGATTTTGTTGCTTTCCGTCTTCAGAATTGTTAGAAGCGATTGGTTTTGAAGCACCGTATCCTTTTGCAACCATTCGATTGGCTGCTATCCCTTTACTTGTAAGATATGCAACAACTGCTTCAGCTCGGCTCTGTGATAAAGTTTCGTTTAACGTTGCAGAACCAGTGTTGTCAGTATGTCCTGAGATCTCAATTTTAAGTGTTGGAACATCTTTCATCAATTTCAAAAGACGATCTAATTCTGAGTTTGATTCTGGACGTAAAGTTGATTTCCCTGTATCAAAGAAGATATTTCGTAATGCAATTTTACTTCCAATAGCGATGTTTTTCAACTCGATTACCTTGTTTACAAGGTTGTCTGCGGCACCATTTGGAATGTCGAAATTTTCTGAGTGAAACAAGTATTTATCTGCTTTAACGGCAATGCCATAATTCTTGCCTGAAGCCAAAGTGATGATGAATTTACCCGTTGCACTATTTGTTGTGAATGTTTCAATTACTTTTCCTGTAACGTTGTCAGTAATTTCAATATTTGCTTCAACAGGTTTTTTAGTCATTGCATCAATTGTAATTCCTTTGAATACTGTGAATGATTTTTTATTCACATCAACAGTAGCTTCTACTTGTGCATCTTTCATTGGCATGGCAATAGAAGAAAGTAAATAATCTTCAATATCTGTAATTGGTGTTTTTTCTGGACCCCAAAAAGTTACCTTGTAAATGTCATAACCACCTTTTCCACCAGCTCTATTGGAAGAGATGTATGCGAATTTACCATTTGCTGTTCCTGCAAAGAAAAAGTCATCGTATGGAGTGTTGATCGGATAACCCATATTAACAGGCTTTGTCCATTGTCCTTGGACTTTCTTGGAAACAAAAATATCATAACCTCCAATTGATTCATGACCTTCAGAAGCGAGATACATCGTTTCATCATCAATATGTAAATAAATTGGACCGTCATTGAATTTGGAATTGATTAAGGTTATCATTGAAGCGGCCATGTAATCTTTTTGAATCTTACTTTGCATGGCACTATACATGATGTCAAAGCCGTTTGCTCTGTTATCATTGTCTCTTGAGAAGAAAATACTCCAACCGTCAGGATTATAAGCGGCATATTTTTCATTTGCTTTTCCAGATGATATTTGAAAATGCATTAACGCTGGGTCAGACCAGTTCAAACCACTTAATTTACTTTCAAATACATCAAGTTGACCATTTACCTCACGGTGAAGTAACATTTTTGTACCATTATAGCTCATATTATTTGATACATCATCTCCGGTTGTATTTAGCGGTCCAGAAATTTGCTTTGGAGTAGCCCATTTGCCATCACTTAACGTTGAACTATAGATGTCTTTATCATATCCACCAACTTCATTTGGCGTGTGACCATTTGAGCGGCTTGATGTTAAAACCATTTCAGTACCATCTGTTGTAATTGAAGGTGCAAAATCATCAGCATCAGAACTTAATTCAGGAACATTGTCAACCCAAGCACGAATTGGTGCAGCTTTCAATGCTTTTGCAGCTTTACATTCGTTTTTATGTTGCGTTACGAATTTCGAAAAGTTGTCTGCTTTTTTGTAGACTGTTTCGAATTCAATATAAGCTTTTGATGCTTCATCAAACTTCTCTTCCAATTGTAATGAATAACCTAAATAGTAGTTCATGAATGGATCACATGTTGGATCTAAAGTGAAAGCTTTTTTAATAAATTCAATAGATTTAAATGGATCAGTAGAATTTGCATGACATACTCCAATTTTAAAATTCAAATGACCATTCTTTGGATTGAATTTTTGTGCAATCATATATTCTTTTAACGCCTTTTGAAAGTTTAAACCTGGACTTTGAACCAAGAAAATAGCTTCGTTTCCAAGCGCAAGGAATTCATCACCTTTTTTGATGGCATCTTCTGCTTTTTTTAAGCCTTCTTTGTCTTCTTTGAAATTGGCTGACTTAAATTCTACGTTTTGTGCTTGTGATACAAGTGTGAAAATAAGTGCAAGTGCTGTTATGATATATTTTTTCATCTCTAAGTCTATTATTCGTTACAATTGCTTGAGTAGTAATTTTTACCCAATTCAACACCTAATTGTTTTGCTTTGAACCAATCATCACAAGCTCCTTCCATGTCTCGAGTCATTTCTTTTGCATTGGCACGATTAACATATGCATTACCATAATTCGCATCTAAATTTATAGCTTTATCAGCCAGTTCTAACGCTTTTTTATAATCTTTCAATTTGAAATAAATAGCACTTAAATTGGAAGCTGATGGAGCATATTTAGGGTTGATTTCTAATGCTTTTTCAAAGTCTTTTTTAGCATCATCTAATCTGTTTTGTTCCATTTGAGTTGCACCACGATTGTTAAACGCCATATAAAAAAGAGGGTCTACAGAAATTGCTCTGTTAAAAGCTGCCATCGCTCCAACATAATCTTTAGTTTTCTTTTTTGTAGTTCCTATGTTGTTTAATGCAAATGCCATTTTTGGGTTTTTACGAACAGCTTCTTCGTAATCAACTAATGCTTTTGGGTAATTCTCCAACATGCGATAACAACTTCCTCGGTCATTGTAGGCAAACGCAAAATTTGGATCTAATTCAATCGCTTTAGTGAAATGTTTTATACCACCATTGTAATCAGCCTGCAAGAAACGAAGTGTTCCATAATTATAATATGCTTTTGGGTTCTTTGGATCAATTGAAATGGATTTTTCATAATCCTTCTCAGCTTTCAAATAATCATTTAATCCTTGAAAAGCTCTTCCTCTTTGAAAATATGCTTTTGAATAGTTAGGATCCTTTTCAATTAGTGAATTTAATGTTTTTGAAGCATCCATGTATTTTTCTGCTTCATTTTCTGCTACTCCCTTATTGTAATATGCTGCTGTGAAATTTGGATCAAATTGGATTGACTTGCCAAATTCAGCAATCGAAGCAGTATAATTTTTTTCAGAGAATAGCTTAATTCCCCGATTATAGGCTTCTTGACTTTGAGCAACTGCTTCATTTTGAAGGTTCAATGCTTTGATGGAATCCCGGTATGCTTGCTCTACAGGTGTAAGTTCCTCTAGTTGCGCAAATGAGTTAATCCCAAAAGCTACGCATAGCTTTATTAGTAGGAGATGCTTTTTTTTCACGTTATTTTGTTTAGTTTTTGGAACCCTAATATACAAACTATCGATTTGATGCTTAAAATTAGTTTTCAACAATTTCAAAAATGTTACCTTTATCGAAACAAACAAATTCTATGCCTAAAGAAGTTTTTATAGTTGATGGAATACGAACAGCCATCGGAAGTTTTGGAGGAACCTTGTCTGCACTTAGAGCGGATGATCTTGGTGCTCATGTGATTAAATCTTTAATGGATAGAAATCCAAATCTAGATCCATTATTAATTGAAGATGTCATTTTTGGATGTGCAAATCAAGCAGGAGAAGACAATAGAAATGTTGCTCGAATGGCTGGTTTGTTAGCTGGATTACCATTTCAGTCAGGTGGAGAAACTGTAAATAGATTATGTGCATCAGGAATGGCAGCAACCATTAATGCCGCACGAGCTATAAAAGACGGAGCGGGAGAAATTTATATCGCAGGTGGAGTTGAAAACATGACCCGTGGACCTTGGGTTATTTCTAAAACTTCAACAGCTTATGGTCGTGATGCACAAATGTATGATTCTTCGTTTGGATGGAGATTTATTAATCCGAAAATGGAAGAATTGTATGGTGTAGATGGAATGGGAAATACTGCTGAAAATTTAGTTGATTTGTATGGGATTGAAAGAGAAGCACAAGATCAATTTTCTTTATGGTCTCAGCAGAAAGCGGCAATTGCAATGTCTAATGGACGTTTAGCACAAGAAATTGTACCTGTTATTATTCCGCAAAGAAAAAAAGACGCAATTATATTTGATCAAGATGAGTTTGCTCGACCAGAAACAACTCTAGAAAGTTTAGGCGGTTTGCGAACTGCATTTAAGAAAGATGGAACTGTAACTGCAGGAAATGCTTCAGGTTTGAATGATGGTGCAGCAGCTTTGTTAATCGCTTCTGAGGAAGCAGTTAATAAAAATGGATTAAAACCTTTAGCTCGAATTGTTGGAGCTGCAGTTGCTGGGGTTGAACCAAGAATTATGGGAATTGGGCCGGTTTATGCTTCACAAAAAGTACTTCAAAGAACTGGCTTGACATTGGATCAAATGGATATTTTAGAATTGAATGAAGCATTCGCCGCTCAAGTATTAGCATGTACTCGTAAGCTTGGAATAGCAGATAATGACCCACGGATTAATCCGAACGGTGGCGCTATAGCTTTAGGGCATCCACTTGGTATGTCAGGTGCAAGAATTTTACATTCCGCAGCGATTGAATTGCAAAAAACAAACAAGCGATACGCACTTGTAACGATGTGTATTGGTGTTGGACAAGGTTATGCTACGATAATTGAAAGAGCCTAATGCCAACCATAATTGAATGATGAACGTTAGAAAGATTGTGAAGAAACTAAATATTTTACTTTTTATTGGAATTGTCATTCTCAATTCTTGTCACAAGGAAAAAACGACTTGGAATTCTGATTGGGTTACTCCACTCATAAATGACACCCTTTCGTTGGATAATTTGGTGAATGATTCTACTCTAAGCGAGGGAATGAGTTCCTTTTATCAAGTTGATTTGACTCGGACAATTTTAAATCTCGGAATTGAAGATTTCGTATCCATTCCAGATACATTGATAACACATAATTTTAATATTGCTGTTCCTAGCCTTTCTGTTCCTCCTGGATTCAGTATCGTGAATGAAATTGAAGAACATTCAATTGGTAATAATTCGGTTCAACTCAAAAAAATCAGAGTAAGTAATGGTGTAATAAAAATGGAAGTTTTCAATCCAGTAAATACTAAAACATTTTTTACTATTCAATTGCCAGGTGTTTCTAAAAATGGTGTTGAATTTCAAGAACAATATGAAGTGCCGGGTGGAACAAACTCAAATCCGGGTACTGTCATTGCCAATCTCGATATTTCAGGTTATGATATTCTTTTAACCGGTGTTTCAGGTGCAAATTACAATATTTTACAATCAAGATTACTTGTTTCTACTGACCCAACTGGTCCCTCGGTTATTGTTACTAGTTCACAAGTATTTAAAGTGAATGCTGAATTTAAAAACGTTAAAATTGATTATGCTCGTGGGTATTTTGGGAATTTAATTATTTCAGACACTACAACTTACAATATTGATTTTTTAAATAATATTACTTCTGGTTCCGTTGATTTGCCAGCTGTAAACCTTCAGTTTGAAATAACTAATGGAATGAAAATAGATGCAAAAGCATTAATCACAACCGTTTCTAATACAAATTATGTAGGGAATACGATTAACTTGACCAATTCACAAATTGGTGTTCCTATTTATGTTGATCAAGCTACAGGTAGTTGGGCTTCTTTGATAAACTCGACTACTTCAATTGGATTTGATGGAATGAATAGTAATCTCGAAACATATCTCGAAAATTTAGGAAAATCACATACTATTGGATACAAATTAGAGATGAATCCTAATGGTAATGTTTCAGGTGGTTGGAATGAGATATTTCCAAATAGTCGTTTGAAAGTTAAAGTTAAGGCTCAAATGCCATTAACAATAGGAGCTGATGGCTTAACCTTGCGCGATACATTTGATTTTGATATCAAGCAAGATCTTGAAAAATCGCATGTTGAGTCTGGGACATTCGTTCTAAATGTATCCAATGCATTTCCAATGTCTAGTAGTGTTAAACTGTATCTTATGAATTCAAATGGTGCAGTTATTCATACTGTTGTTGGTAGTTCGGAAATTACATCTTCACTTTACGGTGTTATTGATCCAATAGATGGTAAAAGAAAAATGAATTCGGAAATAAATTTTGTATTAACGGAATCAATGTTGAATGATCTTGAAAATATTACAAATATTGCAGTTGAAACTCAATTTAATTCGCCTGATCCAGCCACTTCTGTTAACAGTCAAGTATTAATTCCGATTGGGGCTTTTATTGCAGTTAAATTGAAAGCGAACCTTGTTTTAAAAGCAATGTTATGATGCGTTTAGTTTTAACAATAATAGTACTTAGTTTATTTTCAGTTGGATCAGCGCAGCAGTTATTGCCAATTCAACATGACACAAATACCTATAATCAAGAATTTATTCTTACTGGACTTGCAGATTTCGGAGCAACGTCTATTGAAAATGCTTTAAGTTCTAAATTTTTGTTTGGAGGTAATATTACAAACGAAATAAAAGACAATTCTTTAGAAAAACACAAAGGTATTAATCGTTTAGGTCTAGATATTACAAGTGAATTAGAATATCGAAACATGAAAGTAAATCTTTTTGGGAAAGAAAATTTAGGATTTACGGTTAAAGGGGGGTATTATTCTTACATGTCAAGTTTGTATTCAAAAGATTTATTTGGTTTGGCTTTTTATGGAAATGAATCTTTTTTGGGTGAAAACGCAGATTTTTCAGGATCACGTTTCTCTGCCATGACTTTTCAAAAAATTGGTTTTGGTGTAATCGATAAAAAGAAAAAATCAAATGTGTCTTTAAATTTATATGCTATTTCAAATTATTCTGAAGGAAATGTCAGGGATGGAAAGCTTTTTCAGTCCGATAGTGGTGATTCTGTTAGTTTAACTTTCGATGGCGAATTTCAATATGCATCAACAAATACTTTTTTGAAAGGATATGGAGTAGGTGTAGATTTAGATTTTCGTATTCCTGTAGTTCTAAAAGAAGGAAAAACAGCTTATATTCAGTTCTTAGCTAAGAATTTAGGTTTCGCACATGTCAATTCAACAGTGACACAATATTCTGCAGATACAGTTTTGAATTTTGATGGTTTCACTTTTAATCAACTTATAGGTGATGCAAACATTTTTAATGCTAATTCTTCGATTTTAGATACATTAGGAATTGATTCAACATCGATTACGAAAATTCGATTTTTACCGGGATTTATTCAAATAGGAAAAATTGTTGATGTCATGAATACGTCCAAACTTCAAAGTTTTTTTGGTGTTAGAATGTATCCTTCCGTTTCATATGTTCCCATGATTTATGCTGGAGTTCAATACAAAACAGCAAAATGGCTTGATTTGGGTGCTAATGTTAGTTATGGTGGATTTACAACTTTGAGATTTGGGTTATATTCTCAAATTAAGTTAAACAAATTTGCACTTGGGATTTCTAGTGAGAATTTAGTTGGGATTTTTTCTAGTGAAGGAAAGGGTCAATCGGTCATTTTACGTTTAAGATTGCAGTTATGAGACAGATATTTATACTAACGGTTCTTCTTTTTCAAGCATTCAATGGTTTTAGTCAAATAAAATTCTTTAAAATATTTGCTGATAATGGGTATGATTATGGACAAGGAATTGTTCAACTTGAAGATAGTTCGTATTTGATTACAGGGAGTTCAAGCAGCTACGGTGATAGCCCCTCTCAAGTTTTTTTAATGAAATTAGATAGCCTCGGTACATTTCAATGGTCGAAGAATTTTGGTGGATCAGAAAGTGATTGGGGAAGAAGAGTTTTAACGTGGAATGATACTGTATTTTTTATCGCAGGATATTCAAATTCTCTTGGTACTGGGTCTTATAATTTTTATCTAGTGAAAACTGATAGATTTGGCACTCAATTAAGTGAAAAGCACTATAATCATCCCGGTTGGGAGAAAATGAACGATGCTTTAATAACTGCTGATTCAACAATATATATGGTTGGTGAAACGACGGGCACTTCGATTGGAGATCGCAATTTTTATATTGTTAAAACGGACCATAATGGAGACACTTTGTGGACGCGCAATTTTGGATCATCTGGAGAAGATGCTGCTAAATCAATACGCCAATATAACGACACGACATTTTTTGTAGTTGGTGAAATGTATAATGCGGATTCAACTTTAACCAAAGGAGCAATAATTAAATTATATGCTAATGGTGATACTGCTTGGGTTAAACAATATGGCCTTGATGGGAATTATTCATTGAATGATTGTCTTTTCGATGGGACCAACTTAAATGCAGTTGGTAATCGAATATATCCTCAAGGTGGTGATTTGGATGAGTTTAGATTAAACTCCGACATCAATGGGAATAATTTTA
>JBEAUV010000101.1:0-9634 GCA_041161265.1 Bacteroidota bacterium | reverse complement strand
ACTCACTGTCGTGCCATTTGAAGTTGGACTTACAATAGTGATTACTGGTGCAATACAATTGTTATAAGTAACAGTAACTGTTTCAATATCTGTTCCGCATGAATTAACAGATGTTAAAACAAATGTGTTTAAACCAGGCGTTAATGTGACATTACTCTGTAACGATCCCGTTGCATTATTGAAACTAAAGTTCGTAACTGATACATTGTTTTGTTTCAGAGTAATCCCTTGACCATTGTTAGAGTTTAAAACCAAAGCACTTAAACTAAAGTTAGTAGAACTTACTGTCGTGCCATTTGAAGTTGGACTTACAATAGTGATTACTGGTGCAACACAACTATTATATGTAACTGTAACAGTTTCAATATCCGTTCCACATGAATTAACAGATGTTAAAACAAATGTATTTAAACCAGGGGTTAATGTGACATTGCTTTTGAAAGCATTAGTCGTATTATTAAAGTTAAAGTTTGTAACGGATGCGTTGTTTTGTTTCAAAGTAATCCCTTGACCATTGTTGGAGTTTAAAATCAACCCACTCAAGTTAAAACTTGCAGAACTAACTGTAGATCCATTTACTGTTGGATTTACAATATTAATAATTGGAGCAACACAATTCTGATAGTTTACAGTAATTGTTTCCACATCCGTTCCACATGAATTAACAGATGTTAAAACAAAAGTGTTTAACCCAACCGATAGGGTGACATTACTTTCAAATGATCCAGTAGCTGTGTTAAACGTGTAATCCGTAACGCCTCTCTCATTGTGAGTTAATGTTATTCCTTGTCCGTTGTTTGAGTTTTGAATCATTGCCGTTAAGGAATAATTTGCATTATTAACTGTTGTACCATTTGATGAAGGGTTTACCTTCATGATTTCTGGAGCCGTGCATGCTTGGTAATTTACAGTTATTGTTTCAATGTCTGATCCACAGGTATTTGTTGCTGCGATTTCAAATGTATTTATTCCAGGAACCAAAATAACAGTGCTTTCTAATCGATCTGTTTCAGCATTGTATATGTAATTCAAATTGGTGACTCCATTTTGTTTGAAAACAATATTATCTCTTCCAAGAATATCTTTTATTTCAAGAATAACTTGGTAATTGATTGCTGATGAAACCAATCCATTTGATGCTGGATTTAAAAACTTAATTGTAGGAGAAATACACCCTGAACTGTTAAGGTTGTTATTGTCAACGTTATAGTTGTCAATGTTATTAACTGTCGTGTTTGTTGATTCTCTATGTGCTTTGAATCTGAATTGCACATATGCTGAAGTATAATGGTAAATGTCATTAAATTTACTAGTTGGATCTACAAAGCCATCAAAATTATCAATTAATGTAAATGTTGTTTTATGTTCTAAACCAATAGATACTCGTTTTCCAACTTGGTAACCAATTCCGAAACCTAAACTTGGCATAAAACTAACGTTATACTTACTATCATTGCTTCCATCTAAAGGCGAATCATATATTCCGTCATTTAAATTATTCATGTACGATTTATTTCCAACCAATGTTTGGTCATATCCATAAATAGAACCTATTGAATCATTGTTTATCAAATCACCATAAGATTGATACCAAGTAAAACCTAATCCACCAAAAATATATGGGTCCCATCCTGTGCGCTCTCTAAAACCATTTGCGTGAAGTACAAGTTCCAACCCAAGTCGATGGACATCAGCTTGAAAATTGTTCACTGAAAATCCTAATGAATCCTTGTATTGTACCAAAGAAGAACCAGTATATGAAGCAAGTGATGTAGTATCATAATCTTGACCTAACCAATATCCACGCAAATAACGAGCTCTTAAGTCGAACGATATTTTTTTGCCATAATTATAATTGAATGACTTGCCTAAGGTTAAGCCCCAGCCAGCATTAAACTTATTTGCAACATCTGTTGTTTGCCAAGTAGCTCCCAAGTTTAAACCTAAGAACCATTTTGAGCTATTGTCGTAATCTATTTTTTGAGAAAATACAGATCCAAAAGAAAGAAAAAGACAAAATACGAGAGTAGTTATTTTATTCATATACATTGTATTAATTGTTCGGTTAAAAAATCTAATATTGTGCCAAAATTTGTTAACGCGAATTCGAAGTGCAATAAAACTATACATTTTATTCTATTCGACGCCAAAATTTATTGTAAATTCGAGTTAAAGCATTGTTTTTAAAGCATCAAAATGAGATTTGTTATATTATTGTTATTATTTACTTTTCGATTTTCAGCAAGTGGTCAACAACCTTACAATGCTTGTAATTCTGCTCTTGAAATTTGTCCAAATCAAACTTTTTCATTAACGAATATTGGAGCAAATAAAACAGTATGTCCCGGTTGTGAAGATGATTTTGCCTTTTGCTTTACTTCCAACAATTCAATTTGGCTCACTTTTACAACAAATGCAACTGGTGGAAATGTTCAAGTAGATTTTAGTAATCTTGTTTTTTCAATGAATGTTGGACAAGACGATGCTCTTCAAGCAACAATACTTTCAGCAACGGTGCCATGTAATTCAACATCCTACACTGCTATTGGGAATTGTGTATCTAACGGGAACACTCCTTTTTCATTAAACGCAACAGCATTGCCAGCAAATACACTTTATTACATCGTAATATCTGGAGATTTTTCTGGGGCTGGAATTACAAGTGCTGCCGAATGTAATTTCGATTTATTAATTAGTGGGTCTGGAATTGACCGTCCAGTTCCCTCTGTGAGTTTGAATATGAGCCCCCTTCTAATTTGTAAAAATGAATTATTTTCTGTCAATGCGCTTTTAACAAATTGTCCAGATACATCTTCTTTTAATTGGTATGTGAATGGCGTTTTAACTGCTGTAACAACAGATGAATTTTTTCAAACTACCGCACTTAATGATGGAGATATTATTTCACTTGAAACCAATTGCTATACACTTTGTGCTGAAATGGTAACGGCTTCTACCGCTGCTATATCCGTTTATTCATTTCCAATTGATGCAGGTCCCGATCAAACATTAAATTCGGGTGAAACCACTCAACTCAACGGATTGACTTCAGCACCTGTTTATAGTTGGTCCCCAACATTTGGAATTAGTGACCCTTTTTCGCTTACACCATTGGTTTTTCCGAGTTCCACAACAACTTACACCTTAACAGCAACGGAAAATGGGTGTACTTTAGAAGATTATATTACAATTACGATTGAAGACAAATTAATTTTCCCAACAACTTTTTCTCCAAATGATGATGGTGTAAATGATAAATGGGAAATTGGTGGAGTGAGTCAATATCCTAATTGTTTCGTCAAAATATATAATCGTTGGGGACAAGAAATATTTCAATCCATTGGTTACTCAATAGCTAAATCTTGGGATGGAACGGGAAATACAGGAAAGTTATCTGAAGGTGTTTATTTTTACATTGTTGAATTACGTGATGACAATAAACAAGAATTTAAAGGAAGTATAACATTAATTCGCTAGTGAAGATTCTCCATTTATATACTTTAATTTTTGTTTCGTTTATTTTAATCGGACAAATATCTTATTCTCAACAAATTCCTCAATTTACGCAGTGGTCATCACATCAAATGGCACTTAATCCTGCACACGCTGGAATAAAAAGTTGTATCGATATTCATTCGCTTTATAGAATTCAATGGGTTGGATTTCAAGGAGCGCCGAAAAGTGGATTTTTTACATTAAGTGCCCCTATAAAAACAAGAAGAAAAAACTATTTAAGTGCAAGACATGGTCTCGGATTAAAATTCGAAACAGATCAAATTGGTCATTTTAACACGAACAGAATTAATATGGCTTATGCAGCACATTTTAATTTTACACGTGACACTCGACTTTCATTAGGGTTATATGGCGGAATTATTCAAATGGGATTTGACCCATCCAATTCTGTGACAATTGAACCAGATCCAACAGTTAACAAAGAAGCCTCATTTATTGCTCCTGACGCTTCATTTGGAGCTTGGTGGAACGGCGAAAACTATTACGTTGGCCTAGTTTTACAAAATCTCTTTCGGTACAAATGGACAGATTTGGGAACTGATTCCAGGTACCGATTTCATTCAATAATAAATGCTGGATATCGATTTAATGTAAATGATCGAATTACATTGATGCCGGCCTTTATTCTTAAAATACCGCCACGTGGACCCTTAGCAATTGACCTAAATGCTATAGTGGATTTTGGCAACAAATTTAACCTTGGTTTAGGTTACAGAAACACCGATGCTTTATTGTTTTTCGCAGGATTTAAGATAAATCAGCGTTTTTCAATGCAATACTCGTTTGATTTCACCCTTTCAGAACTCCAAAATGGAAGTAATAATACACATGAATTATCCATCAGTTTTTCTGCCTGCAAACCTCAAAACAATAATACTTCACGTTGTCCTTTATTTGAATAAAATCAATCAAAAAGGTTATTCAATTTCTAGTGTTTATAATTCTTTCTCTTTGTCAATATTCAAGTGCTTTTCTTGTGGATATTTGTTTTAAAATTAACCCACATGAAAATCTTTTTTATTCTTTTCAGTTTCTTTCTTTTAGGGGCATGTGTTCCAGCTAAAAAATATAACGATCTTCTTGAACGAGAAAAAAAATGCAGCGAAGAATTGGAAGCTTATAAAACAAGTTCTTTAGATAATGAAGGAAAAGCAAAAGATCTTCAATCTCGATATGATGTAATGAAAAAAGAAGTTACGGCATTAAAAATCGACACAAGTAACTTGGGGAATAATTATCGTCTGTTGCAAACTCAATATGACAAAATGGTTATTCAAAACGAGTCATTAGAAACTGTTTTTGACAAATTACGATTAGCTGGTGCGAAAGAAACGGGGTTGTTACAAGCAGAACTTGAAGGGAAAAATTTAGAATTACAGAGAAAAGAAGATGCTTTAACAGCATTGGAAGCTGATTTGAAAAATAAAGAGCAACTCCTAGCAGATCGCGAACAGCGAGTAAATGAATTGGAAGAAGCGATGCAAAGAAAAGACGAAGCGACAAAATTATTAAAAGCAAAAGTTGCGAGTGCTTTAAAAGGTTTTGAAAGTCAAGGACTATCAGTTGTACAAAAAAATGGCAAAATCTATGTTAGTATGGAGGCGAAATTATTGTTTGCTTCAGGAAAAACTGATGTAGAAGCACAAGGAAAAAAAGCACTAGTTGAACTTGCAAAAGTTTTAGAAAGTGAAAAAGAATTAGAAATTATTGTTGAGGGTCATACCGATACAGATAAACTGGTAAGCGCTACCCACCCGACATCTAACTGGGAATTATCTGTATTGAGAGCAACAGCGGTTGTTGATATTATGCTATTAAATTCAAAAATGAATCCAGCTCAATTGATGGCAGCAGGACGTTCTGAATTTCATCCTGTTGATCCAAATGACAAAGCAAAAAACAGAAGAATTGAAATTATCATTTCTCCTAACTTGAATGAGTTGTTTGATATTATCAATAAAGACTAACATTCGTCTTTCTATTGCTTATTTTTGTTGAATGTTGTCTTCCAAAGAAAACCTTCAGCTCAAACTCAAAACGCTTCCCGAAAAACCGGGGATTTATCAGTATTTTGATACGTCTGGAACAATCATTTATGTTGGAAAAGCAAAAAATTTAAAAAAACGCGTTTCCTCTTATTTCAATAAAACACAAGATAACGGTAAAACAGTATTGTTAGTTAAACGAATCGTGGATATTCAATACATGGTTGTGGATACTGAATTGGACGCATTGTTGTTGGAGAACAACCTCATCAAAAAATACCAACCCAAATACAACATACAACTAAAAGACGACAAAACATATCCATGGATTTGCATTAAAAACGAGCCTTTTCCAAGAGTGTTTTCGACCAGAAATGTTATCCAAGATGGTTCTAAATATTTTGGTCCTTATCCAAGCGGGAAAGTGATGCATACCCTTCTTTCTTTAATCAAAGAGTTGTATCCCTTACGGAATTGTAGTTATGATTTAGCCGACAAGAAAATCAAAGAAAAGCGCTACAAAGTTTGTTTAGAATATCACCTTGGGAATTGTCTTGCTCCTTGTGTTTCTTATGAATCAAAAGAACATTACGACGAGAAAATAGCCCAAATCGAAAACTTAGTAAAGGGAAATATTACTTCTGTGATTCAGTTTTTAAAGGATAAAATGCTTTTGCATGCCAACAATCATGAGTTTGAACAAGCTCAAGAAATGAAGGTGAAACTAGAAACGTTAGAAAATTATAAAGCAAAATCTACCATTGTTTCTCCTACTATTCACCAAGTTGATGTTTGTACCTTAATTGATGAGCCAGATGCTGCATTTGTGAATTATTTATGTATTCATAACGGCGCGATTATCCATGCTTACACAGCTGAAGTAAAAAAGAAATTAAACGAAACAAGAGAAGAAGTTTTAAGTTTTGTGTTGCCAGAATTACGTTCTCGGTTTTCAAGCGTTTCAAAAGAAGTATTGCTTGATGCAAAATTAGATTTGAAACTTGAAGGCATCAACTTCTTTGTTCCTCAAAAAGGAGATAAAAAACACTTGGTCGATTTGTCATTGCGGAATGCTAAGTTTTACCGACTCGAAAAACAAAAACAGGAAAAGATAATTGATCCTGAGCGACATTCAAATCGCATCATGGAACAAATTAAAACCGATTTCCGCTTGGTCGATTTACCTGTTCACATGGAATGTTTTGACAATTCGAACATTCAAGGTACCAATCCCGTTTCCGCTTGTGTCGTTTTCAAAAATGCCAAACCAAGTAAAAAGGATTATCGTCATTTCAATGTGAAAACGGTTGTTGGTCCAGACGATTTTGCATCGATGGAAGAAGCTGTTTATCGCAGATATAAACGCATGATTGAAGAAAATCAATCCTTACCTCAACTTATTATTATTGATGGTGGGAAGGGGCAATTAAGTGCTGCTTTAAAAGCATTAGAGCAATTAGATCTTCGTGGTAAAATCGCAATTGTTGGAATTGCTAAACGACTAGAGGAAATTTTCTTTCCTGGTGATTCGCTTCCAATATACCTAGACAAACGCTCGGAGAGTTTGAAAGTGATTCAATTTATGCGGAACGAAGCACACCGATTCGGAATTACACACCATAGAAACAAAAGAAGTAAAGCAGCAATAACATCTGAACTTGTTTCGATTACCGGAATTGGATCAAAGACTCAGGAATTGTTAATGAAAACATTCAAAACTGTTTCAGCGATTAAGGTAGCAGACATTGATAACCTTGCGGAGGTTGTTGGAACTGCAAAAGCAAAGATAATTAGAGCCTATTTTGAGGTAAATTAATTTTCAAAAATAAACTTAAGATATTTCTTCTCTTGAAATCGTGGATCAAACTTTTCAGTTTCTCTTATAGCCCGCTCAATCATTTCTTTATTCTCAAACCCTTCTATCACCTTTATTGAAAAGTTTTCATAGTTGTAGCTTATAGAATTGGAAAAATCTTGCCATTGATTCATATAATCTTGATGAACCAACATTGGAATTTTATAGGCAAAAGAAACATTCATTGCCCCTGAAATTTGATTTTTAAAATATTCAACAGCGCTAGGTGTATGGGGGTGAACCATTGGCCAAATTAAATCTGTTACTTTCAGATAAGCATCAAATTGCTCGGCGGACACGAATGAATCAAACAATTTTACATCCTTTTCTATTGCAGCATCTTTTACAAATTGATTAAAATAAATTACATCTGGATGCTTAAAATCGCTCTTGCCAAGAAAAATAAACCGGTATCCTTTTTGTACCAATTCCTGCATTAATGGAATACTTCCAATTAAGTCTTTCCTTCGATTTTCAACTCCCCCAATTATCGTGATCCATTTTTCTCCAGTCTTCTTTTCTATTTCTGTATCAAAATCAGGAAACCGTAATGGATAAAAAGAGGCTATTTGAATTCCTTTTGGTGTATCAATTTTGGTTAAAAAGAAATCATTTAGAACTAGGTATTTTTTAATTTTAAAGTTTATCAGTTTTTGTGTAAAACTGCCTTGAAATTTCTTTAGCGTATGCACTAAGCCAATGAATTCAATTGATTTTGGCGCTGTCAAACATAAATTGCGAACATGTGCCCCTTGTGCAGTATTTAAAATAACTTTTGAAATACCTTTCGATTTTAGATCAGCATTCAGTTTTCTCATCAAGGAAAAATCTTTTAATGCTTTTCCTGTAAATTGAATACTTATAAATTCATCGATGTAATTGTGAAAAAACACGTTTCTATCATACATTTCTTGTGTTGATACAAAAACCACGTAACACCCTTTTTCTTTGAGAGCAATAAATTGTGACATCAAACACTCATCGTGTGATCCACCAAACTCAACAATTGCAACTTTTTCCAGCATTTCTAAATTCTTAAAATGCAAACTTAGAAAACAAAAACACTTTTTCAATTATTTTATATTCTGTAACCATTTATATTTCTCTCCGTAAGGGGTTTACATTCAGTATTTAAAATACAATTTAAACTATGAGACTTATATCACTAATGTTTTTCATTACCGTTTTAAGTTTTCCTGTACTTTGTCAAAAGAACAAAATTGTTGTTGTAATTGACCCGGGGCATGGTGGTGCAGATCCAGGTCATATATCTTCAAATAAAAATCATTTAGCAGAGAAAGAATTGAATCTTATTATTGCAAAAAAATTTGGTGCATATATTGAACAATCATTACAAAATGTTAAGGTTATATATACTAGATCAGATGATACTTTTCCCTCTTTAGATGATCGTGTTGAAATAGCTAATAAAATTAATGCAGATTACTTTATTTCAATCCATTGCAATGCGAATGAACATAAAAGCGTACATGGAACTGAATCTCATGTGCATTCAATGAAGTCAACTGCATCTGTTTCACTTGCAAATGAATTTGAAAAAGAATTCATATCAAAAGCTGGAAGGCATTCACGAGGTGTGAAGGATTCTGATGATCGAGAACATTCCTTACAAGTGTTGAAATATACAAATATGAGCAGTGTTCTTGTCGAGTGTGGATTTTTAACAAATGAAGTTGAAGCTAATTTTTTAAATACTAGCAATGGTCAAGACATATTAGCTTCTTCTATTTTCCGTGGTTTTAGGACAGTTATTATTAAAGAACATCCTTCTATTAGTTTTTTAAAACCTGTAAAAGTAGATCCTAATCAAAATGTTGTTGCCACAAACAATGCTGCACAAGGGACTGGAACTTTTGCTATACAGATAATGTCTTCAAAAAGTCCTACTGACACAGAAGCACAAGAATTCAAAAAAATTGGAATTCCAGTTACAAGAAATAAACTAACTACAAGTTCTGATTTTAAGTATCGGTATACTGTAGGAACCTATGCTTCAAAGGATGAGGCAAAAAAGGACTTAGAAAAAGTTCAATTGAGTGGTTTTAAAGATGCTTATATTATAAATTCAAAAAAATGATTACTATTGTCATTATTAACCTATCTTATTTAGTATGAAAAAATTTTACCTTGCTTTTGCCTTGACAACTTATATTGCAAATCCCTTGTCCGCGCAGGAATTGGGCTGGTTTGATTTTGAAACCAATGGTGTTTCTTGCCCACATAATCTAGCTACCACGGTTATTACGCAGCCTTTAAA
>JBEAUV010000100.1:0-9673 GCA_041161265.1 Bacteroidota bacterium | reverse complement strand
AAAGTAAAACGAGAGTAGGAGGGACAAAACAACTCAATATTGATGTGATTCGTTCTTTGAACCCAGACTTAATCATTGGAAACAAAGAAGAAAATACGAAAGAAGATATTGAATTGTTAAAACAAATTGCGCCCGTTTGGATGAGCGATATTTCAACATTAGATGAATCGTATGAAATGATTAATCAAATTGGAGCTCTCACAAATTCAACAATCAAAGCAAGCCAGATCGTAGCTGAAATAAAGTTGGAGTTTTCAAAAATAATTCGTTCTGATTTTAATAAAACAGTACTTTATTTCATTTGGGAAAACCCCTATTTTGTAGCTGGAAAAAATACTTTTATTGATTCAATCATAAGTGAATTAGGGTTTAATAATTTTTGTCAAGAAGAACGTTATCCCGAATTGAAAAATGAAGAAGAAAATTTTCCAAATTATATTTTCTTGAGTTCAGAGCCTTATCCTTTTAAAAAAGAAGATGTGGAAGAAATGAAACTAAAATACCCTAATTCAAATGTTGTGATTGTTGATGGCGAAATGTTTTCTTGGTATGGATCACGATTGAAATATGCTCCAAACTATTTTATTGAATTAATTCAGCAATTGACCGACTAAAAGGAATTTAATAAGCTCATTCATCGGATAATGATCTTTTACGAATTTTAATTCTCCTTTTAAATCAACATTGGTTTTGTTTTTCTTTACAAAATTTAAATTGAGTGATTCAGTGTGTTTAGCTAAATTTTTGCTCGCACTATAAACAGGAATCATTTCCAAAAATGCGGTCATCATTCCGCCACCTTTTATAGATGTGAGTGACTTTAAATCACCTTGAATTTTAACAATTTCATTACTAGTTACATTTTTGAAAGTAGGATTTTCAGTTATTCCGATGTAAATAGAGTTTGAAGTTAGTTGCTTGAAATATAATTTTTCATCTTGAAAAGCAATGTAATTCTTTTGAAGCGAATAATCTAAATAGGTCATTAATTCTGACGAGGAAAGAAATTCCTGAATAGAAAAATCTTTGTCAAAATGGATGAATAATTCGATTTGAGGGATAACAAAAAATCCAGATGAATGATTAATAACTTTTGTTTCAGTTAAATTCAATGAAACATCTTTTATTGTAGGCATTTTAATTGAAAATTGCTTTAGCCAACCATTGAGTGAATCTACAAGAATAGTAGGGATAATAGTAGTCGAAAAATGGATGCCTTTTGGTTCAATTATTTTAGATAAAGTCCTGATTACAGAAGTGCTTTTTAAATTTATATTAAGTTTACCAGAAAGCATCAAACTATTCTCTTGTAATTCAAACAAAATATTTGATTTTCCAAAATAAGAAGTTTCACCAAAGTAACTTCCTTGAGAAAAAGTCTCAATAAATTTACCTGAGCCATGATTGGAAATAAAATTAACGGCTGAATTATTTACGCTCTTTTTTACAATATTTTCTGCTAACTTTTTTAATTCAGATTTCAGAATTTGACCTTTAAAGTTGGTGTAATTAAAAATGACACCTACATCATTATTACATGCAAATACATTTTTTGAGTCAACTAAGTTTTTATTAAACAGGCGCACATTGTTTACATTAACTAGAATTCCTTGTATAAATGATTTTTTATAAGGTATTTCAAAAACAACTATGTCTGATAAATAATCAATTCCATAATTCTTTAGTTGACCTTGGTTTTTTACGTTTTTAGAAATCGATTGTTGTAATAATGAAATCACATCTTCATCTTTTGATTCCAAGAAAACCGAGAAAAGTGACTTCTCAGCAAGTTCTCGTCCATCTATCCGAAAGGCAAAACTTGCATTCTCAGGAACGTGAAGTAAATTTTTATTTGTGTTTTTTATTAAAATTGCCTGATTGAAAAAAAGAAAAAGCCACGCAAATACTAAAAGTATAATAATTGATAATAATTGAAAAAAGCTTTTTCTAAAATACATGAGGTAAAAGTAAAAGTATTTGTTTAATACTTAACTTTGTGTATGAAATATTTAGTGAGGTTTCTTTTAAAGATATTCGGTTGGAAAATTGACCAACATTCACCTGAGGGTATAGATAAATGTGTCATTGTTGTGGGTCCACATACTTCAAACTGGGATTTTGTGATTGGAAGAATGGCTTTTGTAATGTATGGTATAAAACCGAAAATATTAATTAAGAAGGATTTGTTTTTCCCTCCTCTTGGCTGGATACTAAAGGCGATTGGTGGAATCCCCGTTGATCGAAAGAAAAATAATAACATTACTGACATGGCTGTTAAACTGTTCAATGAAAATGAAAAGTTATTTATGGTTTTCACTCCAGAAGGAACCAGAAGTTACAATCCAAATTGGAAAAAAGGGTTTTATTATATCGCAATAAAAGCAAAAGTACCTGTTTATATCTGTTATATGGATTATGAAAAGAAGATTGGGGGCTTTCATAGTATCTTTCATCCAACGGGAAATGTTGATGCAGATATTGCTTATATTAAAAGTATCATGGGACAGTATAAAGGAAGATTCCCGAAAAATGGGGTTTATTGATTTTTTTTAATTTCACCTGTCTTTTTATCATAACCAAAAGGACAATGTTTACAACCACTTTTACAACAATAACCTCTTTTTAAATGATATTGCTCAGTAAAAATGATATAACCTTCAGGACTTAAGTAATAATCTTTTTCGTTTAAATTATTTTTTTTTGAAAAGCCAAACATTTCATTTTCCATTTAACAAAGTTATCAATTTATAATCTTTCACTTTGTGATATGTTTAAAATAGAAAATTCCATTGTACAAAAAGTTGAGATTCAAAGTTTAAACAAGCGTTTGGTTAAATTGTTCGTTAAGAGAGATGATCTGATTGATCAAAACGTTTCAGGTAATAAATGGAGAAAATTAAAATATAATGTTGAGTATGCTATTCAAATGAAGAGCGACGGAATTTTGACATTTGGAGGAGCATTTTCCAACCACCTTTTGGCGACAGCCGCAGCTTGTCATAAAATTGGGATTAAATCAATTGGAATTGTAAGAGGAGAAGAATTATCTAATGAATCAAATGAGACATTGAAGAATTGCTCATTATTAGGAATGCAATTAGTTTTTATTTCTAGAGAAAAATATTCTTTAAGAAATGAAAAAGCATTTCAAGAAGAATTGTCTTTTAAGTATTCCAATTTTCATATTGTCCCTGAAGGTGGAAGTAATTATTACGGTATGATTGGCTGTCAGCAAATACTTTTGGAAACACCAAACGATTATGATTATGTTTTTGTTGCACAAGGAACCACAACAACAAGTGCAGGAGTTTTACTCGCAATTCCTGAAAAAACTAAGTTAAATGTTGTACCAGTATTAAAAGGATTTGACTCGATAGGTGAGATGAAAAGCCTATATAAATATTCAGGGTTAGAAGAATCTTTTTCAAATGAGATATTGAATAGAGTAGAGGTGCTGCCAGATTATCATTTTGGTGGTTATGGAAAATATACTGAAGAACTTCTTGATTTTATGGAAAAGTTCTATAAACAAACCAAGATTCCAATTGATCCAATTTATACAGGTAAGACTTTATTTGCTTTAGTAGATTGGGTTGAAAAATCAAATATACGTAATAGTACTATTTTGTTTATACATACAGGCGGAATCCAAGGTGGAAAAAAGATTGCAAAAAAAGAGGGCAGAACATTTAATTAATGTCTGCCCTTCAATTTTAACTGGTGATTTTACAATCCACCACCGCCGCCTTTCCAACGGAATAGTTTTTTGTCCCCAATTCTTGAATTTGGATCTGAAACAATAGAATATTTTAAGAATAATTCTATAGCGCCTGAAGATCTAGTTGCTGTGCTCAATTTAGATAAATTAACATCATAACTTAAACCAAATTTAAAACCACTCGTTTTGAACGATGCAGAAATTACCATTGCATCTTTCCAACGCATGAAAAAACCATAAGAAATAAATGATCGCTGAACATAGTCAGTCCGTTGTGAACTTTCAAATAATTCATGATCAAAATAAGTACCTATCAAAATATTCTTATTAGGTCCCATTATAGAAACCAAAGCTTGTGGTGAAATTCCAAATCGTCTATCCGAATCAAATTTTGTGGCACTCACATGAAAGTTAAATTGTTTAAACAAACCATTATCAATTGATGAATAACTCGTTGAAGAAGGATTTAAATGGTTAACAGAAAATCCTGCTGTGATATGTGAGGTTACATCAAATTTGTGTTTAAAAAGGATACCTGAACCTAAATCAAACGAAGAAACTTTTTGTAAAGATGTTTCTCCATTGGGTAAAGTCTGATCGAAAGTTGTGCCATTCCATTGATTGTTCCAAGTTTGATTTCCACCAAAAGATTGAGAATAATATCCTGGCGCAATTCCTATAGAAAATGAACTTTTTCTATCAATTTGAATATTATATGCAATTGGGACTGAAAAAGAATTTGTTGTTAATTTAGAATCACCTGTTTGGTCATTATAAAAATTAATACCAATGCCTAAGTGGCTTTCAGAGACTTGACTTGTTGTGATTTTAGTATCAAATGAAAATGTGTTCGTGCGCATCGCATTTCCATTTAAAGGTAACCATTGCATTCTGAAATTTGTCAATAAACGCGCATCCTCGTCCATAACGCCAACTGCCCCTGGATTAATTTGCGACGCATTTTCATTCCACATACTTAAATGTTTGTCTTGCTGCGCTATTGAATTTAATGACCAAATGATAGTCAAAAAACTAGTATATATGATTTTGTTTCTCATCTTCTTTATCTTACTAATGTGACATTTCCATTCGTTGTTCCAGTTGTTCCATCGACTAGCGTAAATTCAAGTGTATAAACAAATACGCCTGCGTTTTCATCTTTACCATTAAATCTACCATCCCAACCAATGTTATAATCAATCGACTCGAAAACTAATTGTCCGTATCGGTTAAAGACTCTGAATATCATATCCTTAATTAACTTATCTTGAAAACTTCTGACATATAATACGTCATTTTCAGAATTTCCATCGGGTGAAAACATATTTGGTACTCCAACTGTGAAACCATTTTCTGGAACTGTTACAGTTATTTTAAGTGTGTCAGTTACAATACAATTTTCACTGGTTGTAAATGTTGCTGTAAATATCGTTGTTAAAACTGCCGTAATATCTGCTGTCGAACAATCAGATGAGGTACAACTTAAATTCGCTATTTGACTTGTAGGTGCAGATGACCATGTTATAGTTCCTATTGATAAAGGTACTACTGTGGCAGTAACGGGTACTAATATTCCTGGATCAACTGGAATAAGATTACTTCCAGCAGCTGTTATAGTCGGAGGGACAACAACAGTTATATTCTGTGAATAGGTATTATTACCAAATGCATTTGTGACTAAAAGTGATGTTGTGTGTTCGCCTGGTGTACTATAGCAAATGTCACCTGGATTTTCAGATGTTGATGTAGCAGGTGATCCGCCATTAAATGTCCATAAATAAGAAGTAGCTCCAACTGTCGAAGAATTGTTATTAAAAGTGATACAGTCTGTAGGACATATTGTATTATCTGAAATTGAAAATGCTGCAGTAGGTGAACTACAGGCAATCACGTTGATTTGAATTGTTGTATCATCTGTTCCAAAATCATCTGAGATTTGTAACCAAACATTAAATGTTCCGACAAAAGGAAAAGAAATACTATGAGGACCAGCAGTGTTAGCAGTACCAGGTAAACCACTTCCAAAAGACCATGTCCAAGTGTCAATGTTTGTCCCTGTACTTGCATCGTTGAAAATTGTAGATTGACCAGCACAAACAGTTGTAGAAGAGGGGGATATAATTGCTAATGGTTGAGCAAATACAGAATTAATGGATGAAATTAAAAAGAGAAACGTAAAAATATACTTCATACTAGTAGTATTTGATTAATGAAAGATCAATGTAAAAAAATCTTTTCAAATATCAATACGAACAAAAAAGAAAAAGGTTAAGAAATTAGTTCAATTATTTGTTTTGCCTCTTTTACGTCATGAACTCTTAAAATAGAAACACCTTTTAGAATTGCTTGTGTATTGAGTATTGTGGTTCCATTTAATGAGCCCTCAACAGAAACTTTTAATTTTTTATGAATCATTGATTTCCTCGATAAACCAACTAATATTGGTCGTTCAAGAATATGAAATAATTCTAAATTTTTAAGAATTGAATAGTTTTGTTCAAGTGTTTTTCCAAAACCAAATCCAGGATCAATAATCACATCAACAATTCCTCTATTTTTTAATTGAAGTAATTTATCAGAAAAATAATAAATCATATCACGAAATAGATTTTCATTCGCCGCAGTTTGATGCATTTGATCAAATTGAGGATTCACATGCATTAAAATATAGGGCGTTTTTGTTTCAGAAATAACATCGAGTAAATTTGGATCATAATTAAATCCACTAATATCATTTATAATATCAACACCCAAATCAATTCCTCTTTTAACAACATTTGCCCGAAATGTATCAAGTGTTAGAAGAATATTTGGGAATTCTTTTTTAATTAAAGAAATTGGTTCTAAAATTCTTTTTAATTCTTCATCTTCGGAAACAAAATCGGCACCTGGTTTTGTAGAATAACCACCAATATCTATTAGATCAGCGCCGTCTATAATCATCTGATTAATAGTGTTAAGTAATGCTTTATAACTTGTATTTCTGCTGGCTGAATAAAATGAATCTGGTGTAAGGTTGACTATGCCCATTATTTTAGGGACACTTAAGTCAATTAAATTATCCTTCACCCTTAGGTAATTGTTTTTTGGAAAATGTGTATCTTCAACCTTTGAAAAGCCCATTGATAAATATAATGAATCAAACGAATTTAGAATATACAAATGTAATCAATGTTTGCAGAGATATTTTCTCTAAGAAAACAAAAGATTACGGAACTGCTTGGCGTATCTTGAGACCCAGTTCTTTAACGGATCAAATTTTCATTAAAGCCCAACGAATACGTACAGTGCAGGAAACTGGAGAGAATAAAGTTGGTGAAGATATTGAGGGTGAATTTGTAGCAATAGTTAATTATTGTGTCATGGCGATTATTCAAATTAAAGAAGAAGAATTAAAAGATTTGGAACTTTCTGAAGAATTAGCAAATAATTTATATTCAAAGTATATTAGTGAAGCTCAAGAATTAATGGCTAAAAAAAATCACGATTATGGCGAGGCATGGAGAGATATGAGGGTAAGTTCATTGACTGATTTGATTTTAATGAAAATTCTTCGTGTAAAACAAATTGAAGATAACAAAGGTGCAACTTTAATAAGTGAAGGAATTGATGCTAATTTTTTCGATATGCTGAATTATGCCGTTTTTGCCTTGATTCATTTGAATAATCAAAAAAAATAAAAAGGTATGAAACAAAAAGCAACTGTTCAAGGTCGATCAATGGTGTTCAATGTCTTATTTGTGATATTGAATTTATGTGGACTTGCGTTAGTTGTAATTGGTTCACATGTGGCTTTTCAAGATTATTTTCTATTATTTAACTTTTTAGGTTATCTTATTCTGGCTTTAAGTTCGGCTGGTATTTTTGTCTTCCAAGGTCGTTTAATGATGGCGAATGTGGCTCGTGGCCTAGTTGGAAGTTTATTTATTATTTCAGGATTAGTTAAAGCAAATGACCCTATTGGTTTTGCTTATAAATTGGAAGAGTATTTTGAAGATGGGGCCTTGGCTTATCGAATTAAGGAATTGTTTGGAATGCCCGGATTCTCGTTGGAATTTTTAATTGATTCGGCACTAACATTGGCTATACTCATTTGTATTATTGAAATTGTATTAGGAGTGCTAGTTATCATCGGAGGGAAAATAAAACTAGTTTCCTATCTACTAGCATTAATGATGATTTTTTTCACATTTTTAACGTGGCACACAGCTAGTTGTAATTCCTCAAAGAAATTCAAAGACCATGATAGATATTCATTCGAAAATGGGTCTATGGCGAGTAATAAGTTGAAAGAAGCAAAAACTAATAAATTGATTCGTGTAGTTTCGATGGATTCGAAAGAAGTGGTTATTGAAGAATGGAAAACACCTCAATGTGTTTCTGATTGTGGTTGCTTTGGTGATGCGTTAAAAGGTTCAGTTGGCAGATCATTAACACCATCGGAGTCACTTTGGAAGGATTTGATTTTAGTCTATTTGGTGTTTTGGATCTTTCTAGCTCAATGGATTATAAAGCCTAACACGAAAAAACAAAACGTTAAATTTATAATTGTTTCACTTGCACTAATTACAGGATTGTCATTTGTTTTTGGATGGTATTTCCCAATTGGATTTAGTTTTATTGCTTTAGCAGGTTCGTTGTGGATGTATAATCGAGGCGGATACTTTCTAGGAAATCATTGGGGAAGTTCTTTATTCATTGTTATTATTTGTTCAATTTTAATTGGATATGTAATGAGAAATGAACCATTAAAAGATTTTAGTCCTTTCGCAGAAGGTAAAAATCTAATGTGGGAAATGAATGACGGAAAAGAAGGGATTACTGAAAGTGAATTTGTTTTAAAAAATAGACAAACAGGGAAGTTAGAAACATATTCGGAAAAGAAATACTTGTCTAATTCGAGATTGTGGGAGGAGAAAAATTACAAATTCATTTCTAAAAAAGACCATGTAATTTTATCCTCAAGATTACCAACAATTTCAGACCAATTTGATCCTTTCATTAATATTAAAGACTTAACTAAGGCTGAGTTGAACCTTACCTTTGTTTCAAATAAGTTAAAAAAGAATCCAGATGATTCACAACTCTCCTTCAAGAAAGAAATTGTAAGAGAAAAACAAGTTGTTATTTTAAGTGTACAAAATTTGAAAACTGCAAATTGGAAAAATAGTGGACGAATTAAATTACTTTTCAATTATTGCAAATCAAATGACATTCCTTTTGTAATGATTACCAATGCGAGTAGAAATGAAATAAATAACTTTCGAAATGAACAAAGTTTTAATGTTCCAATTCTTTTAAACGATGGAACAGGACTGAAATCAATTGCGAGAGCGAATCCAAGTATACTGATTCTTCAAAACGGAATAGTAGTAGCAAAATATCCTCATCGTTCAATTCCAACAACTGAATGGTTAAAAATTAATGTTTTAAAGCAATGACAAGAAAAAAAATAGTTGCAGGTAACTGGAAAATGAATTTGCACTTGAATGATGCAATTCAACTAGTTGAAACCATTCATGAAAACTCAAAGGATATTTCAAATGTTGAGTTAATGGTTTTTCCACCGGCTTTATTTTTAGTGGAAATAGATAAAATTAAAAATCACTTGAAGGTAGGGGTTCAAAACTTTTACCCAAAAGAAAGTGGTGCTTTTACTGGTGAAATTTCAATTACTCAAATTAAGAATTGTGGAGCCAGTCATGCTTTAATAGGTCACAGTGAAAGAAGAGAAATTTTTCATGAATCTGAAGAATTAATTAAACAAAAAGTTGATGCAGCAATTTTACATGAAATTGGAATTGTGTTTTGTTGTGGTGAACCTTTGCATATCCGTGAAACAGAATCTCAAGAAAGTTATGTGAAACAACAATTAATCGATAGTTTATTTCATCTTTCAGATTCAGAAGTTCAAAAGTGTATCATTGCCTACGAACCTGTTTGGGCTATTGGAAC
>JBEAUV010000099.1:0-9683 GCA_041161265.1 Bacteroidota bacterium | reverse complement strand
GAGTTGAACATCTATGCTCCATGTTCTATGCTCTATACTCTTTTTCAAAAGCTCTATGCTCTTTTTTAATACTCTTTAATGTAAGGATAATCTTTTTGCATATAAACATCCTCGTACAATTCATGTGCTTCTGGATAAGGTGAGTTTTCAGCAAATTCTACTGATTCAGCCACCTCTTTTTTCACCCATTCACTCATGTCTTCCAATTGTTTTGCTGTCATCCATTTGTTCTCTTGAATAACTTTCAAACAATGTTCTATTGGATCTTGTTCCATCCATTCTGCCAACTCTTCTTTCGTTCTGTATTTCATCGGGTCAGACATCGAGTGACCTTTGTAACGGTATGTACGAATGTCTAATAAAGTAGGTCCGTTTCCTTTTCTTGCTCTATCACACGCTTCTTCAATCGCTTCATGAACTGACTCTGGTGACATACCATTTACAACGCGAGAAGGCATTTCATAAGAAAGACCAATTTTTGATAAATCAGTTACGTTGGTTGTTCTTTCTACAGAAGTTCCCATGGCGTAATTGTTATTTTCAATGATAAAAATCACTGGTAATTTCCATATCATCGCCATGTTGAATGTCTCATGCAAAGCTCCTTGACGAACAGCACCATCGCCCATTGATACAAAAGCAACATTATCTGTTCCATTGTATTTTTCAGCGAATGCAGCACCAGCGCCCATTGCAATTTGAGCTCCTACGATTCCGTGCCCGCCCATAAAGTTTTTTTCCTTTATGAAAAAGTGCATAGATCCACCTTTACCTTTTGAGCAACCAGTTGATCTTCCGTACAATTCAGCCATTAATACTCTTGGATCTACTCCTAAAGCAATTGGATGTGCGTGATCTCTATATGCAGTCATGTGTTTATCACCAGGTTGACAAGCACTTGCTGTACCTGCTACAATCGCTTCTTGACCGATATAAAGATGACAAAAACCACCAAAATTTTGTTGAATATACAATTGACCTGTTTTCTCTTCGAACTTTCGAATGAGTAACATGTCTTTATACCACTTGATATATGTTTCCTTAGAAAACTTAGTTTTACCAGCTACAGCCGATTTTTTTGTTGTTATTGATGGTTTGCTTGCAGTTTTTACCGCCATGTTTATATCAATTAAAATTCGAAAGACAAATATAGAAAAATCTAATCATAGATGTTTTAAAACACAGACAAATCCACACATAAATTTACTATGGTTGGATTTTTAAAAAGGGTTTCAATTCATTTAATGGAATACTAACTGAAATCTGACCAGCTGAATAAGGTGCGATTTCATAATTATTGAATAAAAAATTCATGTTTCCATCCTCAAAATAAAAATTCTCATTGCACACAAATATTCCATCTGTAAACCAAAACCCCTCATCAGTTAAATTGGCATTTTCTCCAATTTCATTTTGAGCTCTAAAGTATTTTTCAGCTAGTTCAGTAAAGGTTGGAACATCGTTAATAAAATCTGACAATGCTAATTCTTTTCCATTGACACGATCAATCAACGAATAACTAGTAAAACCATTACCATGGGCTCCACCTGTATAACTCCAAATAGACAAATCAAGTTCAATAAAATTCTTAAATTCTATGATGTCAATTGTTGATTCCAACTCCCACAATTGTCCTTCTTCTAACATGTCAGATTCTAATCGACTTAAAGAATCGAAATACGTTAATTGTGTTAAGAAAAAATCGGTGCTTAACTTTTTATTCGGATCATAATCAATTTCAAACTCCGTATTTGAACGCACAAAATCAACAATCTTAAAATTGATTGAATCTTGAAATGGCAGAAGTCCCTGATTTTGGTTTTCATAAAAATCATACGTTATTATCAATAAAGCAGTATCCGTTTTTAATGTTGAAATACTTTGAATTTTTGCTTCACCATGCACAATTATATTGACAGGTGCGTTTGATTCAATTGTTGTCGCAGTAATTACCGGTTTTGAAACACCACAAGACAATAGAAGCAAGATAACAAAAAGGGAACTTAAGATTTTCATAAGGATTGTTTTAACTTGTCGTGTAAATTTTTCGAAAGTCATTGATTTGGATAAATTGCTAATATTTCTTCACAAATTTTCATCTGCTTTTTCAGTTTGTTCCGAAGGCAAAAGGTAATAAATCTTTTGCAGAATTAAATACGATGGTTTTTTTATTTTGACTTACAAGAATAACACGATACGTTTTATTTTGTCTGGTTTCTGTTTCTAACATTACTTGTCGACAACCACCACAAGGAGCTAAAATAGTATCAAAAGGAATTAAATCGCCATTGGCTACAATGCAGATTGTTTGAACCGCTTCATCTGGAAAATTTGCTCCAGCATAAAAGAGAGCAACCCTTTCTGCACATAATCCTGAAGGATAAGCAATGTTTTCCTGATTATTTCCTAAAACAACTTCTCCATTTTCTAACAGAACAGCTGCACCGACACTAAATTTACTGTAAGGCGCATAGGCTTTTGCACAAATTGTGTATGCTTTTGCAATTAGTTCCTTATCCTTAATTGACAACTCTTCCCAAGAGTCAAATAATTCATATTCTAGTGTATGCGTGTGTTTCATTTCTGTAAATATTGTTATCAAAACTAATCAAAAGCTACATTTAACCAGCATTTCAGTGAATTTTTAAAGAATTCCATTAAAATCGCAAAGTTTGATTTGTGCAAGTGATTGAATAATTCTAATTTTGCACCTCTATGATTCAATACAAAAAAGTTGCATTCTATACGCTCGGTTGTAAATTAAATTTCTCTGAAACATCAACAATTTCAAGGTCTTTTGAAGATGGTGGTTATGCAAAAGTTGAATTCGAAGAAACGCCTGATATTTTTGTAATAAACACGTGTTCTGTTACAGAAAATGCAGACAAAAAATGCAAGCAACTAGTCAAAAAAGCATTAAAGATAAATCCTGATGGATTTGTTGCTATTATCGGCTGTTTTGCACAATTAAAACCAGTTGAAATAAGTCAAATCCCAGGTGTAGATTTAGTTTTAGGTGCAAATGAAAAATTCAATATTATCGAGCACATCGAGAAACTGAATCAAAAACAAGAAGAAACAATCGTTTCATTTGAATCAATTAAGAAAACAGAAGATTTCATTCCAGCATTTTCAATAGGAGATAGAACGCGTTCATTTTTGAAAATTCAGGATGGTTGCGATTATTTCTGTACGTTTTGTACAATTCCTTTAGCGCGAGGAAAAAGTAGAAATGCTTCTATTAGCAATACATTAAAAGAAGCGGAAAAAATTGGAAAAACGGACATCAAAGAAGTTGTTTTAACAGGCGTTAATATTGGTGATTTTGGTCAAGGCGGAAAAGAAACATTCTTTGATTTAGTAAAAGAACTAGACAAAGTTGAGGGCATTGATCGATACAGAATTTCATCCATTGAACCTAATTTATTGAGCAACGACATCATTCACTTTTGTTTGAATGAATCCAAGCATTTTGTACCACATTTTCACATTCCATTGCAATCAGGAAGTAATCGTCTACTAAAAGCAATGCGCAGAAAGTATTTGAAAGAATTATATGCTGAACGAGTAGTTTATATTAAATCTTTAAGACCTGATACCTGCATTGGTGTTGATGTAATTATTGGATTCCCAGGAGAAACGGATGAGGAATTTCTTGAAACAATGGATTTCCTGAAAGACATCGATATTTCATATTTACATGTTTTCACCTACTCAGAAAGAGCAAATACCACAGCAGTAAAACTTGGAGATCCTGTTCCAATGTCGGTTAGAAAAGAACGTAGCAAACAGTTACATATTCTTTCTGACAAGAAAAAACGTGCCTTCTATGAACAAAATATTGGTTCAATAAGAACCGTTCTGTTTGAAAACGAGGAAGATAATGGAATCATGTATGGCTTTACTGAGAATTATGTAAAAGTAAAATTGCCATTTGACGCGACGCTAATAAATACTTTTCAAACGGTAACACTGACAGAAATAGACCGTGATGGAGTAATGAAGTGTACCCTGCAGTAAACAGTTTCCTAATACTTAATTCAATTTAAACACATAGGCACATAGTTCACATAGGAGATTTATAATTTGCAACTCATCACTTGCAACTCATCACTTGTAACTTATCACTCCTAATTCAACACTTATAACTTGTAACTCATAACTTGTAACTAACAACTATCAACTCATAACTTAACCGCTCTAGTCATTTCCCTTTTCCCTGGAGGACCTGGTAATCCTTCTACCTTAAATCCCAAAAATTTTAAATCGCGTTTCATTTGTCCCATGGCGCAATAAGTAACGAGAATTCCATTCGGTTTCAACATATCGTGCATTTTCTTCAGAACACCAATTGTCCAAACTTCCTGCTGAACTTTCGGACCAAAAGCATCAAAGAAAACTATATCAGTTGAAGAATTCAAAGGCTTATAATCTTGGATTTTTGCGTGTATTTTTTGAAAAGTGAAATTCGGGTGTAAAATGTGTTTTTCCTCCCATGACAATGAATGCATCAAGGAAAACGAATCAATAAATTGTATATCTACCAATTTTTCATAGTTGATTTCTTTGATCAATTCTAATTCAACAGGAAAAGCTTCAATACCAATATAATTGATTTTTCTATTTGAATTAACCGCTTCAACTAATGTTAACAAAGCATTTAATCCTGTTCCAAACCCCATTTCAAAAACAGTAATTTCTTCTGTGTGATTGAATGTACGAATTCCATTTTGGATAAAAACATGCATTGCTTCTTGAAACGCACCATTCATGGAATGATAATTTTCATCCATTTCAGGAATGTAAATAGTTTTTGAACCATCAGCTGTAAGAATGACTTCTCGTTTCATTTCACAAAAATACATTTTGGGTATTAACAATTGTTGAAAAGTAGTATTTATATCTTTTTAAGAAAGATTTGCAAAAGCATTTGAATCGAGCCGATTGATTTTCTATCTTTGCTAGATGGAGAATCAACCCGAAAATAGCAGAAAACCAATCACAAGGGTTAAAAACACCAATACATTAGCAAATGATCTTGGTAAAATTCCGCCTCAAGCGGTTGATTTAGAACAAGCAGTTCTTGGTGCAATGATGCTTGAAAAAAATGCCGTCACAGATACAATTGATATTTTGATGCCGAGCAGTTTTTATGATCCTAAACACCAATTTATTTACAATGCTATTCGAGAGTTGTTCGGTAGTTCCGTTCCCATTGATCTTTTAACGGTTATCAATAAATTAAAGCAAAACGGAGAATTAGAAGCATCTGGAGGAGCAGTTTATATTTCACAACTTACAAGCCGAATTGCTTCAACAGCGCACGTTGAATTTCATGCTAGAATTATTTCTGAAAAACACATCAAACGTGAATTAATTCGAATGAGTAGCGAAGTGATTCGTGATGCCTATGACGATACAAATGATGTTTTTGACGTTTTAAACAAGGCAGAAGGTGAATTATTCAAAATCGCTGAAAACAACATGGGGAAAGATGTTTCTACCATGCAAAACGTTGTTAAATTGGCAATTGAAGAAATTGAAAAAGCTTCTCAAAATACAGATGGAATTTCAGGAGTACCTACAGGTTTCTTCGATTTAGATAAAATTACTTCAGGTTGGCAACGTTCAGATATGATTGTCATCGCAGCCAGACCAGCAATGGGTAAAACTGCTTTTGTCCTTTCAATGGCTCGAAATTCAGCCGTAGATCATGGAAAAGGAGTTGCCATTTTCTCATTGGAGATGTCGGCAGTGCAACTTGTAAAACGTTTGATTGCTTCTGAGACTAGACTTAGTGCTGAAAAATTAAGAAAAGGTGATTTACGCGAACATGAGTTTCAACAATTACATTCTAGAATCACAAAACTTGCTACAGCTCCTATTTATATTGACGACAGTCCTGGAATCAGTGTTTTTGATTTACGTGCAAAATGCCGTCGATTAAAAATGCAATACAACATCGATATGGTCATCATTGATTATTTGCAATTGATGACTGCCGGTGGATCTAAAGGTGCTGGAAATCGTGAACAAGAAATTTCTACGATTTCACGTTCAATCAAAGAAATTGCCAAAGAATTAAACATACCAATCATTGCTTTATCACAGTTAAGTCGTTCAGTTGAGCAACGTGGTGGTGATAAAAGACCTGTTCTTTCAGATTTACGTGAATCTGGTGCAATTGAGCAAGATGCTGATATTGTTTCATTCATTTACCGTCCAGAATATTATGGTTTGATGGAAGATGAAGAAGGAAATTCTAATCAAGGTGTGAGTGAAATTATTATTGCGAAACACAGAAATGGTGCATTAGATCGTGTTCGACTTCGTTTCATTGGTGAGTATGCCCGATTTGACAATTTGGAGAGTTTTACAGAAGATGTAAATGTTCCTTCTCATACGAGTCTAAATGCAAGTGCCGATTTTGACGAGCCAAGTCCTGCAATGTATACAATTGCTAGTAAAATGAATACTTTTGATGATGACAATGTTAATTTTGATAAATCGTTAGATGACGAAACTCCATTTTAAATTGGTTTGATAGTTGTTAATCAAAATTCGAAAAATTTTAACATGCGGTATATATTTGTCCTACTCTTTTTAACTTCATTTTCATTTAAAGGATTGTCTACACAGATTATTATCCCAATGGATGATTCACAGTCAGACCATTTAAAGGCATATGGAATTGCGTTTTGGTCACTTGAAAACAGTGTAACAATCGAATGGCTATTGAATTATCGAGGTGGCTCCTTTCTCGTTCCCCATTTAAGAGCTTTAGAAGAAGAACTTGTCTTGAGAAATGTTAAATATGAAGTTTTAGCTGACGGTCAAGTCAATCAAATAAGAAATCAAATAGCCAATCCTGAAGTGAACATGGAAATTGTTCAACTTGAAAAAGCTCCAAAAATTGCAGTGTATACACCTAGAGGAAAACAACCTTGGGACGATGCCGTGACATTAGTTTTAGAATATGCTGAAATTCCTTATGAAAAAATATACGATTCGGCTATTGTAATGGGCATGCTTCCAAAATATGATTGGTTGCACCTACACCATGAAGATTTTACAGGACAATATGGTAAATTTTATTCCGCTTATCGCTCCTACCCTTGGTACCAACAACAAGTTGAAGACGCTGAGGCGGATGCAAAAATGTTAGGTTTTAATAAAGTATCTGAACTCAAATTAGCTGTAGCAACAAACATTAAAAACTTTGTCATTGGTGGAGGCTTTCTCTTTACAATGTGCAGTGGTACGGATAGCTTTGATGTTGCTTTAGCCGCACATGAAACGGATATTTGTGAACAAATGTATGACGGTGATGGCAGTGATCCTAAATGTCAAGAAAAATTAGACTTTGAAAATACGTTTGCTTTTGAAAATTTCAAATTAGAAAGAGATCCTTTAATGTACGAATATTCCAATATTGATGGAACCGACATTCACCGCCAACAAAGAGTAACTGAGTCAACAGATAAATTCACCTTGTTTGATTTCTCTGCAAAATGGGATATTGTTCCTACCATGTTAACCCAATGTCATACGACAGTGATTGATGGTTTTATGGGACAAACAACAGATTTCAGAAAAGACTTAATTAAACCGAATGTTTTAATACTTGGTGAAAACAAAGCGCTTGAAACTGCTCGTTACCTTCATGGTGAAATGGGACAAGGCACTTGGACTTTTTATGGAGGTCATGACCCTGAGGACTATGAGCATAAAGTTGGTGATCCTCCAACGGATTTAAATCTTCATCCTAATTCTCCAGGATATAGATTGATATTAAATAATATTCTTTTCCCAGCAGCTAAAAAGAAGAAAAGAAAGACATAATTTTTAATAAATTTTTTTTTGTGAACAAGAAGTTTTATCTTGCGTTGTCTACTAAAACTATGTAAATGAAAAAAATCTATTCAATTTTATTAATCTTATCCTCATTTTCAATCGTCTACGGACAAAGTAATGATGTTAATGGAATTTTAAAAACCGCTCCAAAGAACGAAAAATCTTTTAGTGGCAAGAACTCACAAGTTGTTGCAAAACCAAAGGCAACAGACAATTCTCATGTTGGATTTGGTAATCACACCTGTAAATCTCATGAATTAACTCAAAAATATTATGAAAGTTTAGGTGTTTGGGAAGATTTTAATGCTGACTACCAAAGCTCTGCCTCCAAAATTTCGTCTTCAAAAGAAATGAAAACACCTGGAATTAATACTATTTCTGTTATTTTTCATGTTGTTTACAATCCAAATAATCCTGCTGAAAACGTTTCTAATGCATTGATAATGCAAGTTTTTAATGATATAAAAGAGGATTATCAATTGTTAAATGTAAATGCAGCAAATGCACGCTCATCTTTCGGATTTACTCCGGCTGATCCAAATATTAATTTTTGTTTAGCTACAAAAACGGCAGCTGGTGTTCCATTGTCGGAAGTTGGTGTCATACGCGTTTCTACAACTGAAGACTGGTATGATTCAGATAATGGCGAAGAAAATAAAATGAAAGCTTCGTCAACAGGAGGTTCACAAATATGGGATAGAAATAAGTATCTAAATGTTTTTATTTGTGATATTTCAAATGGTGCAAATTCAGGAACAGCAGGATACGCATATCGTCCAACTGTTACTTTTTTACCCTCATCATCAATTGACGGTATCGTTTTGGATTATAATTTAGGAATGAATAATGAAAATGTATTAACACATGAAATAGGACATTATTTAGGTTTGGATCATACTTGGGGTGGTTCTGGAAGCTGTTCAAACGATGATGGCTTCGCTGATACTCCAAATACAGCGGGTCCTTCTTTCAACTATTCCGGATCTTGTTCAGGTAATCAATCCACTTGTTCAGGTGTTCAGACTCAATACGAGAATTATATGGATTATAGTAACTGTACTGTTATGTTTACTGCAAACCAATCTAGTTTGATGTTGACAATTCTAACTGGTATACGTAATTCATTATTACTTTCTCCTGGTTGCGACCCTGTAAATGCCCCACCAGTAGCAAATTTTATAGCAGATTTGAGTTCGCAAATTATTGTACCAGTTGGTGGATCTGTAAACTTCACTGATATCTCTACTAATGTTCCAACAAGTTGGGGATGGAATTTTGGGGGTGGAGCGGCTAATCAAACAGTTCAAAATCCAGCAGTAACATTTAATACTTTAGGTACATTTACTGTTAGTTTGACCGCTACAAATGCCTATGGTAATGATTCAGAGATTAAAGTTGGGTATGTTCAAGTAGTAGCTGCTGCATCAGGTACGGCATGTGATACACTTAGAAATTATTTCCCGTATAGCCCTCAAAATGAACTTAGTACTTATTATGGTTGGCAATCACCTTCTTGGGGATACATTCCGGGCACAGGTAAAGTATCAAGTGGCACAGTACCAATGAATCAATGGGCAGAAAAATTTACAGCTCCGTCTTCTACTAAATTAAGAAGATTACGTTTTCCAATTTCTGTTGCCGAAGATATTAGTGGTGCAGGTTTCATGAAAATTCGTGTTCATTCAGATGTTTCAGGAAGTCCAAGTACTAATGCAGCTGCTATGGTAACCGACACAATGTACATTGCTGATATGCAAGCTGGTTTTTATAATGAGTTTGACTTTACTTCCCCCCCAACTGTAGTAGGTAATTTTTGGGTCAGTTTTGAA
>JBEAUV010000098.1:0-9697 GCA_041161265.1 Bacteroidota bacterium | reverse complement strand
GCGAAAGTATTTGGGGTAATTATGTAGAATTGAATCATGGTGAAAAAATTCTTTTAAATGCTTCAAGTGGTAAAGGTAAATCAACATTTACGTTGACTACAATTGGATTAAGATCCGATTATTCTGGAACAGTTACTTACAACAATATTGATGTAAAGACATTTAAACCAAATGATTGGGCGCTAATACGTCAAGAAAAAGTTTCGGTTGTTTTTCAAGATTTACAGTTATTCCCAAAGTTAACAGTAGGTGAAAATCTACTTTTAAAAAATAGTTTGAATCCAGTTTTTTCTGAACAAGAAATCCGTAAAATGTTGGAACGTTTGGAAATTGAAGATAAATGGGAACAACAATGCAGTTTGCTTTCAATGGGTCAGCAACAACGTGTTGCAATTATCAGAGCGATGTGTCAGCCATTTGAATTATTGATTTTAGATGAACCATTTTCACATTTAGATGAAGAAAATACACAACGATGTTTCACCATGATTAATGAACGTTGCAATGAACAAGGTGCTGGATTTGTATTGACAACCCTTGGGGATGATCATAAATTCAAGTATGATAAAGAATTAAAACTGTAAGTCATGTTAAACAAACTCTTATATAAAAATCAAGACAAAAAGCAGTTGATCATTGCAATTGTCGGTGCGTTTATGGGAATCACTTTTTTGATTACATCGATTCATTATTTGATAAAAGTCAATGATTTTGGAAAAGGCTCTGATATTTTAGGTCCAAATACAATTATTGTTCAAAAGAAAGTCACAAATTCTAGTTCACTAAACATGACCAAAACTGATTTTTCTGAAAACGAAATCAAAAAAATTAAAGCTGAACCTTTTATCCAAGATGTTCAACCCGTTATCAGTAATAATTTTGATGTTTCTTTTGAAACAGCTGATCCTATGGTTCCAAGATTTAGGTCTGACGTTTTTATTCAGACAGTAGATCAAAAATTCTTAGATGTGAAATCAACAAAATGGCATTGGAAAGAAGGTGATAAATTCGTTCCTATCATTATGCCTAGAGACTTTTTAGTTATGTTGAATACCTTCATGAGTTCAAGTGGAATTCCTCAAATTTCTGATGATCTAGCTATGGACATTAAATTCAAATTCACACTAAAGGGCGAAACGAATAAGGAATGGGTTGATGCCAGAATCATTGGTTTTACAAATGAAGTATCTTCTATACTCGTTCCTGAAAGTTTCATGGAATATGGAAATGCCAAATATACTTCTGGTAAAGAGAAAAAAATTACTCAAATCATGATTTCTGGAAAAGAAAGTGAATTTGGATTGGTGGAAGATCTATTGAAGAAACGTGGTTTAGAATCCAAAAATGCACAAATGGTTGTAGGAAGGTTAAAAAGTGTTGTTGGAACTCTATTTCTTGTTGTCCTTGGTATTTCAATCATTGCAGTTTTTGTTTCTGGTTTAGTACTAATTCAATACATGCAATTATTAATGTCACGAAATGCATATGAAGTTCGAACACTTTTGAGAATCGGATTCTTCCCACAAGTTGTTATAAAAAGTTTTTTCTTGTATTTCGTTAAGATTTTCGGAATTGTTTCAAGTTTAGGATTAATTGTATTTTTTGTTTTTAAATACTTTTTAGATTCAATGTTTGAATCAGGAGGTCTCTATATTGATACTAACATTTCTTTAGTTGCAATGATTTCTTTAGTTGGAACGTATTTACTGTTTGTCTTCGCAAGTTATCGAACAGCAAAAAATGGAATTTTTAAACAATACTAATTGGTTAAAGAAATGTTAATTAAAAGGACTTTCTTAAATTTGTCACGTCTTTAAAATAAATTCAACCTATAATTAAAAATAACATATGAAATCGATACTAATTTTAGCAATCACTTTTGTTTCTTTTCTGTCTTTTGGACAAAAAATGAAATTTAAAGTAAGCAATCAAAAAGACACAACTGTATTCTTAGTAAAGTATTTTGGTAAAGGATTGTATTATGCAGATACTGCTGAGATAAAAGCAGGTTATGTCGAATTTGATGCGAAAGATCAAAAACCAGGAATTTTCGGTGTTTTATTTCCAGGTCAAAAATATTTCGAATTTATATACAACAATGAAGAAGTGTTTATGGAAACTTCAGCTCCTGATTATGTTGCAAATATGAAGGTGAAAAAATCGGAAGAAAATAGAATTTTCATGGATTATATAAAATTCATCGGACCGAAAAAGACAGAAGCAACAATAATAGCAGATGATAGAGCAAAATTAAAAGCAACTGATCCAGGATATAAAGAATTAACAGCAAAAATTGATGTAATTAATAAAGAAGTAACTGATTATCAAAACAACCTGTTAACAGTTCACAAAGCACTTTTAGTTTCAAAAATTGTTAAAATGTCGATGGATGTTATAATTCCTGAAGCACCGCTGGACGCAAAAGGAAACATAATTGATTCAAACTACAGATTCAATTATTTCAGAAATCATTATTGGGATAATATTGACTTGACTGATGACAGATTAGTGAACACTCCAGTATTTCATTCGAAAATGGAATACTATTTTGGCAAAAACATGATGATACAACATTGGGATACTATCATTAAATATGCTTTTAAATTTTGTGATCAATTGAATCCAAAATCTAAAACTTTTGAATATTGCGTTTCTTGGATTACTTCAACTTATGGAAAAAGTAAAATCATGGGAATGGACAAAGTTTATGTCTATATGGCTGATAAATATTACTGTTCTAAAAATGACGAAGGCAAATCACCAGCATTTTGGATGACCCCGGAAAAATTAGAAGAATTGTGTGAGAAAATTCCGGTGCAAAAGAATTTGGTTTTAGGTGCAAAACCACCAAACGTTATTTTACGTGATACAACAGATGTTAAATGGAGAGATTTCTACAGTTTAAAATCCGAATATACAATCCTATATTTCTGGGATCCAGAATGTGGACATTGCAAGAAAACAACACCAAAATTAGAAGTGTTGTACAAACAAAAATTCAAGGATCGAAACATTGAAATATTTTCTGTTGGAAAAGCAGTTGGTGAAGATTTCCAAAAGTGGAAAGATTTTATTCGCACAAACAACTTAACGTATATCAATGTTGGAGTAACAGATGCATTATTTAAAGCGGCAATGGAAAATGCAGCTCAATTTGTACCAAGATATACAACCATTGAATCTTTAAATTATCAAACAACTTATGATATCTTTTCTACACCTAGAGTATTTGTGCTAGATAAGGATAAAAATATCATTGCTAAGAGTATTTCAATTTCTCAATTAGAAGATTTGTTGGATAGACTGCAAGGTAAACAAGATTTACCAAAATTATTCCCTCCTGATCCAGAAGAAGACGAACAAATGCATTAGAATTTAAAAAGCAACCTATTGGTTGCTTTTTTTTATTACTATATGCTCAATCATTTTTTCATAAACGAATATTTTTATTGTATTTTTGAAATTACAAAAAACAATTATGAAAAAAATCTTACTTACTACTTTACTTTTTCCTTTTGTTGTTATAAGTCAAGTTCCGATGAACATAACAGGAAATTATACTCAAAATTTTAACGTTTTAGCAAATACAGGTTCCGTAAATCAATGGACTGACAATAGTACAATCCAACACTGGTTTTCTCAAAGAACTACAGCAAGTACCTTGTATGCAGCAGGAACTGGATCTTCCACTACCGGTGGATTGTATAGTTATGGGTCATCAGGGTCAACAGAAAGAGCATTAGGTACTATTGGGTCAAACAATACTTCTTATGGAGGAAATTTTGCTCATGGCGTATTACTCGAAAATACTGCTGGTTTCAACATATCTTCGTTTAATGTTAGTTACACAATGGAACAATGGAGAAATGGTGGGAACACTACACCAAATATCCTTACGTTCTGGTACAAAGTAAGTTCTTCAGCAATTACATCGTTAAATCCTGGAGTAATTGCAGGTTGGACAGCAGTAACTGTTCTTGATGGAATTAGTCCTATAAACACAATAACAGCTAGTGCACTTGATGGAAATTTAGCATTAAATCAATCTATTTTGTCTAATATCACAATACCTGGACTTGTTTTAGCGGACGGTGAATTTTTAATGTTTAAATGGGATGATATAGACCATGCTGGAAATGACCATGGTTTAAGTGTTGATGATTTTAGTGTTTCTTGGACAGTTGGATGTAATACTTCAAATACAATAAATCCAACTGCTTGTGACTCTTATACAGTTCCAAGTGGTGATGAAACGTACACCTCTTCAGAAACGGTAATGGATACAATTCCAAATACTGGTTGTGGCGATAGTATAATAACAATTAACCTAACTATTGAAACAAGTAGTTTGTATTGGCTTGATAGTGATATGGATGGATACGGAGACATCAATAATCCATTAGTAACGTGCAATATAGTTGTGAATTATGTTGGGAATTCATTGGATTGTGATGACAGTGACTTTAATTTAAATATTCCTCAAACATATTATCCTGATGCCGATGGTGATGGACATGGTTCTATGACTGCTTCACCAGTGGTCTCTTGTGCAAATCCAGGTGTAGGTTATGCCACTATTTCAGATGATTGTAACGATGCTAATAATACAGTTTATCCAGGAGCACCAGAATTATGTGATGGTTTAGATAATGATTGCAATGCTTCTTCTGATGATGGACTAGTATTTACAACTTATTATTTAGATGATGATAATGATGGTTTTGGTAATGACAATGGTCCTGTTTCACTTTGCACGAATCCAGGAGTTGGCTATTCATTAACGAATGATGATTGCAATGACAGCGATGAAAATCAATATCCTGGAGCTGCAGAAATATTGAACAATGGAATTGATGAAAATTGTGATGGTACTGATAATTACCTTGGAACATTAGAAATTGATAATGTTATTTTCACGATTCAACCAAATCCATCAACAGGAATTTTTCAGATTAATTTTAATCAATTAATTACTGGAACAATTGAATGTGTTGACTTGAATGGCAAAATAGTAAGTTCTCATACAATCGAAAATTCATTTATGGTTCTAGATTATACCTCAGTTTCAAATGGAACCTATATTTTAAAGATTATCTCTGATTCTGTTATCGTTCAAAAGCGAATAATCATTCAAAAATAAATTAACTTATTTTTTAAAGGCTATCCATATCGGGTAGCCTTTTTTATTTCCATCAAATGTTTAACTTTAACGAGTTAACAAATACAATTAGCTTTATGAATAAACTTATTCTTCTAGTTTTTCTTTCAATAATTTCAGGATTTTCGATTGCACAAAATTACTGGCAACAAGAAGTAAATTATACTATTTCAGTAAAATTGGATGATATTAATAATTCAATTAGTGGTTTTGAAGAATTTGAATACATCAATAATTCGCCAAACGATTTAAATGAAATCTATATTCATTTATGGCCTAACGCCTATAGAAACGGCAAAACAGCATTAGCAAAACAACAATACGAAGGTGGACAAACAAACCTGAAATATGGAGATGAAACTGACAAAGGAAACATTGACTCATTAGATTTCAAAATCAATGGGACAAAAGTTAAATGGGAATTGGATCCACTAAACATAGATATATGCATTCTATATTTAGCAACACCCTTAAAAGCTGGAGAACGCTTTTCAGTTTCAACTCCTTTTAAAGTAAAACTCCCTTCTGGCTCAATCTCTCGTCTTGGACACATAGATCAATCATACCAAATAACACAATGGTACCCAAAACCAGCTGTTTATGATAAGAATGGTTGGAATCAAATGCCTTATTTAAACCAAGGTGAATTTTATTCTGAATATGGTTCCTTCGATGTGAGTATTACACTTCCCAAAAATTATATTGTAGGGGCAACCGGCGATTTACAAACTCAATCAGAAATCGATTTTTTGAATTCCAAAGCCGAAGAAACGAATAACAAATTATCAGACTATTTAACTCAAAATAAAGGAAGAAAGGGAAAAACAGACTTCCCTCCATCTGATTCAGAATTTAAAACAATTCGATTTACCCAAAGTAAAGTACATGATTTTGCATGGTTTGCAGACAAACGTTTTGCTGTGTTAAAAGGTCAAGTTTCAATGCCAGAATCAAAAAGAATAGTTACATCCTGGGCAATGTTTGTGCCTCACAACGCTTATACGTGGCAGCATGCAATTGAATATATTAATGATGGAACGTATTTTTATTCATTGTGGAATGGTGATTATCCATATAACCAAGTTACTGCTGTAGATGGCACAATTAGCGCTGGAGGAGGAATGGAATATCCAAATGTGACCGTGATTGGCAATGCAAGTTCTAAGGAAGAATTGGAAGTAGTAATTGTACATGAAGTTGGACACAATTGGTTTTACGGAATTTTAGGAACGAATGAACGCGTTCACGGTTGGATGGATGAAGGAATGAATACCTTAAATGAAGTGCGTTACATTCAAACAAAATACCCAGATAATCAAAGAATGTCTGATATGGTATTAGGTGGGAAATTCCATTTTAATGATCTAGACCACCATGATATGGGCGATATTTCTTATCGTATGACAGCTGTTTTAGGAGAAGACCAACCTTTAGAAACACATTCTGCTGAATTCTCATCACTGAATTATGGCGTAATCATGTATCAAAAAACGGGACTTGTTTTTTACTATTTGAAAGACTATTTAGGTGAAGAATTATTTGGAAAATGCATGCATGCCTATTTCGAAGAATGGAAATTCAAACACCCGCAACCTGAAGATATGAAAGCGACTTTAGAGAAAGCTTCAGGAAAAGATTTGAGTTGGTTGTTCGGTGATTTAATTCAAACATGTAATCACGTTGATTACAAATTGAAGAAAGTGAAAACTGATGAGGAAGGAACAATTGTAACTGTCAAAAATGTCGGTCAAGTCAATGGACCAATTGAAGTCAATGTTTTCAAAAACGGTGAAATTGTAGAAACACAATGGGCAGAACCAAGTGAAAAGAAAACTTCATTATCCTTGATTACTAAAGATGCTGATGAAGTGCGCATAGATGCCACAAAGGACATTCCTGAAATGTATCGTGGCAACAATAATTGGCATTCTAAAGGCATGTTGAAGAAAGTGGAACCACTAAAATTTGAATTCTTGATTGGAGACAATGAAGCAGCGAAAAATAATTTATTTTGGAGCCCAATTATCGCTGGAAACATGTATGATAAATTTATGATAGGAGCTGTTGTTCACAACAATGGAGTTCCATTTAACCGTTTTCAATTTTTGGTTGCACCAATGTATTCTTTTGGACGACAAATGGTCTCTGGAATTGGAGAATTCTCATATACTTGTTTACCGAAAAAGCATGTCAAGATCTCTCGATTTGGAGTATCAATTAAGTCTTTTAAAATGGACTCTAGTTCTACTATTCGGAAGAGTGATGGAACCTATTTAGCAATTGCACCTTATTGGAACGTGAAAATTGGGAATCATACAAATTCACCTTTTTCTCAAAATTTCATCCTTCAAGGAATTGTCAAATATAATTTTTACAACGGTATACAAGATGATTACATGGGAGGTTTTGCAAAATATTCTATCGATTTCACGCGACCTGACCACCAAGCTCATCTTGCATTAAGAACTGATTTAATCAAGGCACAAGATGCAGAAATGGCGAGAGTAAATGTAGAAGCGAGCTACAAATTTCGTTACTTAAAAAACAAGATGAAACGTTGGGTGGAAGTCCGTGGATTTATTGGTAATACGTACAATTTAAAATTATCTCAGGGCACAAATACATATAGATATTCGATGACGTTAAGCGGTAACGATGGTGCACAAGATTTGTTTTTTGAAGACTATTATTTTGGAAGAAACGCTAACACCGGTATTTGGTCACAACAAAGAGACGAAAACATGGGTGGTTTTAAAAGTACAAGCAGATATGGAACGACAACTCATTTGATGGCAACAGGAAATATATACCTCCAATTACCAATACCAAAAATGGGGATCTTTGGACTATTCGCTGATTTTGGGGCATTTTCAAATGGGTCAAGTGTGAATTCAGCAATTAATACAGGAGTTGGAATTAGATTGGCGAAAGTATTTGGGATCTATTTCCCTGTTTGGATGAGTCAAGAATTGAATGATTCTTTTGGCACTTCAAACTATGCTCGAAAAATAAGATTTACTTTAAAAATGAACATCGTAAATAAAGGATTGAAATTGAGTTCGTTGTTGAATTAAAATATAAATTATAATTGATAACAAAAAGGCTAGAAATATTTTCTAGCCTTTTTGTTATCTTATCTGTTACTATACTGTCCTTTACTTTTCCGAATTTTTACAGCGACGATTTTATATTCTGGACAAAGTGCCAAACTATCGTGTTCATCACTCGTAATAAGATTCAACATTACTTCTGGAAAGTGAAAAGTTGTACTCATGATTCCAGGTTTTACCTCATCCGTGATGCGTGCTTTGATATCCACTTTACCTCTTAGAGATTCAACGCAAACCATGTCGCCCTCATTGATTAAATGTCGGGCTGCATCTGTTGCATGGATTAACAATACATCTTCAGTAAGAATTTTAACATTGCCAGTTCTTCTTGTCATCGTTCCAGAATTGTAGTGTTCCAATTCTCTATTCGTTGTGATGATATATGGATATTCTTTTCCGTTTTTAACTGTCTCGTTACTTTCTTTGAAATCGAAATAATGGAATTTCCCTTTTCCTCTTGTGAATTCAGCTAAATGTAAAATTTCTGTATCAGAACCATCTTTTTTGACAGGCCATTGTTTTCCGTTATCACCTAATTCATCCCAAGTAACACCAGCGAAGAAAGGAACAATTTGACAAATTTCTTCCAACATTGTTTCAGCATCATAATCTGCTTGAGCATAACCCATTTTATTCATGATATCTACCAAAATTTGACCGTCGCTTTTTGTTCCTTCTAATGGTTCAACAGCTTTTAAAACCCGCTGTATTCTTCGTTCAGCATTTGTAAATGTCCCGCTTTTCTCCAAGAATGTTGCTCCTGGAAGAACAACTGTCGCATATTTAACAGTTTCAGTCATGAAGATTTCTTGAATTACTAACAATTCCAAATTCTCCATTGCGGCAATTACCTTATTCGTATTGGGATCAGTTTGAACAACATCTTCCCCCATTAACCATAACGCTTTCAAATTTCCTTCAATTGAAGCTTCAAACATTTCTGGAATTTTCAATCCTTTACTAAAAGGAATCTTTGTCTTGTAAAATGCTTCGTATAATTTATTTACTTCAGGATCATATGAATTCATATAACCAGCACCTTGATGAGGCTGACATCCCATATCTGCAGCTCCTTGAACATTATTCTGTCCACGTAATGGATTCACACCAACTCCTCTTCTACCGATGTTACCAGTTATCATTGCTAAATCTGAAATTAGCATCACGGTATGTGTTCCTTGAGAATGTTCGGTAACACCTAAACCATGGAATGACATTGCGTTTGGTGCATTTGCATACGCCAAAGCTGCTGCTTTTACTAATGATTTTTCAACTCCAGTAATACGTTCCATTTCATCTACATCAACCTTAAGAATCATGGCTTTAAAGTCGGCATATCCTTCTGTTCTATTATCAACGAAATCATTTGCAACTGCACCTTCAGTTATAATGTAATACAACATCATATTCAATAAAGCAACATTTGTCC
>JBEAUV010000097.1:0-9728 GCA_041161265.1 Bacteroidota bacterium | reverse complement strand
TTAAACCTCCATATGCAATATTTCTCCAAAAGTAACGGACGTTTAAATCTGCAGAGAATTTAACTAAATCAGTTCTCATTAAAACCTGAGCATCAATATCACCTCCTAAAACATTGCTGATTTTTTTTCCTCCCATTATGTAATAGTGTCTCGATGTTTGATAAGTTTGATCAACAGTCCCAACTGTTTGTTTCAATAAGGATTCATTTAGATGTGTTGAAGATAACCCAACATAATAATCACTATTTCCTTTCCAATATAATCCAAAATTCATATCTAAATTAGTTGCAGAAAAGCCTACTGGCAAGGTTGGATCAACAGCTGTCGTTGGTGGCACCCAAACAGGAGATATTCCAAAATTAACTATACCCACTCCAATACCGATGCCTAATGTACCGGCACCTGCAACTTCTAAAGGATACGAATAATTCAAAAGAACATTATTTTGACGATTAAATCCAATTGCATCATGGAAAAATGATATTCCGACCCCCCCCGCTTTAAAATAAGGCATTAAGTTAGCTTCAATGTTAAGAACGGCAGAATTCGGAGCTCCATTTACTTTGTCCCATTGATTTCTGTAAATTGAAGTAGCACAAATACCTTTATCCAAACCTGTTTCTCCAGGATTAATACTCATTTTATCAAAAATAAAATGCGTAATTAATTTATCTTGTTGAGCTAACAAACTCCCTGCTACAACTACAAATAAAGACGATAAGAGAATTAACTTTTTCTTCATAAAATTCGTTTTCACTTAATGTTTAGGTGAGAGATACTTTTTAAAACATCTCTATTTAGGCGACTAAAATAATTATTTTTCTTTACAAATGAAACATTTTTCTAATATGAACTAAAGAAAAATGATTTTTCTCAAAAATCACACTGATTGTTATTATTTAAACAATCAAATAAATTAACACAATTTCTGATAGGTCTTCCACCACAAATCAGGAATTTCATTCTTCATAGCTTTATCATAATCGTTTTTATCACAAGGAACAATATGATGTCTATCGTAGGCTGAACCTTTTTGAGCTGGATAAGGGACTTCCATCCACCATCTTTCAGATTTATCACTTTTATAAAAAATAACCTCATCCTTGAAATCATCAAGATACACTGTGAACTTCATATAGTCTTTTTTGCTTCCAACGGGGAAATCTCCCTTCCTTTGAGAAACACCATCAATAAAATACCAAATTATCTGAGCGACCAAAGATGAAGCACTACTGTGGTTTATTTCTGGGTAATAATTAAACAATCCAAAGGAAGTTAGCTTATCACTAAGGCCAGCATATTTAGCTATTTGACAGATTTGATCTGCATAAAATCCATTAGGAGACAAATAGCTTGATTGTCGCAATTCTGAAGCGCGAATACTTTTAAAATCAACACTTAATATGTCTGAATTCCTTAAATGTGGCTCTGCTTTTCTAAAATCAGTATTGAATTCACCAAGTCGACATGTATCAAAATATAATTTCTCAAATAAATCCAATTCCGTTTTAGAAGCAAATGGAGCTTGCAAGCCAATATTTGCATGATTAAATAAATAGCAAGGTCGCTGGAGTAAAAGATGACTTAAAAAACCATTTGATGTAGGATCTTCATCTGGATCTCCTAAATCTAACTGATGATCGATACAACATAAATTTACCATTTGTTCTAATTGCTCATATCCTTTATACATTGCAATTGTCAAATCTTGACTTCCACCAATAATAATTGGAACTACTTTATTCTTAACTAATTCGGCAACAATTTGACTAACTGCAAAATAGGTGTCTTTCAAATCTTGTCCTGGTAAAACATTTCCTAAATCATAAATCGGCATTTTCCAATCTACACCTCTATTCAAATCATAGAAAAAAGAACGAAAAAATTCAGATTTATTTTCAAATTTCTCCTTTGATTCTCCTCTGAATTCAGGAACATAAAAAATGGCTACACCTCCTTTTTCAATTTCAGGAAACGAATCGTTTTTAAAGCTAGTTATTGATCCTCCGATTTTTTGATCAATAAAATCGTTTTGAAAATCAGCTTGTGTGAAATAAATAGACAGATCCTTCATTCAGAATTTTTCTTCAAAAATAAATCAAAATAGTCTTGTTAATCACAGAGACATCTGAAAGTATTACATATTGATTTGTTCAAAAGGTTTTTGAAAACCCCTATTAATAGCAAGCAAAAAATGAATTACGAAAATTATTTTTTCTTGACTGGCTTCTTTTTACCTTTTGGTTGGTTTTTCGAAATTGTAATACATTCGTCATACGTAAGCTTTTCAGCTTCTGTCCCTTTAGGTAACTTGAAATTGTTTTTACCAATTTTCAAATATGGTCCCCATCGGCCGTTCAATAATTGCATATCTTCTTGCTCCGTAAAACTTTTTATCAACTTATTAGCGTCTGACTCTCTTTTTTCAAGAATGATTTCAACAGCACGCTCATAAGTTATATTCATTGGACTTTCTTCTTTTGGAATAGAAGCGAACATTTTTCCATGTTGAATATATGGTCCAAATCGGCCCACATTTGCCTTCACTACAAGCTCCTCAAATTCCCCTAAAGTTCGAGGCATTTTAAACAACTCCAATGCTTCTTCTAAGGTAATACTTCCAATTGATTGATCTTTTTGAAGTGAAGCAAACTGTGGTTTCTCTCCATCCACTTGCTCATCACCAACTTGAATCATTGGTCCGAAACGACCGATTCGTGCAATTATTTTTTTACCGCTTACTGGATGAATACCTAATTCACGTTCACCAGTTGCTCTTTCTGAATGTTCTAAAGTATCTGCAACATTCTTGTGGAAAGGATCGTAAAACTTGTGCAACATTGCAGTCCATTGAATCAAACCCTTTGCAATTTCATCAAACTCCTCCTCTACTTTCGCTGTAAAGTTGTAATCCATAATTCTTTCAAAATGTTCACTCAAGAAATCAGTAACAACAATTCCGATATCAGTTGGAGAAAGTTTATTCTTCTCTTTACCAGTTGTTTCTGTTCGAACTTCTTCAATTAACTCGTTGCCTTTCAATTTCTTAACAAGGTATTTACGTTCATTCCCTTCTCTCTCATTTTTCTCAACATAACCACGTTTTTGAATCGTTGAAATTGTTGGTGCATAAGTTGAAGGTCGACCAATACCTAGCTCTTCCATTTTCTTTACTAAAGAAGCTTCTGCATAACGCGAAGGTGGACGAGAAAATCGCTCAGTTGCAGTAATTTCGTCGCTAATAACTTTTTCACCAGCTTTTACATCTGGAAGCAATCCTTCTTCTTCATCTTCCTCATCATCTTGATCAACATTTGATTCGAGATAAACTCTTAAAAACCCATCAAACTTGATTACTTCACCTTTTGCTTGAAAATGCTCTGATATAGAATTACTTACTATTTTAATTGTTGTCCTTTCCAGTTTCGCATTTGACATTTGAGAAGCAATTGAACGCTTCCATATCAAACTATACAATCGTTCATCATCACTATCTCCCTCAATTGAATGAGTGGAGAACTCAGTTGGTCTGATAGCTTCGTGAGCTTCTTGAGCATTGCTGCTCTTTGTTTTATATTTTGTTGGATTAGAATATTCTTTTCCAAATGCTCTTTCTATTTCTTCTCTCGCACTATTTAAAGCTGTTTCTGAAAAATTCACGGAATCAGTTCTCATGTACGTTATTTTTCCAGCCTCATATAAACGCTGTGCGACAGACATTGTTCTTGATACAGAGAATCCCAATTTCAAACTTGCCTCTTGTTGTAAAGTTGAAGTTGTAAAAGGCGCTGTAGGTGATTTTGTAGCTGGTTTTTGCTGAACATCATCAATAACAAAATCTGCTCCTTTACAGGCATTTAATAAATCAAGTGCTTGTTTTTCAGAAGTTAATTGTTTTGATAATTCTGCTTTTATCTTTCCTTTTGTTGCACTGAAATTAGCATTTACACGGAAAAAACTTTCTGAATTATGCTTATTAATATCACGCTCTCTATCAACGATTAAACGAACAGCAACAGATTGAACTCTTCCAGCAGATAAACTTGGTCGAACTTTTTTCCATAATACAGGAGACAATTCAAAACCAACAATTCTATCTAAAACTCTTCTTGCTTGTTGTGCGTCAACTAACTCCTTGTTTATCTTACGTGGATTATCAATTGCTTTTAGAATTGCAGCTTTAGTTATCTCGTTAAAAGTAATACGTTTGGTATCCTTTTTTTCAAGATTCAATGTTTCATATAAATGCCATGAAATAGCTTCTCCTTCGCGGTCCTCATCAGTCGCAAGCCATACAGTCTCTGCAGCTTTTGCTAATTTTTTCAATTCAGCGACAATTGCTTTTTTATCAGCTGAAACCTCATAATTAGGTTGGAAATCATGCTCGATATCGATTGCAATTCCTTTTTTTGCTAAGTCTCGAACGTGCCCGAAGCTAGATTTTACAACGAAATCTTTTCCAAGATAACCTTCTATTGTTTTTGCCTTTGCAGGGGACTCAACGATTACGAGATTTTTAGCCATAGTTTTGCGGTTTTGAATATTCGAGCAAAAATTTTTACAGTTGCAAAAGTAAGTTTATTTCATTTCAATTTACAAACGAAAAAAAACTTAAGCACATCAATTCATCAATACCTACTGATTAACAATTATTTACACTTAGTATTATTACAATTCAAAGACATAAACTTAGAACAAAACTCATTTTTTAAGATGAATTAGCTTATTTTAAAGTCTGCCATTTTGACATACCGCAGATTTTTTGGTTATTTTTGTTCACTATTTTTAAATGAATGCTATTAAATGGATTTTGAACCTAAAAAAGTGATTGACGAATCAAGACAGGGAGAAGCTTTGATTTTAGAAACATATAAAGATTCTACAAGCAAAAAACTTTACGTTGAAAGTTATGGTTGTGCAATGAATTTTTCCGATAGTGAAGTTGTTGCTTCAATCATGGCTAAGGATGGATATAGTACGACTAGAAATGTTGATGAAGCAGATGTTATTTTAATAAATACATGTTCTATTCGTGAAAATGCAGAATCTCGAGTAAGAACGAGATTGGGTGACATCAAACAAAAAAAGAAAGATAATCCAAAATTAGTAGTAGGGATATTAGGTTGCATGGCTGAACGTTTGAAGAAAGCCTTACTTGAAGAAGAAAAATTAGTTGACCTTATTGCTGGACCAGATGCATATAGAGATTTACCAAATCTAATAGATGAAGTTATTGGAACGGGCCAAAAGGCAGTAAATGTGTTGCTCTCGAGAGACGAAACCTATGCAGATATTTCACCAGTAAGATTAGATTTAGGCGGCGTTTCAGCTTTTGTAACAATTACTCGTGGCTGTGATAATATGTGTTCATTTTGTGTTGTTCCATTTACTAGAGGAAGAGAGAGATCTAGAGATCCATTGACAATAATTCAAGAATGCAAAGATCTTTTTGATAGAGGATATAGAGAAGTAACTTTGTTGGGTCAAAATGTTGATAGTTACCGTTGGAATTTAACATCGAAAGGAGAAATTAAGGACGAAACGATCAACACAACCAATTTTGCTCAATTGATGGAAATGGTTGCGCTAGTTGATCCTGAATTACGTGTTCGTTTTTCAACTTCTCATCCAAAAGATATGACGGATGATGTTTTGGAAATGATGGCTAAGTATGAAAATATTTGTTCTTCAATTCATTTACCTGTTCAATCCGGAAATACCGAAGTATTAGGAAGAATGAATCGCGGTTATTCCCGAGAGTGGTACATTGAACGAATTGAAGCGATCAGACGAATTGTTGATGACTGCACTATTACTACAGATTTAATTATTGGTTTTTGTGGAGAAACAGATGAAGAACATCAAGAGACACTGACTTTAATGGATTATGCGAAATTTGATTTTGCGTACATGTACAAATACTCAGAAAGACCAAAAACATTAGCAGAAAGAAAATTCAGCGATGATATTCCGGAGGAAATTAAAACGAAGAGAATTGCAGAAATAGTTGCAAAACAACGTGAGTATTCATTGTTGGCTAATAAAAAACAGGTTGGTAATATAGATAGAGTATTGGTTGAGGGAGTTTCTAAGAAATCGCAAGATGAAATGTGCGGTAGAAACGGTAAAAACTCAATGGTTGTTTTTCCAAAAGGTGATTTCAAGATTGGTCAATATATAATGGTAAAAATCACAAATTGTACTTCAGCAACATTATTGGGTGAAGTTGTTACAAATAATCTTACAGCATAAGATGAACTTACAACAAATAAAACAACGTTTTGAGGTCATTGGAAATGCACCTCTTCTTAATCGAGCTTTAGAAGTTGCGATTCAAGTTGCTCCAACAGACATTTCTGTTTTGGTAACTGGAGAAAGTGGAACAGGAAAAGAAATTATTCCTCAAGTAATTCATAATTTGAGTTCTCGTAAACATGGCGAATACATTGCAGTAAACTGTGGTGCAATTCCAGAAGGAACAATTGATTCAGAATTATTTGGTCACGAAAAAGGATCATTTACAGGTGCACATGGCAGTCGACAAGGATATTTTGAAGTTGCAAATGGTGGAACCATCTTCTTGGACGAAGTAGCTGAATTACCCATGCAAACACAAGTTCGTTTATTACGGGTTTTAGAAACAGGTGAATTTATTCGCGTTGGTTCATCTAAACCAATTAAAACTAATGTGAGAGTTGTTGCAGCAACAAATGAAAACATGCAAAAGGCAATTGCTTCAGGTAAATTTAGAGAAGATCTTTTTTATAGATTGAGCACAGTTCCAATTGCTTTGCCCCCACTTCGGAATAGAAAAGAAGATATTCATTTATTATTTAGAAAATTTGCCAGTGATTTCGCTGACAAATACAGAATGCCTTCGGTTCGATTATCAGAGGATGCAGTTCAAGTATTGATGAATTATGGCTGGCCTGGGAATATCCGCCAATTGAAAAATCTAGTGGAACAAATTTCTGTAATTGAAACAAGTAGAGAGTTGGATGCAGCAATGATTTTATCCTATCTTCCTGCAGAAAGAGAAAAAGTTCCTGCTATTATGGGAGAAGGTGGAGCTGAAAATTTCTCAGAAAGAGAATTGATGTACAAATTTCTATTCGACATGAAAAAGGATTTGTCTGATTTAAAAAAGCTTGTGATTGAATTGGTGCATCAAAACAGTGATTTCTCTTTGAGCAATGATCAAACTGCAATTGTCAATAGATTGTATAAGGAAGTCAATCCAAATTTTGGTCAATCGAGAATATTGCCTTCTTCAACGGAAAATAATTCGAATGAATTTCAAGAAGCACCAGAAACGGAAGACTTTGAAACACATGAAGAGGTGGAAGAATCTTTATCTTTAGAAGATCGAGAGAAAGAATTAATTCAAAAAGCACTTGAAAAGCACCGAGGAAAAAGAAAATATGCCGCAGCTGAATTAGGCATTTCTGAACGAACACTTTATCGTAAGATTAAAGAATATAATTTAATGGACTGATGAGATTAACCTTCTTCTTACTTCTTTTAATTGGGCTAACTGGATGTTGGCCGTCGAGTGTATCTTTCCGCGACACTGGTTCTATGCCTGAAGAATGGAAAACTTTTTCAGTGAAAACATTAGACAATGATGCTCCGAATACGCCAATAAGTTATGCGGCACTTTTATCTGAAAAGCTAAAAGATGGCGTTCAAAATAACACGCGGTTATTATTGAATCCAGTTGTTGGCAAAGGTGAAATAGCCATAGAAGGTAATATTTCTAGTTACACCATCATTCCTGTTGCAATTCAAGAAGGCGATAATTCAGCAAAAAACAGACTAACTATTTCAGTTCAATTTACTATATTTATCAGTGAACCTGAAGAAGATAAAATGACATTGACAAGTACACGTTTTGTTGACTACGATTCGAATACTGATTTAGCCTCTGTTGAAGCATCATTATTAGATGAAATAAGTACACAGATTGTTCAAGATGTAATAAATAAACTACTTTCGAACTGGTAATGCTGAATCTTGAACAAATAGCGCAACGAATAAATAATCCAAACTTGTGTCAAGTTGGAGATATTGATGATTTGAAATTATTCACCAGTAATTATCCGTATGCTCAAGTTTTTCCTATTCTATATTTAAAAGCGCTGTCAAACAATAACGATATTCGCTTTGAAGAAGAATTGTCAAATTATGCATATCGAATTTCTGATAGAACTCAATTATATAATTTAATTCATTCTAAAGAATCGCATTTAAAATTTCCAACTGAAACTGTTATTCCAGTTGAAGTATCTATAGTTGAAACTCCTATTATTTCAATTCTAAAAGAGGACGATTCGCTAATTGAAAAAACGGAAGAAGTTAGATTAAAAGAAGCTATTGGATTACCTACAGATATCGAATTATCGGAAGATTTTACAGAAAAGAAAGTTAGTATCCCTGCTATTGAAATAGAAGATATAGACGAAACTATTGAACCAGTTTCGCTTATAATTGATGTAGAAAAAAAGGATTCAACCGAAGAAAAAAACACTGCGGATAGTGATAAGGAATTGTTCGATAAAGAAATTCTTTCTCTTGCCGTATCAACAAGTTATAATTTAGATCATTTAGAAAATAATGTAAAAGAAAATGAAACTGTTGATGAAGAACCAAAACTAGAGACAGAACAAACTACTGTTCAAATCAATCTAGAAAAAAGATCTTTTTCATCTTGGTTGCAAGCTAATGATCGTTATTTTGAACCACAAGTTGACGAAGAAAAAGCTCGAATTGATGCAATTGTGAATCAATTTATCAAAGATGAGCCAAAACTTTCACGACCTTCGAAAGAAGAAATAGTAGAGATAAAACCGAAGACAGAATTCTTCTCACCGGTCAAGAAGGCTAAGGAAAGTCTAGAGATTAGCACCATGCCAGTTAGCGAAACTTTGGCTAAAATATTTGCACTTCAAGGTAATTTTCCAAAGGCAATTTTCGCATATGAACAATTAAGCTTGATAAATCCAGAAAAAAAGATTTTCTTTGCATCCCGAATTGAAGAATTAAAGAAAAAGTTAAACACATAAACAATGGATATTTTATTTTCATCTATCATCATTTTAGCGAGTATATTATTAATACTTGTAGTATACGTTCAAAATCCTAAAGGTGGAGGTTTGAGTTCAGATTTTGGAGCTGCTCAACAAATTGGAGGAGTTCAAAAAACAAATGATTTCATTGATAAGGCTACATGGTCTTTAGCTGGTGTAATCATGGTATTGAGTATCATCCTTACTATTCGTTCAAAAGCACCTGAACCAGTTATGCCAGACGAAGCTCAACAAACTGAACAAGGTCAACAACAAAATCAAGGTGGTAAACCAGCAGGACAGCCTGCAGGTCAACCAGCAAAAAAATAAATAAAATAGAACAATTTGAAATGTCAGTATGTCATACATGCTGACATTTTTTTTGCTAAAAATAGTTGAATACACACCATTTGTCGGAGAAAATCCATTGGCATAAAATTGGTGAACAACGCACAGTCAATAAACAAAAACTAAATATATGTCAACAAAGTTTAAGCCTTTAGCAGATCGAGTTCTAATTGAATCAGCTCCTGCAGAATTAAAAACAGCGAGTGGTATTTTTATTCCTGACACTGCAAAAGAAAAACCTTTGAAAGGAAAAGTTATAGCAGCCGGAAAGGGAAAAAAAGATGAACCAATGACTGTAAAAGTTGGTGATACAGT
>JBEAUV010000096.1:0-9754 GCA_041161265.1 Bacteroidota bacterium | reverse complement strand
TATAACTGTTGGTTTTCCTCTCTCTTTCTCGTTTAATTCAATAAAAGGAAATTTACCAGATAGCAACTTTTATTATTATACTCAATTTAGAAACACATCCTATAGTCGATTCAAAATTGTTGCCACTGGAGTGAATATCATGTTTCATCCTTTCTCGACATACAACAATGGTTATGTGATGGGAGCTTGTTTTGAAACTGGTATAATCCATAAATATAATTACAACGATACTTATTATAATGTAATGTTTCGTAACGGGTATTTTGCTAATCAAATAAGCAAACACATTGCTTTTTCTGTGACAGCGGATGTTGGTATAGGTTCTTTACAAAGTAAATATTCTAGTGGAAGTTACAATAGAATAACATTTCATGCGAGATTAAATCTATTATTTGGTTTTACATTTTAATTATGAAAAGAAACATTAAGACAATTCATTTATCAAGAAGATTTACTTCTTTAATTTTAATAGGAGCAATGTTAAATTTAACTGTTGGCTGCCACATGTTCAAAGTGACTCAATATGACAATTTAAATACTAAGCAAGCATTAAATGATATTGAAGCCAGCGATTATATTATCGTTCATATAGGTAATGAAAATTATCACATCAATCAATTAAAAGTTGATCTCGATAAAAATGAAATTAGTGGTTATAGAACTTCAATTAGCAATGAACATAATCTTTTTCCTAATCCTCGGCCTGTTGGAAATCAATACATAAGAAAATTCGAGTCACCAGAAAATGAAGTACATATTTATATTTCAAATGCACAAGAAAAAGAACGTGATTTGGTTTTAATTCCCTTTGGGAGTATTGAACGATTAGATATCTATGATAATCAAGTAGGCGCTACAATTGCTTCTTATGTTTTTTTAGGTTTAGGAATTGGTGCTGGTGTTGCTGGAATAGTAATGATAGTTGTTGCATTATTGAAGACTTCTTGCCCATTTGTGTATATGCTAAATGGTGATGAATATAAATTCAATGGCGAAATATTCGCTGGAGCAATTGACCCAAATTTGGAACGTGATGACTACATGCCACTGCCAAATTTTAAAGCTCAAAATGGAATATTTGAGTTAAAAATAACCAACGAATTAAAAGAACGTCAATATACTGATATAGCAGAGTTATTTTGTATTGAACATGCCAAAGATGTTCAAGTGTTAATGGATAGTTATGGAAAGTTTTATTCTATTAAAAATCCTTCTGCACCTATAAGTGCTACGACCAATAAAGGAAGTGACTTATTATCTTTTGTCACGAAACTAGATAGCATTTCTTATATGTTCACGGATGAAATGTCAGATAATCAGGATTTTAGTGATATTTCATTTAAGTTTCAAAACAATATCAAATCAAAAGAGGGTAAGCTTGTTTTGAACTTAAAAAACACGTTGTGGATGGATTATATCTTCGAAAGATTCTGTGCCCAATTTGGTGATAAATATAACTCTTTCGCTGCCCTGCAGCGAAATAAATCTGCTAAAGAAAAAACAGCTTGGGCTAAAGCACAAGGCATGTTATTAGAAGTGCAAATAAAAACCAAAGCGGGTTGGAAAACTGTTGACAACATCAACATGGTTGGTCCCTTAGCTTCGAGGAGTATAATTGTGCCAATTGATCTTACTGGCCATTCAGAAGATAATATTGAAATTCGATTAAAATCTGGATATCATTTCTGGGAAGTAGATTATGCTGCTATGGATTATACTGAAAATGAAAATCTCAAAATAAAACCTTTAGAATTGACAAAAGCGGAGGATGAAAATGGGGTTGATTTGAAATCGACTATCCTAAAAAGTGATGGGATCTATTTAGAACAATTGTATATCGGAGCACAAGCTTTCTTCACCTTCAAAGAGGCTCCCTTGTCCAATTCTAACAACATGACTAGCTTATTTTTACATACAAGAGGTTATTATCAATACATCCGTAATTATACTGGCAAACCAAATATATCAGAGTTGAAAAAATTCAAGAATCCTGGATCTTTTACTCACTTTGCAAGGACCAGACTTTTTGAATTGGCAGGCGCAAAATAAAAGGAGATATGGAAATTCAGCCAACAGAAACTCAAGAAGAAGAATTAAAAAATTCAATTCAAGTTTTAGAAATTGATTATTCTGAAATACGTGCAGAAAAAAAACAAGAAATCGTATCTGGTTTTTTGAAAAGCCATCTGCATCGCAAAAGAATAGTTAAAAATGCTTTAGTTGTTTTACGTTTGTACAAAACGCCTAGTAGAGTTATTCGTATTTTAAAAATGATCAAAGAAAAAAGAAATACGATGGCTGGAGGTGAAAATATTTTCAAGGTTGTCTCTGTTGCTGATCAACATTACTGTCGAATAAATATTCCACCATGGGAATCTCCGCTATTTCATCCTTTTTTGTTGAGTGAATTAAACAGGTTAGAAAAACATAATGAGCCCACTCATCGTTTGACGACTGCTTTTTTAGCTATTACTAAAAAATGCCCACTTAAATGTGAACATTGTTTTGAATGGGACAATCTCAATCAACCTGAAAAAATCAGCACGTCGGACATTGATCAAATGATTGAAAAATTACAATCAATTGGGACGTTAAACATTTCATTTACTGGCGGTGAACCAATGCTCAGAGTGAAAGAGCTTGTAAATGCAATTCAGAAATATAAACACAAATCTGCTTTTTGGATTTTGACATCAGGTTTCAATTTCACGGCTGACAATGCAGCTGCATTAAAAGCGGCAGGTTTAACTGGACTCATTGTCAGTATTGATCATCATGATGCTTATCAACATGATATATTTCGAGGTAAAGAAGGGTCCTTTCGAGATGCTCTTTATGCAGTTAAATATTCAATTGAAAATGAATTTATTACAGTTGTTTCAACATGCATAACACGCGCCACGGCTACAAGGGAATACCTCGATCAATTTATGTTATTTGCGAAAGATTTAGGTGTGGGTTTTGTTCAGTTCTTTGAACCTAAAGCAGTTGGACATTACGCCATGAAAGATGTTCTATTGGCACCTGAACAAATTGAAATTCTGGAAGAGGTTTTACTAACATATAACAATGAATTGGCTTATAAAGACTTCCCAATTATTGTATACCATGGTTATTATCAACGTCGCATGGGGTGCATGGTATCTGGTAATCGCGCTGTTTATGTTGATACCAATGGTGATTTTTTATCCTGTTCGTTTTGTCATCAAAAATCCGGCAGTCTTCTCGATCCCGATTTTAAAGAATCAATTGAGAAAATGAGTATAACGGGTTGTGTGGATTACGGGAATTCTTATTAATGACAAAAATTACTTTTAAGTAAAATCTAATTATCAATTATCAATTATCAATTGTCAATTGGTAAGCTGTTACTTTTTTCCTGTGCGTGCATTAGATGGGAAACCCCAAAATGTATCGTCATGAAAACTTCAATCATCTTATTATTCGCACTCACACTAATCAGCCAAATCGTTTATGCTGAAGAAATTAGAACAGCTGATGACATCATCGCTTTAAAGGAAACAAAACGATTTCGTTACATTCTGAAAACCGAATTGCTGCAAGTAATTGTCCTCAACATGAATTACGGAGACAGTTATGTAATCTCAGAGATTGACCGTGCAAAATTAAAAAACGCCGATGTACAGTTGATCGATTTGGTCTTTACAGATTTCCCAAAAGGAGAAGATTTGAAAGCCTTGAACTTGAGTCGCATCAAAGTCGTTGAAAGTTTAAGAAAATCGTTGGTGACTGATGTCAATATTCGTTGGCGGATTATTCGGCAATCCGATTGTAAGAATGAGGGAGAGGCAAAAACCTTTTTCCATGGCATTGTTATTCATTACAAATTACCACAAACCGAAGAAGACCGTTTGGCAGAAGTTGAAGCGATATCCAAATTTCTACCAGAAGAATCAACCTTGAAAAGTCCGAAGGAAATTCGAAAATCCCTTGTTGATTCAACCATTGTAAAGGTGTTTGAGCGCAAAAAAGCATGGAGCGACATGACCGTTGTGGCAGATTTAACGGGATCAATGGCTCCTTACACGGCTCAATTGGTGCTGTGGTTCAAGTTGAAAGTAAACGATAAACGCATCAAGGACCTGGTGTTTTTCAACGACGGCGACAAAACGCCAGATGACCTAAAAGTGATTGGAAGCACCGGTGGAATTTACCACACCAAAGCGACCAATTATGGAGATGTACGGAAATTAGCTGTGAACACGATTGTAAGTGGTTGTGGTGGCGACATGCCTGAAAACAACATTGAAGCATTACTTTTCGCGATCAGCAAAGCACCTGCAACCAAAGATTTTATCATGGTAGCAGACAACACCGCCAATGTCAAAGATTTGATTTTATTGAAAGATGTTCACAAACCGATTCACATCATTTTATGCGGTTCCCGTTCCGGTATAAATCCAGATTATTTGAATATCGCACGCAGCACGGGCGGTTCTGTTCACACCATGGAAGCAGACCTTGAAGACCTGATCAAAAAGAATGAAGGAGATAAGTTCTTTTTTATGGGCGAACTATTTGTGATCAAAAATGGGGTAGTGGTGAAGGTCTTTAAATAGGGAGTAGTTTGGTTGTGTTTTGCAGAGAAAAGGACTTCGAGAGGGGTCCTTTTGTTTTTGGGTAAAAGGATTCTTTTGGATTGTTTGAGGGAGGAGGTGATTGGGTTGGTACTTTTACCTAAAATAAATAATAGTAATTGATTGTTTAAAAATTAACCTTATATTAGATTAGAAAATAGTCAGTATTGAATCGGGAGATAAAAAAACTGTTTGAACAATTTGAAGGAATATAGTTAATCACGAATGAGTAAAGAAATAGACAAATTTTTAATTTACAATACGCCCAATAACGAAGTGCGTGTTAATGTGTATTTAGAAAACGATACAGTTTGGCTCACTCAAAAAGCTATGGCAGAGTTGTTTGGGGTAAATATCCCTGCTATCAGTAAACATTTATCAAATATCTTTGAAGACTTCGAATTAGATGAAAATTCAGTTATTTCCATTTTGGAAACAACTGCAACAGATGGAAAAAAATACAAAACAAAATATTACAATTTAGACGCAATCATTTCTGTTGGCTACCGTGTAAACTCCTCCAAAGCAACGCAGTTTAGAATTTGGGCTACTCAAACCTTGAAAGAATATATTTTAAAAGGTTTTGTATTGGACGATCAACGTTTAAAAGAAGGTCAAAACGCTTTTGGTAAAGATTATTTCAAAGAGTTACTGCGCAGAATACGTTCTATTCGTGCAAGTGAACGAAGAATTTATCAGCAAGTAACAGATATCTTCGCTGAATGTTGTTTCGATTATGACCGTCATTCGGAAATGACCAAAAACTTTTATGCTTTTGTACAGAATAGATTTCATTTTGCAATTACAGGTAAAACAGCCGCCGAAATTATACATGATTCTGTGAACAAAGAAAAAGACAACCTTGGTTTAACGACTTGGAAAAATGCTCCAGAAGGAAGGATCATTAAATCAGATATTATTGTCGCTAAAAACTATTTGCAAGAAAAAGAAATCACACAATTGGAAAGAACAGTGTCAAGCTATTTCGATTACATAGAAGGTTTAATAGAAAGAGAAAACACGTTCACAATGGAGCAATTGTCCGAAAGTGTGAATAAATTTTTAACGTTCAACGAATACAAAATTCTGGAAGGGAAAGGCGCTATTTCGAAAATTCAAGCAGCTAAAAAAGCTATCAACGAATACGATGAATTTAATAAATCACAGAAGATAATTTCAGATTTCGATAAGCATATAAAGAAATTAAATTCATGAAAGCCAACGAACTCCCAATAAACAATTTGCACTCGATGAATCGAAAGCGCGCCTTTATAAAATTATGAAAAATCTATATCCCCAAATTACACTTTCATTTTTACTGTTACTTTCAACCCAGCTCTTCGCTGCAAAGAAAACCTACACGCTCGACATTGTACTTACATCTTTGTATGAATCCAAGGCCATAAGTGGAATGATTGTAGAATGTACAGACGAGGATGGTCAAATAAATGTTGACACTACGGATTTAGACGGGAAGGTGATTTTTAAAATAGTTAGAAAGGAATCTTACCAAATAAAAATCAGTGACCCAAATAATCTATACTTAGGAAAATCTTTTGGATATTATCATTACGACAAAGTTAATGCATCCAGATCGTACATTTTACCATTTACACAAGTGAAGGAACATGAATTGTTTGCTTCAAAGGTACATAAGCTTGTGGTTGTTGATTCGTTAAAGTATTTCATTGAAGCGAATAAAGAGGTAGATGAATGTTCTGAAGCGGATCAGGAAGATTTTGAATTTCCAGGTGGGTTGGGAGAAATGGCCAAGTTTATTCAGACACATTTAAATTACCCACAATCCGCTGTCGAGGAAGAGATACAGGATAAAGTAATGGTAGTTTTTATTGTGGAAATCGATGGAAGTGTAAGTAATTTAGTAATTGCCAAATCGGGTGGATATGTCGATATAGAAAAAGAGGCACTACGCATCGTATGTTACTTCCCGAAATTAATTCCTGCAAAATGTAATGGAACCCCAGTCCGGTCAATAGCCGTTTTACCAATCAATTTCTCTCTGGAATAGGATTCAATTAAATTTCTGACAAGGTCCCAGTGAAAGTTGGGGCTTTTTTTTGTTAGCTAAATCACAATTGTCAATTATCAGTTATCAACTGTCAATTCCTCCTTCTTCTCCAAACCATAATTAGCAATTTGTAACGTGTAATTTTTTGACAAGTGTCAATTATTGTAGTCTTACATCTTCAGTTAAAAAGAGTGCGTATGTTGAATGTGAAAATTTCAAGATTTAATTAGTTCACTATAAATCTCCCTTTAATCTCAGAGAGGACGTCTTCAAAGCGAATTAGGTAGAAATAGCTGCCAACTTTATAATCCGATTTTTTAAGGATAAACATTTCGTTTAAAGTATATTTTGTCTCGACCAACATTCCTTCGCTTGTATAAATAGCAAGTGACATTAAAGATTTGGTTTCGTTATCAAAATGAATTTCTGTTTCTTCCGAAATTGGATTTGGACGAATGATAGAATTATTTCCGCTTAAATCAATTACTTCCACACTCATTACCTGTGAAAATCCAACTCCACCCAAGTCTAGTCTGTAATAATTAACTGCATTTTTTATGGGGTTAATATCCGTAAATTCATAGTGGATTTCTTCTTGAGAACTTCCACAAATTCCTTCAATACTCCCAATCGGACTGAAGTTTAAAGTATCTTCTGAACGTGTGATAATGACGCCATTGCACGTATAACCTAAGTTTATCGAAAAACTTAACAATACTTTATTATTTAATTCGGAAGCATAAAAACCAGCAATCATTTCGTCATTTTGAGCGAATGAACCAAATTGAATTATGTAAAACAAGAAGACCGCTATATATTTCATACCGTTTTATTTAACGAATTAAAAACAGATTAAATAAAATTAAGACAAATAAAAGGATACTTCATTAATTCGAATGATAATTTTCAGTTTACCCCTCAATGCAAATCAAATGATTTTACGAAATCTCTGTTTGTTCCAGTCGAATGGCAGCTTATACAACTTGCTCCTTTATCAGCCACGCTATATGCAGTCGTACCGTCTGTTTTATATTCTCCCCAAACCCAATCTTCTCCTTGAAATTTAGATTTAGAGTCTTTTTTCATTACAACATATAAGATCAGTTCCCCACCTGAATATACTTCTTTTACTATGACCGCATCCTTAGGAAAGGAAGCTCCTGTAGGTAATTTACCTTCAGCGTCAAGTGCTGCAACTGCTATGCTGTTAAACTTTAATTTAAAGGATCCATGTGGGCTGCTTCCAGCTCCTGAATAAATGGTGTCTTTATTTTTATAGAATTGAAGATCCGTTGCTTTGGAGCTTTCGTATAATTCTTCATTCAGTTTTGGTGCATTCTTTTGACAAGATGCAAAGGTTAATGTTAAAGTCACTAAGACAAATAATTGTTTTTTCGTTTTCATATTGTAAAGTTTAGAAAAAACAAAACGAACCTTTTGAAGATTTATTTTAAATTGGGTTCGAACCGATTGATTTCAATAAATTGGTCGCAAAGTGGTTTTCAGTGATTGCAAATAAAAGTGCGTTTACCTTTCAATTTCCCTAAACAATAACTACCTTAACGTGTTATTTATAGTATGGAAAGCGAAGCGATAATTAAGGTAGAACACTTGGCCAAACGCTTTGGCACGTTTGAGGCGGTCAAAGATGTTTCTTTCAGTGTGAACAGGGGAGATGTGTTTGGATTTCTTGGTCCGAACGGTGCAGGGAAAAGTACGACAATTCGCTGTCTTTTATCCCTGATTACACCAGATGCTGGATCTATCGAATTGTTTGGGAAGTCATTCAAAACGGATCGGTCGGCAATCTTGTCGAACATTGGCAGCATCATTGAAAAACCTGATTTTTACAAATACCTGTCTGCCCAGAAGAACCTGGAAATATTTGCGCGTGTTTCTGGTGCGGATGTTTCCAAAAAGGAAATTCAGGAAATGCTGGAATTTGTTGGTTTGGGCGATCGGGGCAAACACAAATTAGGCGGTTTCTCCCACGGAATGAAACAACGTCTAGGAATTGCACAGACGCTTTTGCACAAACCTGATTTGATCATTTTGGACGAGCCAACAACTGGTTTGGATCCGCAAGGAATCGTAGAAATTCGTAATTTGATTTTACGACTCAAAAATGAACAGCACAAAACGATTTTGTTGTCTTCCCATCAACTATCGGAAATTGAACTGATAGCCAATCGCATGGTGATCATCAACCAAGGTCGTTCCATTGTGGAAGGAAGTGTTACTGATTTATTGAATACGCAAGAATTGCTTGTTCGCATTGAAGTCGATAATGCACGTGCTACTGCCGAATTGTTGCAAAAGGCATATCCAGCTTCTGTTTTTAAAATCAATTCTGATACAGAATTAGAAGTTTCGTTCGTCAAAGAGTTGGTTCCTGAACTGACCAGATTGCTTGTCAATAGCAACATAAACGTACATGCAATCGAACCAAAACGCAAGCTAGAGGATTATTTCATGAAAATCATACAAGCATAACATGTTACTGAAAAACACATACAACGAGTTTATTAAAATTCTGTCGAAACCTAGAAGTTATCTTGGTATTGGAGCGTTAACCTTGCTCGTCGGAATCATCATTTTTGCAATGAAAGCAGATGGCAAGTCAATTATATCATTTGTTACTTCGTCTTTTGAGCAAAGTTTGACCTTCAACGGCGATGTTTTGAATGGAAATCTCATCGCATTTATCATTTTGCAAATGTTGATTGTACACATTCCCTTATTAGTTGCTTTGGTGACCGGCGATCTTATTTCTGGAGAAGCAGCGATGGGAACGATTCGCATGTTGGCGTCAAAACCAATCTCACGAACCAACATTGTTTTATCTAAATTCATTGCTGGTGCGATGTATACTTTGTTTTTGACGTTATGGCTTGGCTTTTTTGCATTGTTTGTTTCGCGGCAAATCTTTGGGACAGGTGATTTAATTGTGCTCAACAGCGATGGCTTAGTCATCTTGCAAGATGCCGATATTTTGTGGCGTTTTGGACTTGGGTTTTGTGTTGCGTTCTTGTCACTTTTAACCGTTTCAACACTTTCCATTGCATTGTCTGCGTTTGCAGAAAACTCCATAGGACCAATTGTCTCCACGATGGCGATTATAATATTG
>JBEAUV010000095.1:0-9895 GCA_041161265.1 Bacteroidota bacterium | reverse complement strand
TTTCTATACCATAACCCAGCATACAAAGCACGATATTTGCCAGCTTTATCAACAAGCGTATATTTCACAGAAGAACCAAGGTTTATTTCTCTGTATTTCCCTTGAATAGAAATGTTTATTCCTGGAACTAAATCCCAATCAACATCCAATTTATACAGACCTTTTGCAAAAATATTCATGCGAATATCTCTTGGAATTGTTTGGGTATAAAAACTTTGATTTGGTCTATTTAAATTATAAAATCCAATTCCAGCAGTAATTTTTTGCCGCTTGTTTTTATAATATTCATACACAGCTCCAACACCAAATGAAAGATTTGTTTTACGATCTGTTTGATACAATTCATTCGTTGGAAGGTTAGGATCAAAATAAACACCATTAAATTGGTTGTCGAAATACAATTGATCCCAGTTTATTTGTCGGTGATTCATACCAATGTTTATTCCTGGTCGAACGCAATGCAAAGAATCTTTCGAAAGCTTTATTAAATAGGAGGCATTTCCTTGAATTTCTGTTGTGCGAAGGTTACCATCACCAACTGCATCATGAAAAAACAATAAACCGAGTCCAACATTTTTTTTGTTCGGAAGATGCATGTCTGCAGAAAAGGAGATAGTGCTAAACGGAACTGTTACACTTCGCCATTGATCTCTATAATTTGCAACAAAACGATAATCTCCATTAAAATGTCCAGCGTTTCCAGGATTTTGAAAAATTGGAATATCATTGAATTGGGACCAATGAATATCTTGACCAAAAGACAGTGAAATCTTTAGTAAAATGAATGTAAATAATAGTCCCGCAGTTCTCACTAGTCAGTTTGATTGAAGGATGAAGATACAATTAAAATGTAAGAAAGAAAAATTCTATTGAATGGCTTTTGAGAAAGCTATAAATCAGAATGATAAATTTACTTTTCTAAAAACACCAATAGCATTATGATTCCAAGTAAAACAATCAATAAATACAATTTTGGATCTTTGAATATCGGATGCTTTCCACGTTTAGTGAGACGCTCATAATTATGATGAATGCGCGAGAAATCCTTGTGACGTTTGATTTGTTCATCACTCGGCTCAAGATTCTTTTTTTCTCTATTGATTGAAAACTTTCTCATGATCGTTCAGTCCACTTTTTATTCAATTTCTCTAAAATACGATATACGCGCATCTTTGCATTTGCTTCAGTGATTTTATAAATGTCAGCAATTTCTTTGAAACTCAACTCTTGAAAAAAACGTAATTCAATTAAATCCAAATGTTCTTGTTCCATTTCGTTCAATAATCCTACCAATTGTTCTTGGTCTTCTTCCGACATGTAACGATTGAGGTTTGCTTCGGCACAAATATCTTTAAATCGATTTTCATCGATATCAACAGTTTTCGTTGTTTTGGAAGCTCTAAAAAACATGGAGACTTCATTTTGTGCTATGCGATAGAGCCAACTACAAAAAGGTAAACCACGATCTTCATACTTTTGAATATTGGCCATTGCCTTTATAAAAGTTTGTTGAGCAAGGTCTCCAGCAACCTCTTCATTTCCTCCTAAACGTTTAAACGTAAAACGATAGATTCGTTCAAAGTAAATGTTATATAATTCACCGAAATAGTAGGTGTCCGTTTTTGCAAGCATGATTAACTCAGGCTCACTTAGATTTTTTTTATGTCGGCGAAGAGAAAACAAATTGCTTTTTTTCAAGTAAATGAAAGTTTCAAAAAAAGTAACAGATTGGTTTGAAAAATAGTCGAATTATGGCGTTGATAGTGAAACTGGAATGATTTTTCCATTCATCCATTGATTGCCTGTAAGTGCAAAATCAGTTATATAATCAGCCATTTTTGATGCGGAAACTGGTGCTTCATATCCAGGGAAAGCTTCTTCCAACATTTCGGTTTGAACAGCTCCAAGACACAAACAATTCATTTTTATTTTTGTATCCTTATATTCTTCAGCAAACAATTCGGTGAAACTGCAAACAGCAGCTTTTGAAGTGGAATAAGCACTTAGTCCAGCAAATTTAACACTTCCTTGGAATCCACCGATTGAACTAATGTTTACAATATGTCCTCCGTTATCAATCATTTTTGGAACAGCCGCTTGGGTTGTTTCCATAACGCCAACCACATTTACTTGATAACAAATGGAAATATCTTCATGCGTTAATTCAGTAAATGGTTTATTTACCAATTTCCCAGCGTTATTGATGAGAATATCAATCTGATTGATGTTTTCAAAAATTACTTTTGCTTGTTCGGCAACGTTTTTAGATAAATCGAATTCCACTGCCCGAACATTCGATAAATGCGCGAATATATCTTGCATTTTTTGAAGATTTCGAGAAAGTGCAAAAACAGTATTAGATGGATCACTTGCAAATTTTTCAACGAGTTCTTTCCCTATTCCTCGACTGGCACCGACAACAACAATTGTTCTTTTAGACATCGTAAGTAAACGTTAATTCCTCACTTGTTGGATGTGCTTGACACGTTAAAATATAACCATCTTGAATTTCTTTGTCCGTTAATGACATATTTACTGTCATCAAAGCTGAACCTTTAATTATTTTGGCTTTGCAAGAGCAACAGACACCACCTTTACAAGAATATGGAGCGTCTAAACCGGCTGTTTCAGCAGCTTCCAATAGACTTTTTCCTTTCGTTTTTAGTGTGAACTCAACAACTTCGCTGTCTAAAATTGCTTTGATTTTACTTTCTCCGTCAAAAGAAGATGTAACGACAGTTTCTTTTTGAGCCATTAAAACTGGCGTTGTAAACAATTCAAAATGAATTTTAGATTTCGCTACACCAAAAAATTCTAGTGTACTTGAAATGTCTAAAATCATTTGTTCTGGTCCACACAAAAAGAAAGCATCTGCTTTTAACAAGTCTAAATTTGCCTTAATTTGAGTTGAAATAGAATCCTTGTCGATTCTTCCATATTGATATCCTGCAACTTCTTCATTTGTCAAAAAATAAGTAGCAGAAGTGTTAGATAATGCATTAATTTCTTGATGAAAAATAGTTGATTCTTTTGTTCTATTTCCGAAAAAGAGGTTCATTTTTCCTCCACGTTTTTCAATTGCTTTTGCAATCGACATAATTGGTGTAATCCCACTTCCAGCAGCTATAGCCACAACCGTTTTATCCGAATCCTTTAAAATGAAATTTCCAACTGGTTTCGAAATGGCAAGAACGCTTCCTGGTATTACTTTATCATTGAGCCAAATAGAAATATTTCCACCTTTCACAGCTTTTGTAGCAAATGAAATCGGTTCGTTTGGACCACTGCAAATAGAATAGGCTCTGTGCTCATCTTTTCCATCTTTCTCAACTGAAACAGTAATATATTGCCCTGGAATAAACTGAAATTCAGCTTTTAATTCAGCTGGAATATCCAACGTAATTTTCACAGTATCGGCAGTTAATTTTTCAACTGCTGCGACAGGAATTTCATGAAAACCTTTGTGTAGTTTTTTTGAATCCTTGTCTTTTTTAAACATTCCAAATAATGCCATAATTTATTCGTCAAATGATACAATTAATTTTTCGCTTGTTGGATGTGCTTGACATGTTAAAATATATCCAGCTTCCACTTCGTCTTTTTCTAAAGAATAGTTCACATCCATTCGGGCTGAACCTTCAATAATTTTTGCTTTACACGTGCAACAAACGCCACCTTTACATGCAAATGGTAAATCGGCACCTGCTTTTTGAGCAACATCTAAAATGCTTTCTCCAGAAGAATTCATGGATAAATCAATAACATCTCCATCTAAAATGATCGTCACATTTGACGCAATACTCGCTTCATTTGTAACTACCTTTTCGTCTGTTTTCTTAACACCTGGAGTTGTAAATAGTTCGAAATGGATATTTTTTTCATTCACACCATTTTCAACTAAACTATCTTTCACTCCAAGAATCATTGACTCAGGACCACAAATGTAAACACCATCAATAGGATTGTTTGAAAGAAATGCGTTGAATAGTTCAGTACATTTTTCTTTGTCGATTCTTCCTTTTTGAATTTTATTGCCCAAACTTTCTCTTGAAAGAACATGAACAATTCGCAAACGATCCATGTGGGTATTTTTCAATGCTTCCAATTCTTCACGGAAATTAATACTATTGAAGTTTTTGTTGCCATAAAATAATGTCACATCACTTTTTGGCTCTTCAAACAAAACAGTTTTTGCAATGGATAGAATTGGTGTTATACCGCTTCCAGCAGCAAATAATGCATAGGATTTATTAGCGTTTTTCGTCGGATGTAAACAAAAATTTCCAGTTGGAGTCATTACGTCAAGTTGATCTCCCTCTTTCAAAGAATGATTCGCATATGTTGAGAAAACACCATTTTCAACTTGTTTTACAGCAACTCGATATTCTCCTTCATAAGGAGCAGAGCATAAAGAATAAGACCTACGAGTATCTTCTCCATTGATTATTGATTTCAATGTTAAGTATTGACCAGCCAAGAATGCGTAATCATTTTTGAGTTCTGATGGAACATCAAAAGCAATTGAAACAGTATCTTCTGTCTCTTTTCTGATGTTTTTGATTGCTAAAGTGTGAAACTTTGGTGTCATGAAGAATCATTTTTAAAGGGCGAATTTAATCATTAATCTTGGTAGATAAAAGAAGCTTGAGTTACTAATATTTATTTTCGATGGACGCAGATTATTTTAAACATCAAATATTTTCTTAAAAGTTAAAACAACTATTCAGTTCAGCTGTTTTTTAGATAACATATTTCGTTAAATTTGTCACACAAGAGAAAACTGTATGAAAGACATCAATATTTCAGAATTGGAACGAAAGTTTCAAGATAAAATCGATCAAGATATTAAAATTGAGCCAAAGGATTGGATGCCGGATGATTACCGTCAGACATTAATTCGTCAAATTTCTCAGCATGCACATTCTGAAATTGTTGGAATGTTGCCTGAAGGAAATTGGATTACACGGGCACCAAATTTGCGTCGTAAAGCTGTTCTTTTAGCGAAAGTTCAAGATGAAGCTGGTCATGGATTGTATTTATACAGTTCTGTTGAAACACTCGGTGCAAACCGTGAAGAAACTATTGATGATCTTCATTCTGGGAAAGCAAAATATTCATCCATTTTTAATTATCCAACAGTTTCTTGGGCAGATATGGGTGCGATTGGCTGGTTAGTTGATGGTGCGGCGATTATGAATCAAGTGCCTCTTTGCCGATGCTCATACGGACCTTATGCTCGTGCTATGGTGCGTGTTTGTAAAGAAGAATCTTTTCACCAGCGACAAGGTTTTGAAATCATGGTGCAATTGGCAAAAGGAACTCCTGTTCAAAAGGAAATGGCACAAGATGCCTTGAATCGTTTTTGGTGGCCGTCTTTAATGATGTTCGGACCAAACGATGCTGAATCAAAACACACAGCTCAATCTGTTAAGTGGAAAATCAAACGTCATACAAATGATGAATTACGTCAGATGTTTGTCGATGCTACTGTTCCGCAAGCTGAACTAATTGGTTTGACAATTCCAGATAAAGATTTGAAGTTCAATGAAGCAACTGGTCATTATGAATCTGGCCCTATAAATTGGGATGAGTTTTGGGAAGTTGTTAAAGGAAATGGACCTTGTAATAAGGATCGAGTTGATACACGTCGCAAAGCCAAAGAAGATGGAATGTGGGTAGTAGAGGCTGCAAATGCTTATGCTGAAAAGCGAGCCCTTCGACAAGCTCAGGTACAAAAAGCAAGCTAAATATTTAGAATTAATAAAGTTACTATGTCAAAAAAAGAATGGCCTTTGTGGGAAATATTTATTCGAAGCAAAGCAGGATTGAATCACAAGCATGTTGGAAGTTTAAGAGCAGCGGATGCTGAAATGGCGGTTGAAAATGCACGCGACGTGTATACAAGACGTTCTGAAGGAATCAGTATTTGGGTGGTCGAATCAAAAGATATTTATGCGTCAGATCCAACTGAAGCGGATTCGTTATTTGAACCTTCAGATTCAAAAGTATACCGTCATCCAACGTTTTACGATGTTCCAGACGGAATTTCGCACATGTAATTCTAGAAATTAACGACTTTTTATTTTAATATGAGTGCACTTTTTGAATATATAATACGACTTGGTGATGACAGTTTGATTTTGGGTCATCGTATGTCTGAATGGTGCGGACACGGACCAATATTAGAAGAAGATATTGCGATGACGAACATTGCTTTGGATTTGGTTGGTCAGGCTACTAGTTTATTGAATTATGCTGGAGAAGTTGAAGGAAAAGGCCGTGATGGCGATAAATTGGCCTTTTTGCGCTATGATCGCGAGTACAAAAATACCTTGCTAGTTGAGCAACCAAATGGAGATTTTGGCACAACCATCATGCGTCAATTTTTGTTTGATGCATATAGAAAACCATTGTTTGAAAAATTGCAAAACAGTTCAGACAAACAATTGAGTGCAATTGCTGAAAAATCATTGAAAGAAACGAAATATCACTTAAAACATTCATCTGAATGGGTGATTCGTCTAGGTGATGGAACAGAAGAATCGCACCAACGAATTCAAGAAGCACTCAACACTTTATGGCGTTATTCTTCTGAATTGTTTTATACAGATGAAGTTGATGCTGAATTATTAAGTCAAGGAATTATTACTGATATCGCTGAAATTCGAGCTGAATGGGAAGTAACGATCAAAAATGTATTTGAAGAAGCTACTTTACAAATTCCAACAAATAATTGGAAGCAAGAGGGTGGAAGAAAAGGGATGCATTCAGAAAACATGGGTTATATCCTTGCTGAATTACAATATATGCAGCGTGCTTATCCGAACATGGAGTGGTAACTGAAAAAGAAATATGGGCTTATTTAGAAGAGGTTTCTGATCCAGAAATTCCTGTTCTTACGGTTGTTGATCTTGGTGTGGTAAGAGCTGTTGAAATAACAGACAGTAAGTGCCACATAACAATCACACCAACATACAGTGGTTGCCCAGCAATGAAAATGATCGAAGAGCAAATCATTGAGAAATTAAATGAAAAAGGCATAGAAAACGTAACTGTTTCATTGGTTTTATCACCAGCTTGGACAACAGATTGGCTCACCGAATCAGGTAAAAATAAATTGCGAGAATACGGAATTGCTCCGCCAGAACATGAAGTTGATAAAAGTGTTTTGTTTTCAGAACCAACGGTTGTTCCTTGTCCTCAATGCAAATCTCGAAACACGAAAATGATTAGTCAATTTGGAAGTACAGCATGCAAAGCACATTATCAGTGCAATGAATGTTTAGAGCCGTTTGATTATTTTAAATGTTTGAAATAGTTACAATATCTGCAACAATTTAACGTCAAAAATCAATACTGAATTTCCTGGAATCCCGTTGTTACTGCTAGAGCCGTAACCAAGAGCTGAAGGAACCAAAAGAATCCCATTTCCACCTTCCTTGAAATAAGGAATTCCTTCTGTCCAACCTTTAATTACTTGTTGTAAGCCAAAACTTATTCCAGCAGCATCACTTTGGTCAAAAACTTCCCCATCAGTAAAATAGCCTTTATAAGAAACTCTTACAGTTGAAAAACTATTGCACGTTCCACCAGTTCCTTGGTTTTCGATTACATAATACAAACCTGTACCTGTTGCAACTGCAGTTAAATTGTGATCAGCGATATATTGTTTGATAATATCGTCGTCTTTTTTTGCTTGCTCTTCAGCTTTTTTCTTCGCACATGACGAGAATGTGAAAGCCAGTAAAAGGATTGGAAGGAAATATTTCATGCTTTAAAATTACAAATTAATAGTTATGAATTACAAGTTGCTAGTTTCGAATTGCGAGTTATGAATTACAAATCCCGAATCCCGAATCTAATGAAAGCTATGTGCCCTATGTGTCTATGTGGTTTATTTGAATAACCAATTCTCAGTTATCCTCATCAAAAACCAACTCCGCATCTTTTTCCCAAATTTCCATTTCACATGGTTTACAGTTGAATTTCAATTTATATTCATTTTCGCCATGTTGCAGGGTTAATGGTTCAATCAATTTAGCACCCATTGTATCGCGTTGAAATTTAGGACATTTTCCTAATTCATATTTCACACAATACTTTGTCGTCATTACTCTTGATTTCCCAGGATCCCATTGTAATTCGAACGCTTTTTCAATTTCTGTAACGCCGTGTCTTTTGTAGAAAGTGCGTGCTAATCTATTAGAAACATTAAACGTGAAATCCAATTCTTTAACTGGAAAAGGATGGTCTGTTTTAACGATTGCCTTTTCTTCACGGTGGTATTCTTTTATTCGAATATCAATTAAATTTTCTAAAACTTCCCTTCTCAGTTCATTCACTTTTGAACTTGGTAAAAACCAATTATCTGAAAATTCAACAGTAACCTCGTCCACTACAAATGGCGTATTTCCTGATTTTGATAGATTTTTCTTAATATCAGCAAGGACAATTTCACCTTTTGTTGATGCTTCTTTTTCTTGCTCAAATGAACTTATAGATTGATGTCCATCTTCGTCAATTACGGTTAATTCAAATCCAGTTGGCGTTTCTGACAGGGTCATTTTGATACCAATCTTACGAATAGTACTGTCTTCACGTTCAACTAATTTGTTGAACGCAGCATCTGAATTTCGATAGATTTCCGTTCCTTCTGGGATGGATTTATAATTATTCGGAATCACTAAATCATTGAGAACGACATTAATTTGTAATCCGTCAGCTTCATTGTTTTCATTGATGAAGAATAGTCCATCTCCATTGTTTAATTGATCAGCATTTTCAATGAAATAGCCTTTGTCAGTGAATTTTGTCACTTTTCCAATGTACTGACCTTTGGATTTTGGACTTTCCCAAGAACCAATTTTTTCTTTTCGTTGATTCACGAAATAATCAGTGTAACCACGGTTGAAACTACGATCCATTTTCGGGTCGAAATTTATAGTAATTCTGCCTGAAGATGCTTTTTGATAGGTGTCTGATGTATCAAGAAAACTGTCTAACTTTTGACGTAAAAAAGAAACGTTGTTCTTGACATAAACCAAATCCTTCAAGCGACCTTCAATTTTGAAAGAGGTAATTCCAGCTTCAATGAGTTCGGGAAGTTGTTCAGATAAATCTAAATCTTTTATAGATAATAGATGACTGTTTGCAATCAGTGTTGCACCTGTTCCATCTGTCAAATTATATGGTAAACGACAATTTTGGGCGCAAGAACCTCGGTTTGCACTGCGTTCTCCTCCAGCAATACTCATGTAACAATTGCCACTAAATGAAACGCAAAGTGCTCCAGAAACAAAAAATTCCAGTTCCACATCAGCTTCTTCGTAAATTTCTTTTATTTGGCTCAAATTTAATTCTCTCGCCAAAACGACACGTTCCATACCAGCTTCTTTCAAGAATTTAACTTGTTTTGGGTCGCGGTTGTTGGCTTGGGTGCTCGCATGAAGAACGATAGGAGGTAAGTCCATTTCAAAAATCGCCATGTCTTGCACAATCAATGCATCAACACCAATTTTATAAAGTTTGTGAATCAATTGTTGGCAATCTTCTAATTCGTGATCATATAGAATTGTATTGATTACAACAAAAACTTGTGCTTTGAAAAGGTGAGCGTATTTCACCAATTCCGCGATGTCTTCTAACGAATTTGTTGCATTCGAACGAGCACCATATGCTGGCGAACCAATATATACTGCATCTGCACCTGAATTTATTGCCAACATTCCTTGCAAAAGATTTTTTGCAGGAGCGAGAATTTCAACTTTTTTCTTCATACTTCATGCAAAAGTCCGCATTTTATTTAATGAAGTCAATAGGAATTGTAAAAACTAACGATTAAAGAAACATTATAGTTAGTGCTAACAAATAAAAAAAAGTTGCGAATTATTAGTTT
>JBEAUV010000094.1:0-10141 GCA_041161265.1 Bacteroidota bacterium | reverse complement strand
CTTCCGTTCATCAAATGGGGGTAAAACATATCATTACATCAACAATTGAACACCATGCAGTTGGTCACACAGCTGAAATAATTGCCCATTCAGGTGAAGCAAAAGTGAGCTATGTAAAACTCAACGATAAAGGTGTTGTAGATTTACTTGATTTAGAAAAATTGTTGCAATCTGGAGAAAAGACATTGGTGTCATTGATGCATGCAAATAATGAAATAGCTACATTATTGCCATTGAAAGAAGTTAGTCTGCTATGCCGAAAATATGATGCCTTATTTCATTCGGATACTGTTCAAACAATGGGACATTACTCATTCGATTTGAAAGAATTGGATATCGATTTTATTACGTGTGCAGCGCATAAATTTCACGGGCCTAAAGGAATTGGATTTTTATATGTCAACAAGAACATCAAAGTTGAGCCACTCATTCATGGTGGTGCACAAGAAAGAGGATTACGTGGCGGCACTGAAAATGTTTATGGTATCGTTGGACTCGCAAAAGCTATGGAATTAGCATATGAAGATGTTGAAGGACATCAAAAGCATGTTCAATCTTTGAAGACTTATCTTTTAGATAATTTAAGAGAAGTATTTCCATCTATCCATTTTCATGGTGAAACAGATCCAGAAAAATCACTCTATACGGTGCTTAACGTTTGTTTTCCTTCAACACCGAAAGCTGGAATTTTATTATTCACGTTAGACTTAAAAGGTGTGGCAGTAAGCGGAGGAAGTGCATGTTCTTCTGGTGCAATTAAAGGGTCACATGTTTTAGAAGGAATCAACGCAGACACAACACGACCAAATGTTCGTTTTTCTTTTTCACGTTATACAACGAAAGAAGAAATAGATTTTGCTCTAGAACAAGTTAAGTCAGTTTTTGAAAAGACATTGGTATAATGATTACTTTAGTCTTCAACGTTCTATTTATTCTTTCAAGTAAAAATTAAGTGAAAGTAAATTCGGTTAAAAGACTCAAAGTCCTGTTTTTGTGTTCCTGGTATCCCAATAAGGACAATCCAACTGTTGGGAATTTTACACAAAAACATGCCGAAGCAGCGAATATTTATAATGATGTTGTAGTTCTTGCAATTGTTGCTTCCAAAAACACCCATTCGATTGAAATTGTAGAGAGTACTACAAATGGCTTAAACGAAATAGTCGTTTATTATCCCAAAAAAGACTCTTTTTTTACAATTGGAAATAAAATATCAGGACTTTTTTCACACATTAAAGCATTTCGATTAGGCTATAAACGGGTGCAAGAAAAGTTGGTCCAACCAGATATTCTTCATTTAAATGTTACTTACCCATTAGGAATTTGGGCTAAATGGCTTAAACGGAGAAAAGGAATTCCTTTTGTAGTTACTGAACATTCCAACGGTTTTCACTTAAATGGAGATCATTCCTATTCTAAGACTATTTTAACTCTTTGTAAATCTATTTTATCAGATGCTTCTATGCTACTTCCTGTAAGTGAAGATCTCAAGAATAATCTAGTGCAATTAGCACCAAACAGTTTTTTTAAAATAATTTCCAATGTAGTAAATGAAAATATTTTCAAATTACAACCACGCTCATCTTCTACTTTAAAAAAATTAATTCATATTTCTACTGGATACGACCCCCAAAAAAACTTAAGTGGAATTATTAATGTACTCCACAAACTAGTTAAAATTCGGCAAGATTTTCAATTGACAATTATCAGCGATGGTGATGTTGAATATGCTAAAAAATTAGTGGCAGACCTTGATATGACTGAGAAAATACTATTTCAAGGCCCAAAATCAACGGAAGAAATTGCCAAATTCATGAATCAAAGTGATGCTTTGCTTTTATTTAGCAATTATGAAAATTTTCCATGTGTAATAGCCGAATCTTTTATGATTGGAATTCCAGTTATTTCAACCAGTATAAATGGAATTCCAGAGCATGTAAAACCATGGAATGGCATTTTGGTAGAGAAAGGTAATGAATCGGAACTTATTCGCGCTCTTATCCAATTTTTAGATAATTCTAACGTTTATGACCCAGAAAAACTTCATAATTATGCGTTAGAGCATTTTGGGTACCATGCAGTTGGTAAATCTTTTGACACTGTTTATCATTCCATTTTAAAGGATTAAAATATGCTGTTAAAAATACTTGGAACCATTTTTTCAAAAGGAATTACAGCAATTATTGGCTTCCTAATTGTTGTAATAACTTCGCAACAATTAGGTGCGAGTATTAGAGGTGAAATTGCAATTTTAGTTCTCAATATTTCTATTATAGGTTTGTTTCAAGGGATCTTCAATGGTGCGTCACTTATTTATCTTACACCGCGTTTTTCATTCGCACCGTTATTTATTTTGTCCAATTTATTCGCTATAATCGTATCTATTCTACTTTCATATTGTATGGTTCTCTCTGGGTTAATAGATCATAATTTATTAACTGATTTAATGTTTCTTGGTATTTCCCAAGGATTATTAACAACCTCTCAAAGTTTATTATTAGGTAAAGAAAAAATTCATCTTTTTAATTTTTTAGAAATAGCCAAGACAATTGTTTTGATTATTACAATACTATTTTTCTTTTTTGTTTACGAACAAAAATCAATGGACTCTGTCGTGAAATCGTATTTCATAAGTTATCTAATTCCATTTTTCATTAGTCTATTACTACTATTCAAACAATTTACAGAATCAAAATGGAAGGATACTAAAAATCTAACTTTTGCCTTGTTAAAATATGGATTTGAGATACAAGTGAATAATATCTCCCAAATGATCAATTACAGATTGTGCTTTTTCTTCATTGAAAAATTTAAAGGAAAGGAAGCTTTGGGTGTTTTTTCAGTTGCAATCTCTTTGGCTGAAGCAGTTTGGATAATTTGTAAAAGTATTGCCACTTTTCAATATTCAAAAATTGTAAATATATCAGATGCTAAAACACAAAAAAGATTGACATTACAATCGATGCACATTAGTATTTTATTTACCATTCCGGTTTTAATTGTCCTTTTATTGTTACCTGATTCCATATTCAAGTTTGTCTTTGGTGTTGAATTTGGTTCACTAAGACTTATTATTTTATCACTATCTCTCGGTATTTTAGAACTAGCCTTTTTCACTTTTATCAATCACTATTTCACAGGAATTGGGAAAAATAAAATCAACATTTATGCATCTTTAATTGGTAATATCGCAACGATTGTTACGGGAATTCTCTTAATACCCTATTTAGGAAATGTAGGTGCAGGAATTACAACAAGTATTGCATATTTAACAATGCTGCTCTATTTATCCTATCGTTTTGTAAAGGAAAGTGGGGCAAGTTATTACGACCTAGTTCCAAAGATTAAAAGTATTCGTGATTTATTTAAAACAACACGTCTTTCCTAAAATTCATTTCAACATAAAGCATGAACAAAAAACAATTGTCCAAAAAAGAAATTATCCATTCGGCGCTACTAAAGGAAATTGAAATGCGCTACCAGAGTTTGAATGATAACTTAAAAGATGTTTTAACAGCAACTGAGGACACTAAAAGTTCGGCTGGCGACAAACATGAAACTGGTAGAGCAATGGCCCATTTGGAACAAGAAAAAATTGCTGGTCAACTTTCTGAAATGAATAAAATGTCAGAAATACTTCATCGCATTGATTCAACACAAAAACATACTAAAATTCAACTCGGTAGTTTAATTGAAACAAGTATTGGAGTTTTCTTTATTTCCGTTGGAATTGGTTCAATTCAAATAGAAAATACTACAATCTTCTGTATGACTGCCGCAGCACCTTTAGGAAAAGAACTACTCGGAAAATCAGTTGGAACTGAAATACAATGGCAAGGGAAAAAGATTGAAATACTTTCGTGCCAATAAATACTTTTAATGAATATTAGTGATTCGGGTGCACCAAATGGATAAAACCATGACCTTCGAATTGTTCATCTTGCGCACCTACCGCTTTGTATGTGTAGAAATACACACCAGCTTCAACTTCTCCTCCACTGGTTGTTTTACCATTCCACGTAGCAAGAACGTCTGTACTTTGGAACATAACTTGCCCCCATCGGTTCAGAATTACTAAATCTAACTCTAAGATGTTTTCTAATTTAAAGGCATAGAAATCGTTCAAGCCATCACCATTTGGTGTAAAAACATTTGACGTTTCCAATGATACCGGAACAATAAACGGTGGCTCATTTACGAAAATCGTTACATAGGCTGTATCGGTGCAATTTCCAATTATTGCAACCAACATTACTGTGTAAACTCCAGTTGTATCATATACTTGCGATTGATTTGAAAGGTCAGTTGAATTCGTTGTATTTCCATTGCCAAAATTCCAATAAAAATCAGTTGAACTCTGACTTCCATTCATAAAAGTAACTGGTAAAGGATATAATCCTGAAGTTGGGTTAGCCGATAATACTGCAATTGGCGGATTACTTGGTGTTACTTGAACGGAATCGTATTGATAACATCCATTCGATTCAATCTCAATATAATACCATCCTACAGATAATTGATCCCAAACAGATGCATTTATCAGATTCGAGCTATTGGCACCTGGTCCGGACCATGTATAAGAAGCAGGATCTGTAAAAGAACCAGTTGTAATTACCGATACATTTCCACTATTTGATCCACATTCGGTTTGACCAGAAAGTACTTGAGAAATATCCCAATCTACTGGTGTAATTGAAACTTGAACATTATCTGTTGAGGTGCAACCAAAAGCCGAAGTCCCAGTAACTGTATAAGTTCCAGATGTTGTTGGTGAAAAAAGTGCAGTTGTGGCTCCAGAGTCCCAAGTCCAATCAGTTACAGGAACATTTGCTGAGGCAGTGATTGATTGAGGATCATCCTCACAAAAAAGTAGATCTGAACCTGCATTTACTATAATATTATCATAATTAACAACAATAGTATCTGTCAATAAACACATTGGAGCAAAAAACACATCATCAAGCGCAAAATCATTCCCTCCTCCTGTAATATTTTGATTTACAATACATAATTGTGCAGTGGCGCTTAATCCAGAATTCCAAACATCATTAAATTCTAGCCACTCACATCCAAGTGGGGTTGTAGAAAAAACATTGCCAATCTGAACACCATTTACAAAAAATTGCAAATTCGAAATGTTTGGGTCAGAAATCACATTCATACTCCAACAAGAAAATATGTAATCAGTATTCGGTAAAATATTTACAGTCTGACACCAAACACTTGTACCTGCAGTACTTGACCCATTTGCAATTAACATATTCCCTGTACCATTCGTGTGATCTGGACAATTATTGAAATTTAAATGAACATTACTCGGTGAAGCAGATATTGCATAAGTTCCGGGATCTGACAGTAATCCCCAAGACCCTCCTATTCCTGGAATATATGAAGTAGAAAAATTATTCGATGCAGCAGTTGTCCCATTTTCAAAATCACCATTTAATACTAGGTTGGCACCAACAACATAACCGTCAACCCAATAAGTACCAGAAGAACTTACGGTTATATCCGAAACTGATGATCCAGTAGACCATGAATAAAAGTCATAATTTAATGGTGCAGACAATTGCAACGTTTGACCCTGACATAAAGTAGTGTCATTTCCTAAATTCACTTGAATTTCAGAACCGGTACATTGTGCAAATAATTGATTTACTGTAAGGAATATTGTAATCGCAAGAATAAACTTCATTTTAAGATTGTTAAAGATATGATTAAGACAATTAAACTATCTAAAAGGTTGCAACCAAAGATAATTAATCCAAATCGAATAAACTCTTCACCCCTACTCTTCTTTCAGCTGTAAATCCTTCGGCATACTTCACTCCCATTGGCCTTCCCATTTCCAACATTCTCCCTTTGATGAAATCAAAAAACTCTTCACCAGAAATTGGTGTTTGAGGCTCCTTTGAATTTGGATCATAAAATTGTGTTTTGTATGCTTTTATACACGCTATTTTCCGGTCAATGAATTCCGTAACGTCAATTGCGAAATCGGGTTTGATGTAATGATCTTGAATGTAATGATAAACAGCTTTTGGACGAAATGCAGTTTGATTTTCATTTTCCCATGCTGTTTCAACTTTTTTTAATCCTGCTAAAAAACAAGCTTCAGAAACCAATTGCGAAGCTCTTCCATGATCCGGATGACGATCTTCAACAGCATTCGCTAAAACAATACTTGGTTGAAATCTTCTGATCTGTTCGACAATCAATCTTTTATTCGATTCATTTATTTCAAAAAAACCATCAGCCATTTTTAAATTCACACGAACAGAAATTCCCATTATTTCAGATGCTTCAGCCGCTTCTGAATATCGTGTTTCAATTGTTCCTCTTGAACCCAATTCACCTTGCGTCAAATCTATTATTCCAACTTTCTTGCCTTCAGCAATGTGTTTTATGATTGTTCCCGAACAAGATAATTCAATATCGTCCGGGTGAGCTGCAAATGCGAGGATGTCTAATTTCATTTTGTTGAATTACAAGTTATAGGTTGCTAATTGCAAGTTATTAGTTAAGACAATACAATCATATATTTATAAGGCCAAAAATACACAAATCAATTAAATTATAATAATCGTCCACCTCGACTTCGCGAATTGTGACAAGCACATAATATTTCGGTGCTTTTCGTTACGACAAAATTGTAATTAGCTACTAATAACTGGCAAATTAAGTAACTTATAATTCTTTCAATATCTCTTGGCTATTAGGTTCCACAGAATGAGCAAAATCCTTGATCACATTTCCCTCTTCGTCAATCAAAAACTTATGAAAATTCCACTTCACTTCTGATTTCGATTGTTCTTTCAACCATATATATAAAGGATCTGTGTTTTCACCGATAACATGGATTTTCTCCATCATTGGAAAGGTAACACCATAATTCATTTGACAAAAAGCAGCGATTTCATCATTGGTTCCTGGATCTTGCGCTCCAAAATCATTAGAAGGGAAACCCATTATCACTAAACCATCGTCACCAAACTCTTCGTACAACTCTTCCAATAATCCAAATTGAGGTGTATATCCACAAGCCGAAGCTGTATTGACAACTAATACTTTTTTTCCTTTTAACAACGCTAAATCAAATGCATGACCTGCGATATCGTTTACTGTAAAACTATGAAAGTTCATCTTCGGTGAATTAAGAATTTATTTTTAACACATAGGCACATAGGACACATAGGTTGGGTGTGATTTGTAATTAGCAACTTGTAACTATTACTCCAACTCGTTAACCTTATTAGCATATCGTTTATTTCGAATCGCTGCAAAAACAGTAAACAAAACAAAAATAATAACTGTAGCAATAATAGCTGGTGGTATTCTCCCTAATCCTTCACCTTGTGCATATGAATGTAATCCTACCAAATAGAAGTTCACTCCGAAGAAAGTAAATAAAATGGCAGAATAACCCCAAAGACTAACAACGTTGAAAACGAATTTACTTCTCAAAGCAGGGATGTAACGTAAATGTAAAATCACCGCATACACTAAAACGGATACTAATGCCCATGTTTCTTTTGGATCCCAGCCCCAATATCTACCCCATGATTCATTCGCCCAAATTCCACCTAAGAATGTTCCGATTGTCAACATGAACAATCCAATTGTAATGGTCATTTCTGAAACATATGTCAATTCGTTGATGTTCAGAGTAACAATTTTACCGTTTTTCTGGGTTCTAAAAATGTATAATTTCAAATTAACCAATCCAAGGATTGCTCCTAGTCCTAAGAAACCATAACTACCTGTGATGATAGCAACGTGAATCATTAACCAATACGATTTTAAAACTGGTTGTAGTGGCGTGATTTCAGGATCTAACAAATTCATTTCTGTAACGAAAATCATCATTGCTGCTAAAATGGCTGTTCCTGCGATAATAACTGGATTTTTTCGAGAGAAAGCAAAACCGGCAATCATTGTTACCCAAGCAATAAAAATAACAGCTTCATATCCATTACTCCATGGAGCATGACCAGAAATATACCATCTGAATCCTAATCCAACACCGTGATAAACAAAAACAACAATCATTAAACCTGTTATTACTTGTCCTATTCTTTTGAATATTTTCGATGCAGTTGGAGATGGTTTAATGAAAATTCGAATAAAGAAAATGATTAATAATATGAATCCAAAAGTCAAATACATCATACTTGAATTCTTGAAAATGCTCATTTTATTGTAGCTAATTTCCAAATTTACTTTTGTTTCAGATGGAACCACTTTAACTCCCTCTTCACGTTGGAATTTTTTCAAGTCAACTAGTAAATCATCTACCTCATCGTACTTATTAAATTCTGCCGCACGGTCCAATTTCGAAATGTAACGTAAAGCCAATCCAGATGAAATAGAATCTATTTGCATTAATTCCATGCTCAACGGTACAAACCACGTATTGTTTTTGTCTTTCGCAACAGGCATGATTTTCATATACTGCCAGCTAAAGATGGATTGAACAACTTGGAATTTCTCTACCAATTTGATCAGTTTCTTATCGTATTCATTGCGTTTAGATTCCAACTTCTGATGCGCTAAATCATAATCAGCCATCAATTTGAATTGACCTGTATTATCCGCCAATTCCTTGAATGAAGCAAATTCATCCGTTACTTTTAATTTTTCTCGCAGATTACTTGAAACTTGAATAATTTTCACATCCATCCAATGATCTGGATACATGTGCATACTCATAATTGTTTGTACAGCATTGTAGTCTTCAAACTTATTTCCACGGTGAACTTTGCGCAACAATTGATCACACATCGTATGCATTGGTATAATTCGGCCTTGAAAATCTTGAGCTAACAAGGAAGCTAATTGGTCTGAATGTTCTTCTGAAATAACTCTGAATATTGGTTTTCTTGGTGTTTGAGTTGTTGCATGATTGTGTCCATCACCAGCTGAATGTTGTTCTTGTGCGTATGCACCGCCAATTAATCCAAAACCTAAAACAAATAAAACAGACTTCATTAATACCTCTCTTTTTTCTCTTGATTTCCTCAATTTTTCGTTCAATTCTCTGAAACGTCCAATTGGAGCAAATAAAGAAGCAATCATACCCATCGCCATTAACAAATAACCTAAATAGGTAATATTAGTTCCCCACCAATCGTGATTCACACTTAAACGTGTACCTTTTTCATCTGGATCATAACTTGATTGAAAGAAACGATAACCATTATAATCCATTACATTATTCATGAAGATTTTTTGATCTCTAGTATAATTATTCTTTTCATCCAAAATAGACACTTCACTTTCAAAAGAAGACGCTGCTTGTGAACCAGGATAACGGTCTAATTTAAAATCACGACAAGCAATAAAGAATGGGATTTCAATTTTTGAAGAACCATATTCCATTTCATACACCAAGCCGTTCAACGTGAAAACAGCATGCTCTGGTATAGCGCCAATTCCACCTTCTAATTGAATGATTTTAGATTGAGAACCATCAGTAACTTTTAAAGTCAGATAATCAGAGCCAACATTTCGTTTACCTGAAGGCATCAGCATTTTTTTAGCATGATTAATCACTTTCTTAAAAACGATTTGTTGAGCACCAACTTGGTATAAAGTTGTAGTTTGAAAAGGAACCAATATATCGGCAGCAACTTGAACGAACAAAGAATCCGAAACTTCTTTACCCGATTGTCTCGCTTTTTGCATTTCTGCCATTGGTAAATATCGGAATGGTTGCTTGGATTTAATCATGATTTTCGCACCTTGCTGAAACAACTCTATCCCTGGCATCGCATCACTTTTCTCAAATGAGATAGCTTCCTCTCCAACCATTAAGAAACCTCCTTTTGTTAAATAGTTGGATTTCATTCCATCGGTTATAATCTCCAAAGCAACACCTTTAATCGAATCATTGATAACCAAAGAATCAATCATTTTCTTCTGAAAATCAACGTATTCAATAGTAATTGGTGTTTTATGATTTGGAAATTCTACATCAATATCAAAATCATTATTCGTTTGCATAGACATGAAATGCTTTTCAGCATACGTGTATTTTAATTTACCATCATTAATTTGGAACCAAACATATGGATCAGAAGAATAAATAAAGTTTGATTTCTCGCCTTCTCTTACAAGCATTAATCCTTCAAAACTGATGTAT
>JBEAUV010000093.1:0-10141 GCA_041161265.1 Bacteroidota bacterium | reverse complement strand
AATTGGTTCAAGGATATAACCTTCCCAAAGACGTTTTCATTAAAATTACATCACCAAGAAATCAAATGCGTATTACCTTAAGTTACGATAAAGCTGAAATAGATCAGCCCCAACCATTATTTTTTGTAATACCTGAAGGATATGAAAAGTGTGAGTAGAATAGTTGTCATCATTTTATGTTTATGTTCCACTTCGTTGTTTGCTCAAACTACGAGTGAGAAATTAAAAACAGAACAAACACGTTTGGAAAAGAAAATTTCCAATACAAAATCGTTGTTGGATAAATCAAAGAGCAATACAGAAGCTTCTTTGAATGAATTGCGTTTGATTGATAATCAAATTAAATTCAGAGAGGAATTGGTTTCTAATTTTGATAATCAAGTGCGTGGTGCTGAGATTAAGGTAAACGAAAAAGGAACTGAAATAAAGGATTTACACAACAAACTTGCTAAATTAAAGGCGCAATACAAAGATTTACTTTTGTACGCTTATAAGCACCGAAATAAATTTGGAAAGATGATGTTTGTGTTTTCATCTACCAATTATAATGAGGCAATAAAACGAGGAAATTACCTAGAGCGAATTGCGGACATCCAAAACAAACAATTTTTAATCATACGTCAACACCAAGGTTTAATTAAAAAGGAAATTTCTTCCATCGAAAAAGAAAGACAATATAAACTGGCTGTTTTAAATGAGAAAAAAATCGAAAAAGCTGCAATTGAAAAAGACAAACAAAAACAAGAGGTTGTATACAAGAAATTCAAGCAAGAGGAAGGTGCTTTGGTCAGTCAATTGAAAGCTGATGAAAAGAAAAAGGCTATTTTAAAGCAGAAAATTAATGATGCGATTCAAAATGAAATTGCTGCTGCTGAAGCAAAACGTAAAAAAACTGAAGCCGCAGCTGCGGCTAAAAAGAAGAGTTCGGGAGGAACGGCTTCAACTACCTCAACTGGAACTGCAACAAAGCCCGAATCTGCACCTGAGAAAACAATCAATGTAAGTGTTGACACCAAAGAAACTGTTGCTTTAAACAAAAGCTTTGAAGGAAATAAAGGTAAATTACCATGGCCTGTAGACAAAGGTTCTTTGACAGAAGGTTTTGGTAAAAATGCACATCCAACGTTGGATAATGTCTTTACCAACAATAACGGAATTGATATTAGTTCACCAAAGAATTCACAAGTTAGAGCTGTCTTTGAGGGGGAGGTTACCAGTGTTCTGAGCATTCCAGGTGCTGGGAAAGTAGTGATTATTAAGCATGGAAATTACAGAACGGTCTACAGTAATTTGCAAGACACCTATGTAAAAACTGGTTCAAAAGTCACGACAAAACAATCAATTGGGTCTTTATTAGTAAACGATGGAGCATCTGTATCTGTTGCACATTTTGAAATACATCAGGTTGTTGGAACATTAGTTCAATGTTTGAATCCTTCATTGTGGGTGACGCATTAAAAGGAATATATTGATCTCCTTTTTTAGTTATTGATTGGCTCTTTTATTCTTCTTCAAAGACATCTCCAAAGCAATAAAAATCGCGCACATTCCCCAAACCGGAACAGCGGCTTTGTCCGTATCTAAGAAATTGTTTAGTACCCCGTGTACAAAGTACGTTGTTAAAGAAAGAATCATTGATAAAATCAAGATCCGCATTTCGTTGTCTTCTTTTGGCCAATGAATATAGAGCATAATTCCTTTGTAAAATATGGCAACCACAATCAATAAAAAGGAAATAAACCCAATTGTTCCCATTTCTGCTAACGGGCCTAAATATTCACTATGTGCATTGCCTAAATTGCCAAAATTTGTCGATATAATAGTAATATTTTCAGATTGTTGAAATCGAGCATATTCAAAAGCAAAAGTTCCAGGTCCAAAGCCAAAAAAAGGGCGTTCTTGGTACATGTCAATAGCACAAGTCCAGCGATTGATTCTTTCTAAATTTGAAGCATCTGTTGTGACGTTTGTAGCGGATTCTAATTTCTTTCCAAAGTCTTCTGTTGTGTGCTCAGATTTATTCTTGGACATGTTTATTTGAATAGCATCCCAAGAGAAAAACAACAATGTAGCGATGATAAGTGTTGAGCCCGCGATTATATGAAATTTAATTTTAAACCGAATCAAGCCCCAAACACCAATCGCAGCAAAAATACTCAACCAAGCAGCACGAGTATAAGAGAAAAACAATCCTATTAGTGTAATTGTTATAAAACCGATAATAGTTGCTTGAACTAAAGGATGATGTTTTTTAGAAAAGTATAAACCAAAAATAAGCGGTACACTAAGTGCTACTATTGCACCATAAATAGTATGGTCTTTAAAAAATGGCCACATAATCCAATGCCCTTCTTTTTCTCCAAATTGATAGGAAGCATGAACAATCAATGTGTAACTAATTGCTATTACCATCCCAATTAAAAACAACCAAATAAATCGTTTGATGTTCTTGGAATTGATGAAAAAAGATGGTCCAAAAATTACAATAGGTACAATGAACCACAATCTAGATAACAAGTATTTTAAAGATGTTAATGGATCAGTACTGGTGATGGAAGTAATAAAAATCCAAAACAAATAAAATCCGAAAGCCAATACTATCGGGTTTTTCCAAATTTCTTTATCAATGAATGGTTTCTGAATTTGCAACAACAAAAAGAACAACATTAAGGTGAAAAGAATTGGTTCAGTTGGAATAAAAAGCCCAAAACTTTCTGTGAATTCTTCAATGTTGACTGAAAGAGGAGTTAAAAAAGCAAGACTTAGAAAAGTCCACTCGGTTTGAAAAATGGCGAAATACATCGCCATTAATCCAAAAGGTAATAGGGATAAATAGGAAAGGTCTTGTTGTATAAAATACACAGACAATAGAATAAATGCTATTCCAAGAAAAAGGAAAAGACTATTTCGTTGGATAAATTGCACGGAATTAAGTTAGTTTCTTTAACTCTTTGATTCTGTCAGTAATCAGTAATGCAAAAACCAGGAATACAAATGTTCCAATCATAGATAACAAGACTATGATCAAACGTTTTGGCTTATCCTTTTTATCCGCAACTACCGCTTGTTCAACAACGAATTTATGGTTAAAAACAGAATTAGCATCTGATTCAGCTTGTTCATATGAATCTAGAAATTTCTCTAATTTTATTATTTTCTCATCACGAATTTGTTCTAATGCGTCGAATTTTGCTCCATACTTCAAGTTAATATCAATTTGTTGGCGTAAAAAAGTGCGATCTTCTTGATTTTTAGCATCCACGAAAGCTTGAAATAAATTCGTTCTTCCTTCTATTGAAACAACGCCTAAATCAGCTAAACTATCCATTTTCACCAAAACAAGTTTTAAGTCTTGATCCAATAAATTTTTCTTACGGGTATTAATTTCAAAAGCTGGCCATGTTCTTTCCGCCACCATGTTATTTTTTACTGTATCAATTAAATCTACAATTTTGTTTGCCATATCAGCTGCCAATTGTGGATTTGGATCCAATACGTCAATTTGAATTGAACCGTATCGTGTGCGAATAAAGGCGAAATGATCTTCATATTCCCTCATCAATAAATAATGCTTGTTGGCATCATTTGGATCAATGTCGTAATGATTCATTAAGTCAAACTGTTCAACTATTTTGTTACGAATACGAGAAGATTGAAGAATTTGCACCAATTGTTCTGATTGTTCTTCTTCTCCAAAATCCATTGCTGCTGCTTTTGCATTTCTTTGTTCAGAAAATGAAACAGTACTTGTTGCAGCTGGAAAAACAATAGCTGTTGATAGATAAAGTGGCGTCATCATTAATGAAACTACAGTTGAAACTACTCCTGCAATTCCCGTAATTAGCATTAGAATTTTTCTTTTACGCCAAATAAAGAGTAAAAGATTTTGTCTTTCCTTCTCCATTTCTTTCATTTGATCTGTCATTCGTTTTGTTTTTGGTGTGCGAATTTAGTGATTATACCGATAGACCATTGATTTTCCTCGAATTAATTAGAATCATCGTGTCGGTATTAATTTGTTTTTGACAGTGCAATAACTCGAATTAAGAGAAAATATTTTAATCGCATTAAAATTCTTAAAGGTTTTCCTTAAAGGCAATTTTCAGGGCTTTAATATCGATGAACTTGAAAATTAATAAACCGATAATCCCTAAGATAATCTGAGCCAAAAACAGAACTAGATGATTTGTTGAAATGAATGGAATTAAAACCATTAACAATAGGAAACCACCATAATTAAGGATTTGAGGGATAGAAATTTTAATTGAAAATAGTTGATGACAGAATGCCATTTGAATTAAAGCAGTAAATGATTGAGTTACCAAAGTTGCAAAAGCTGAACCTGCTGCTCCGTATTTTGGTATGAGTAAAGCATTTAAAACGATATTTAACACTATTCCCACAATCGAAAGTTGATTCATGAATTTCATGTTTCCATTCGCTGTCAAAAGTGTTCCATATATAAAACTTAAACACACTCCAATAAAACTCCACATTAACCATTGAAAAGAAAGAATAGATTCATTGACATTGTTTTTGTAAATAAGATTTAGAATAAATTCCGCATTTTGAAAGCAAATAAAGGCAAGAAGAATTGTTCCACCAACCAACAAATTCCGTGATGTTTTTATAAGAATTAAAACTGTTTCTCGTTTTGTTTTTAACAAGCGAGAAAAAACTGGAAATAACAGATTTGTGAATATCATCCCGAACATAAAAAAGGCATCAAACAATCTAAATCCTTGGGCGTAAACTCCTGCTTCGAATTTACCGTTTGGATGAATCCGTTCAAGCATAACAGAATCTGTTCGTGTATAGATCATCATCAACAAAATCATTAGAGCATATGGATAACTTTGCCGCAAAATGGCTAACGAAAAAACCCAGTTGAATTTAAATTTTGGAATACCTATTCTCTGAATTAATAGCGTAAAAGCGACAATAAAGGTTAATCCGTAACAAATAGTTTGAATCCAAATAAACCATTCAATTTTGAAATTTTGACCTGTAGTAGTTGAAATTAAAACACTCCCACAAATGATTATCAATAATAATCTGTCTAAAACAGAAAGTACAGCATCAGTTTTGAATAAGTGCAACCCTCCAAAATGACTTCTAAAATAGGCTATGAAGGTGATGAGTAATTGATTGAAAATTAAAATGTACAATGTGTTTAATTGATTTCCACGATAACCAATACCTATACCAATTGATAAAGTGACGATTGTATAAAATGCAAAAAGGATTAAACGAAAACTGAATATTTTTCCAATATATCGTGAAGCAATGTGCGGATATTGAGCAATGTTTTTAGTTGTGAAATTATTGATGCCAAGGTCGGCAAGAATGTTGAATAAATAGGTAAAATTTAAAATCGAAAAATACATACCATATTCCTCTGCACCGACTCGATTTTGAACTGTTGCATCAATTCCAAAAATAGCCAACGGTTTCACCAAAAGGTTTAAAACAACAATTAAAACTAGATTTGAAATGAATTTTTTTTGCATCCGTCAGTTTAACGCAAAAAGAGCTGATTAATTTGAAACAAAGATAAAATTTTGATTATCGTGTTTGTGCGAGTCAAATGAAACAAGTTCATCATTTACAACAACGAAAGCTTTGTAATTTAAATCAGTCAATAAATCAATACAATTTGTGCGGTTTTCATTGTTCCACAATTCTGCGTAAATAATAGGGTGATTAGATTCTAAAATGCGTTTACCACCTTTTAAAGCATAATATTCAAAATTCTCAATGTCTATTTTTATGCCTTGAATTGCTTCACCGTTTAACAAATTATCCAATGTATTCAAAGGAACTTTATATTCATCTCCTTCGTTCCATTCGGTGATAGACTCATGCTTGACATGACTCAATCCTTGCATCTTTGTTTTACCTTGATGAGGCAGAACCATTTCAACATTTCCTTCCGATTCGCCAACGGCAGTTGCATGAATTTTAATCTTATTTAAATTGAATTTTTCAATTACTCTCTTTAGCACAGATAAATTGTCTGGAATTGGCTCAAATGCATGAATGGTTGAATTGGGTAATTTTTGTGCCAAATGAACGGTCATGATTCCGATATTCGCTCCTACATCAAGCACAGCACCTTTTCCGTCTTCCAGTAATTCCAAGAAATGAAAGAAATCCTTTTCTTTAGAATCCGATCGTAAAGTCTTGATTTTGAATAGTGCAAACACGTAAAGATAAGTCCGAAAACCCATTAACTTTTGCAATATGTACTTCACTAAATTCTTCACCTCTTCTAAAACGTCACTAAGTTAGATAAAGTTGGCGACTTTTTAAGAGTTGTGACTTATTAGTTGCGAATTACAAATTACAAATCTCGAATTTTTTCACTAAAAACTAAAATGCTTATTTATAGTCTTGAAATCTTGTTGTCCTAACATCTTGAAGTCTATTTACTTCACCAAAAACTTAAACCCTTTTCCATGAACATTCATAATTTCGATTGCTTCATCTTCTTTTAACAGTTTTCGCAACTTTGCTATATAAACATCCATACTTCGACCGTTGAAATAATTATCATCTCCCCAAATTGCACGCAATGTAGCTTGACGGTCAAGAATTTCATTTTCGTTTTTGACCAATAATTTCAACAATTGATTTTCTTTTGTCGTCAATTTTTTCACACCTTCCGATAAATGCAATAAGCGCAATTCAGGCTCATATTTTATTTTTCCAACCATCATTAACGCATCTTCGTCTGCTTCACCAGTTTCAACACGTCTTAATATTGCGTTGATACGAGCAAGCAATTCTTCCATAGAAAACGGCTTGGTTAGATAATCATCTGCGCCAATTGCAAAACCTTCCAACTTGTCTTCTTTCATCGATTTTGCTGTAAGGAAAAGAATAGGTACTTTTTTGTCTATTTCTCGAATTTCTTTTGCCAACGTAAAACCATCCATTTCTGGCATCATCACGTCAAATATGCAGAAATCGTAGTTTCCACCCGTGAATTTTTCAAACGCACTTTTGCCGTTGCGAGCAAGATCTGCATCAAATCCTTTTGTTTTGATAAACGTATGCAACAAATGTCCTAAGTTTTCGTCGTCTTCTGCTAGAAGTATGTTCAATTTTTTGCTCATATTTTTTCTTTCATTACAAGTATAAATTCTGATCCTTCTCCAAATTTACTTCGAACAAGAATATTCCAACCATGAGAATCGGCAATTGCTTTAACATAGCTTAAACCAAGTCCAAATCCTTTGACATCATGTAAGTTTCCAGTTGGAATGCGATACAATTTATCAAAAATTTTGTTGATGTGCTCCTTTTTTATTCCAACACCATGATCTTTAACGCTTAAAAGTAGTTTCTTATTTTCTCGCTTTAAATTAATTTCAATTTCAGGGGCGGAAGCACTGTATTTAATTGCATTATCAATGAGGTTCGAAATGATATTCGTTAAGTGCATTTTATCCGATGTGATTTCAATCGGTTCGTTTGGAAGATTTATTTGAATATGTCCTCCTGAGTTTTGAATTCTAAACTGTGCGTTTTGTGCCACATTTTGCACTAATTCATTCAAAATAACGCGTTCTTCTTTTAATTTTATTTTGCCTTTATCCATAACAGCACTTTGAAGAATCCGCTCAACCAGCAATCCTAAACGCTTGTTTTCATCATTAATCATCTTTACAAAAGGTGCAATATTTGTCGTGTTTTGCTGCACCATATCTGGATCATTCAAGGCTTCACATGCTAATGAAATAGTAGATATTGGGGTTTTGAACTCATGTGTCATATTGGAAATAAAATCATTTTTTATTTCGGATAATTTATTCTGAGCTAAAATCGTTTTGAACATAAACATCAAGGCAACAATTATCAAAATCATTAACGTTAAACTGATAGTTAATGAGCCCCACATTTCGTGGAAAAGGTAAACTCCTTTTTTAGGGAAGTAGATATGAATATAAAGGTCTTCATCCAATATATTACTTGGAAACAAGGCCGTTTTACCAGTCAACAATGTGTCCAGTTTTTGGTTATAATTTGGAGGTGAATTTGCAAATTTGATTGGAATGCCATATTCATTTGTAATCATGAATTGATACGTATGAGGCAAATCATCGTTTCCGATTTCAGTGCGAATTACCGAGTCTAAAAAAACCGGATCAATTCGAGTTGATGGATTTTCATACACATTATTTTTAAATGCTTCGACCATCATATCGTTCACAAATTTTGCTTTTTTGAAGATCTGTTGCAAAACGCGTTGATCTAATTGAATCGCTAACTTTACTGAATCGTTGTGGGGCAAATGCTTTTTTTGTTTGTCAAATAAATCTCTTAATTGTCTTACATCACGCGCCAAAACTTTTTGTTCTGTTGTCAAGCCAGTCAAAGAATCATATGCTTTACCTTTTATGACCAAGTAATTTTGCATTTCTCCATTTGCAAAAACGGTTGTGTCTTCTATGGAAATTGATTCTTGTGCCGAAACTAAAAGTTTGAATTCTTCTTTTAAAACATCTTTGTATTGACCGCTAAAATCACGGTTTACGATATGCATGTACCGACGTATATCCTCGGCTTTTTCATGTCTAACAGCGATTCGTTCTAGGGAAGTAGAAAGATTTGTTTCAAACTGAGTCGATTTACGGTCATATAACTGCACTGTTTGAAAAGCTTGAATCACTAATAAAGCAAGCAAAGCTATTACAACTAGAGCAACAATTAAATTGACACGTATTTTCCGCACTTTCTTTTTTTTAACGAAATTAAACTTCCATCGGTAGGTTTGAGTTTAGCTTAACTTTTTTTAACAGCAAGAAGGTATATTTGATTTTGAAGGTTTTTTCCTCCACAAACACGATTTTTCTGCTTTCTACGTTGTACATTCGTACGAATGTCAAATTTACGACACACATATTTAATAATTGTCTTTTTGATTGGCACTGTGAATGGGTTTTCACAGACAACGAGTTTGCGTGCACGAACATTTAGGGCATCAACAGATACGTTGATTTTAGATTCACTTTCGATTTATCCAAATTCAGTTCAGGTTTATTGTGGTACTGAAATGATTTCCTTTAATTCCTATTATTTAGACTATTCTAAAGCACGTTTTGCTTTGACAACGCCATGTGGTGACTCAATTCGAATAGTTTTCCGCGTATTACCGATGAATTTAGCAAAGGTTTATGGTTCGAGAGATACAAGTATTATTTATAACCAGGAGAAAGGAGATAGAGAAAAATACTTAATTACTAATCAGTATGATGTTTCTGACGTTTTTGGAGGTTCTTCAATTTCCAAATCTGGAAGTATTTCACGTGGTGTCTCTTTTGGAAACAATCAAGATTTGGGTGTAAATTCAACATTAAACCTTGAACTTTCTGGAGATATTGCCCCCAACTTAAAAATGATTGCTTCTGTTTCCGATGATAATTTGCCCATTCAACCAGATGGAAACACAAATAAACTGCAAGAGTTTGATCAAGTTTTTATTCAAATTTACAATGACAGAATGAAACTTATTGCTGGTGATTTTTGGATTTCAAAACCGAAAGGATATTTCTTGACGTATAAAAAACGTGGTCAAGGACTCACGATGAATTATCAATGGAATACCGATACTTCCAAGGTTTGGAATACCCAAGTGAGTGGGGCTTTATCGAAAGGGAAATTTGCTCGTCAAATAATACCTGGAATTGAAGGCAATCAAGGACCATATCGTTTAGTCGGAAATGAAAATGAACCTTTTATTATTGTTTTATCTGGAACAGAGCGTGTTTACATTGATGGTAAATTGTTGGAACGGGGACAAGAATTTGACTACACGATTAATTATAATTCGGCGGAAGTAGTTTTTACAGCACGAAATCAAATAACGAAAGATTCACGAATTGTCATCGAGTTTCAATACTCTGATCAAAATTATGCACGGTCACTTTTTCAAACTTCTACATCTTTCACATCTGAAAAATTAAATTTTTGGTTTAATGTGTATTCCGAACAAGATGCTAAAAATCAGTCGTTACAACAAGATTTAACATTTTCCCAAAAACAATTGTTGTCCCAAATCGGTGATACACTTGATCTTGCACGCACTAATAGTATTGATTCAATAGGTTATTTTGAAAATCAGGTGCTTTATAAAATG
>JBEAUV010000092.1:0-10212 GCA_041161265.1 Bacteroidota bacterium | reverse complement strand
TGATTTAATTGAACGCGATTTTAAAGGTGAAGACATTACTTTGCGCCTGTCAATCTATGAACATGCGCAACGAGAATTAATTGATGGTTGGTTTACGTTGTATCAGAATAAATATGCCATTTTTGGGAAAACACAAGTTCTTCTCGCTAAAATAATTTGGGATTGGGCAACTTATTGGGCAATATTAGTCCCTCTATTTGTAAACAATGGATATACTGATCTTGAAACAATAAAAATTTATTCATCCAATAAAGATAAACTTGGACGTCGCTTTACATCGCTAAATGAACAAATGCAGAAGTTATTTCTTGAGTGGGCGGAAAAAGATCATGCATTTTATTCCCATAAATATTTGAACATTTTCGATTTGGAGTTTCTGCATAAATTTCATTTAGATTTAAAGAATAGATTGAACCAAAGTGAATTGTTAGAACGAATTCAAGTGAACCTTTCTGTTCTTGAAAAGGTAGCTGCCGAAATGTTTCGCTTCGCTAATTTTAAGGTCAATGAAATAAATATTAATGGTGCCGTGGATCCATACAACATGACGTTGGATACAAATGTTACTTCGAATAATAAACTCAATACTGTAGCTGTTTTACCTGATCCGAAAATACAAAAAGACCTTGCGTTTATATGGTTAGATGAATCGAAAACTGAAATTCTGAATCTCGAAAGAATAGAAGAAAACATGAAAGAGGTTCAACATGTTTTCATGAAATATCAAAATGAAAATTATTCATTAAATGATATTAAGGCTATTTGTGAAATGCTTGATATGGAAAATAAAGAATTCCGTTCCGTGGCTTATGAAAGCGTTTCGATGATGATTGGCCTTGTAAATCTGAACGATAATGGGGATTTAGATACGTGGTTTGATTTCTTTGAAAGGGCAAGTAAAGAAAATAAGCACCATATTGGCATTGGATTAGGATGGGCCTTTGCAAAAGAAAATATCGACCCTTTGACATGCGCTACAATTAGCTCAAACGACTATTTGATTGCATTGATCCATAATGGAATGGGGTATTACGATGCATTGTACCGACCGAGGAAAACAATAAAAGAAAAAAACAGTTTAGAAGCATTGAATGAAAGAAATTTGAGTTTTTATTATCAAGGAATTGGACGCAGATTATGGTACAATTGCAAAGGTAAGCCATCTTTAGCATCCGAAATGATAGATTCATTCGTTGAATCGGCCAGAGCTGATTTGTGGACAGGTTTAGGTTCTGCGTTTGCCTATGTCGGAGGGTGTGATAAGAAACATCTTTTAAATCTCTTAGAGGCTTCTAGTCAGTATGATAGTGATTTGAAACAAGGAATACTACCTGTGTTAATTAATGATCTTGAATCAAAGCGTAACATACAAGAAAAGAAAGTATATTGCACTGAATTTTTTGGAATAGAACTTCAGATACCTGTTAATACTGAAAATAATATAAATGAAGAATTCTTCCATTATCAAATTAATGAGTTAAAGAAAAAATGGAGTAAATTCGAAACAATTAAATAAAACTAACTATGAAATTTAAAATTCTACTATTTACGGTCTTGTCAACAATTTTCATTGGATGTTCTATCCAGAAAAGACATTATATGCCAGGTTTCAATGTCGAATGGCATAAGAATTATAAGAACCAAGCGCAGGATAATCTTAAATCAGAAGAATACGGCAAGCCTGACGATAAACTTGCTCAAAATTCAAGATATAACAAACAGCCATTTGAAGAACAAACAAATAGAGATTTAAAACAAGGGATTAGTTCAAAGAATGATGTTCCTAAGGCAATTGTCCATGAGAGAATGAACAATTCGAATGCTAGAAATGAGGCTAATGGAGTAGTTAATGAAATTGGGACCTCAAAGAAAATTGGTAACCAACAAAATTATTCAGACCTTAAAAATGAATCCAAAGCATTTAGTAAGGAAAATAAAGAAAATGGTGACTACCTAATTTATTTGAGTGCAGTTCTTATGGCTTTAGGAACAGTGGGTGGATATCAATTGGGTAAGAAGAAATTAAAAAACCTAACGAGATGGGCAAAAGCGAATCCTAAAAAAGCACAGGTTTTAATTGCTGGAATGCAACTACCTTTAATGGGAATGAGCTTATATGCAGGATATAATCTGGAAAAAATGGGTTATGAAATATCTGAAATTCCAGGATATATTTTTGGAGCAACATCAGCCCTGGGATTTCTTGCAGTTCCTTTTTTACCAAAGAAGGAGAATTTCGTTTTGCCAAGACAAATGAACAGAAGAAAAATGGCATATCTAGGTGTTTCGCTATCTTCCGTGATGTTATTTGCAGGAACTGGAAATCATTTAACACAAAATCATCCTCAATCTTATGCGACAGAAGTACTAGCGTCAGTTGATAATTCACTGTTTTCTGATGGATCAAGTATCCAAGTAGACAGTAGACAAGAATCACACTATCAAAAACAAGAATTAACTGATAAACAATTAAAAACTAGAGCTGCTGTCAATGCTGGTTTATGTATCGCTGCTGTGCTTTTATTTATATTATTGATCGTTACCTTATGTGCAGGAATTTGTATGATTATTTTTGCTTTTGGAGGCGGTGTCTCAGGTGCGTTGCTTGGATTTGGTGGCGCTATTATAGCCGGTTTGTCAATTTGGGGAATGTACGGAATTGTAACAAGTGGATGGTGCAGAGATAGGGATGTAGAATGATAAATAATAAAAAAATAGCTTTAATAACAGGTGCTTCTAAAGGCATAGGAAGTGCAATAGCCATTCAATTATCTAAAGATCACGACTGTCATATTTTAATAAATTATAAATCGGATATTAAAGGAGCAAATACCACACTTGATGAAATCACAAATCAAGGGGGAAGTGGTGAAATTTTGCAATTCGATGTGTCAAATAAAATTGAAGTTGACAATGCACTTAATTCCTGGAAGGAAAAAAACCCTAATCTGTTTATTGAGATTGTTGTAAACAATGCAGGAATTTTAAAAGATGGATTGATGATGTGGATGCCAGAGTCTGATTGGGATGATGTTGTGAATACTTCTTTAAAGGGAATGTATAATGTAACCCAAAGTACACTTCAGGAAATGCTTAAAAAAAGAAATGGTAGGATAATCAATATCGCTTCTCTTTCAGGTTTAAAAGGGCTTCCCGGACAAACAAACTATTCCGCAGCAAAAGGGGGAATGATTGCAGCAACGAAAGCACTCGCTCAAGAAGTGGCAAAAAGAAATGTTACCGTAAATGCTATTGCTCCTGGATTTATTGAAACGGCCATGGTTGATGAAAATAACCCAACAGTACTGTCAGGAATGATTCCCGCTGGTCGATTAGGGAAACCCACAGAGGTAGCGTATTTAGTGAGTTTTCTTGCTTCTGATAAAGCGGCATATATAAACGGAGAGGTAATTAACATCAATGGAGGTCTTTATTCATAATGTTAGTTAGTAAAGAAAATATAAAGTCAGTTATCCCTCAACGTGAACCTTTTGTGATGGTAGACAATTTGTTGGCTGTAAACGATGAAGTTTACACTACTAATTTTGTTGTGAATCCTAACAATATTTTTCTTGAAAATGAGTGCCTTCAAGAATACGGGCTTATTGAAAATATTGCCCAAAGCTGCGCTGCAGGAATCAGTTATACAAAAATGAATACAGCGGAACAAATGGGTGAGGGGTTCATTGGTTCCATTTCAAAGCTCACCTTACATGAACTGCCAAAAGTGAATGACACCCTCACTACAATTATTACCAAAAAGTTTGAGGTAGGAAATATGTTTTTACTGCATGGAAAGGTATTACTCAATGAACGATTACTTATCGAGTGTGAGTTGAAATTAGTAGGAAATTCGAATTGAAATAAAACAAGATCGCATAATGGAAGATTTAAAAACTGAATTAAAGAAGCAAATAATTGAAGAATTGAACCTTGAGGGGATGCAAGCTGAAGACATAGTCAATGAGGCTCCTTTGTTTGGCGATGGTTTAGGATTGGATTCGATTGATGCATTGGAATTAATTGTCATCATGGAAAAACAGCATGGTGTTAAATTAAGTGATCCCTCTTTGGGGAAAGAAATTCTTTATTCAATAGACACAATGGCTGCGTATATTGAGAAACATAAAGTAAAATAAGCAATGAAGCTATTCATTACTGGTATTGGAGTTGTAAGCGCAATTGGAAATGATGTTACTGAAAGTTTATCTTCACTCTTGAACGATAAGCATGGCATCAAATGGTCTGAAGATCACAATATGATGCTTGGGCAAGTTTCTTTAACCAATGATGAACTGGTATCAAAATTAGAACTTACCGGACAAAAGATCTCTCGAACAGTATTATTAGGACTTGTTGCCGCAAAAGAAGCGTGGGGTAATAATAAAATTGACGACAGCATAAAAACTGGAATCATTTCATCAACTTCTGTCGGAGGCTTGGATATTTCAGAATATTATTTTAAAAAATACAAGCAGGATCAAAAAGCTGATTATTCTAAATTCATGGTTCAAGAAAATGGAAAAACAACTGAAGAGATTGCTGAAATTTTAGGAATTAAAGGGTATATAAATACGCTTTCTACTGCTTGTTCATCAGGAGCGAATGCCATTTTATTAGGAGCTCGACTTATAAGAAGTGGACGTTTGGACAGGGTGTTAGTTGGTGGTATAGATCCCATTGCCGAACACAATTTAAAAGGATTTAGTGCTTTGAATATTGTTGATAATGAGTTATGTAAACCATTTGACTTAAATAGAAAAGGACTAAATCTTGGTGAAGGCGCTGGTTTTCTTTTAATTGAGAGTGAAAAAAGTATTGAACGATCTAAAAATGCTATTTTATGTGAACTTTCTGGTTGGAACAATGCAAGCGATAATTACCATCAAACTGCAAGTTCTCCTGATGGAAAAGGAGCAACATTGACCATGGAAAATGCACTTAAAGTATCCAATTTAAGTGCGGAGGAGATAAGTTATGTTAACGTGCATGGAACCGGTACAATCAATAATGACGAATCAGAAGCTCAAGCGCTAAAAAACGTGTTTACTAACAAAGTGCCTCCGTTCAGTTCTACAAAAACTTTTACAGGTCATACATTGGCAGCATCAGGAGCAATTGAAGCTGTATTTTCTGTGTTAACAATAACAGAGCAATTTATGCCAAATAATCTAAGATTTGAACAAGAAAGTGCACAATCAGGATTAATTCCATTACAACAAATGAAGCACACAGAAGTGAAGCATGTCATTTCAAATTCATTTGGATTTGGAGGAAATTGTAGCTCATTAATTTTTAGTAAAATAGACTAATGTACATTCTCAAGGCATCTACCATTTCGTATCAACCTACTTTTGGAATTGTTGGTTTTTCAGATCACTTGCCAGATATTGATGATGCATCTCATCTTATGCATCCAGATTATTTAAAGCTCATTCCTCCGATGGAAGCGAGGAGAATGAGTGATGTCATTAAAATGGCTGTTGCTTGTTCCAAGAATTGCATACCCGAGGATTTAACGAACAAAATAGATGCAATTGCAGTAGGAACGGCATTAGGTAGTATTTATCACACAGAAAATTTTCAAGAAAAGATATATGAATCAAAGGGTGAAATAATTGCACCTACGTCATTTATCTTATCCACTCATAATACAATTGCAGGACAGATTTCCTTGGCATTAAAGAATCATGGTTATAATAATACCCATACTCAAAATTCACTTTCGTTCGAGCATGCCCTAATTGATGGGGTAATGAATTTGGAAGAAGGAGCTAAGTTTGTTTTGGTTGGTGCTTCTGACGAAGCTAATTCTGTCTTTTTTAACACGAAAGAAAGACTTAAAAATGAGTCAATAAATGTAACATTTGGTGCTTCTTTTTTTCTGCTTGCTGCGGATAAACCTGATGTTGATGCTGTACAAATTGTAAATACAGTATGCAGTGCAAATTGCAAGGATATTTTCCCTGAAATAAATGAATTTTTAAGCGCCAATGAATGTGAATTTAAGGACATTGATTACATTCTCTATTCATCATTTGAAGGTGAAAAAGTGAATAAATTGAAATCGCTTTTTAAAAACGCAGAATTTCTTCATCTCGACACAAAAACAGGAACCTACTTAACGAATTCAGCTTTTGCCACGCATATTGGTTATGACATGCTAATTAAAGAGGGAAGTACGTTGTCTAATGTCCTTATACTAAATAATTTGATTCCGAAAAATTTGGGTTTGACACTTTTAAAAAAAGTTCCATGAAGTTATTAGATTCTTTTTTTACGTTGGTAGACAGTTCAACGACGCCCACAGGTTATTCGTGCAAAGTTACTCTTGATCCAACACACATTGTCTATAAAGGTCATTTCCCAGGTTTTCCTGTAACTCCTGGCGTTATTCAAATTCAACTAATTCATGAATTACTCGAATATTTTTCAGGAAAGAAATACCGCCTTTTGGAAATAACAGACTGTAAATTTTTAACTATTATAAATCCTGAGAAGGTGCAGAAATTGGAGGTTATCATTGATGTAAACATTACCACTGACGAATTAAAACTGAATGCGCAAATCAATGACGATAGCGTGGGTTATTTTAAATGTCGCAGTAGTTATATATTAAAAGCCCTCTTCTGAGGGCTTTTAATATATAAAGAAAGTCTTTTAATGCATGTTCTGCCAACCAAAAGAACCAGCAACTGGTTGGATGTGGACTCTGAACAAAACATCATTATCAGGTGTCATCAAACAACACTGTAAATTTCCATTTGGATAATTTGAATTGGTAGCAAATGACCTTTGGTCTACACCTGGTCCTATAAACATGAAATTTGCAGGAATCCCTGCAGTAACAGCCATTGGAGACGTTAAGATAAATGTATGCCATGTGAATTGAGAATAACTAGGTACAGTATAAATTCCTTGACCCATGAAATCAATATCTGGAAAACCACCACCCCAATCTTTAAACATCAATTCTACTGCGATAACTTGACCATCAATTGGAGATGTAAATGATTGGTCAACTATAAAGCCAAATGGACCACTTTCATTGCCAATGTATATTTCATTCAATATTTCTGCATTGTCCGTTAACATGGCGTATACTTGCAATTTATGGGAATCAGCATTGAACTGCACCATGCCTTCAACTGGCGTAACAATTGCATTCACTTGCGCTTGCGTCATGGAAGGAAAAATAACTGGAAGCGCTGTTGCAATTTCCATGGAAGATTCTGCATTTGGTGTTGCAGTTCCAATTCCAATCTTTCCTGTATTTACTAGGTTATTTCCATTGGCATCATTTCCAACGATTAAAACTTGTTCAATGTTTTGTATTTCATTTGTAATATCCGCATCCGCATCATCTGCAAGCGAAGATAAATCAGTTACGATTGTTCCATTTCCATCTGTCGTTTCTAAATCTGTTCCGTTCAAAACAACAGAAGTGTTCATTTCATTTGTTGCGTCAGCATCTGCATCGTCTACCAATGAAGATAAATCAGTTACTATTGTTCCATTACCATCTGTTGTTTCTAAATCTGTTCCATTTAAAACAACAGAAGTGTTCATCTCATTCGTTGGATCCGCATCGGCATCATTTACTTGATCGTTAATTACGTTTTCTGCTGTTTTAGCATGCAACGCATAAGGAACACTCACTAATTGAGAGGTTCCCATTACTGCATAGGATGAACCTCCTGTAACATCTATTGAGGTGCGCATAAAGTAGGTGTCGTTTGCCCAATCAATGACAGTGAAATCGTCACTTGTCGTTCCTGTTCCGATTTCAAGGTTCACAAGTCCATAAGAGTTTGTTGTTGGAGCAAATGATTCCGTATAAACAACTGACCCACCAATTCCACCTTGTAGAATTTCAATTTGCATTCCAACTGCTTGGTTGTTCAAAATGGTGTTCGCAGCGTCTCTAACGACTGCTTGGTATTTAAACGCTTCTGGTGCTTGACCAAAAGAGCTTAATGAGATTGTTGCAATCGCAACGAGTGATAGGATTATTTTTTTATACATGATTTGTGTGTTTTTCAAAATTGTATTCATTAATATGATTTAACTAATTTAAATGTCTTAAGATTTAGAGTATCATTATTCAAAGTTAGCGAATAACTTCCTGGAGCCAAGTGCCCCACTTGAAGAGCTGTCAATTCAGAAGAAATCTTGTCCTGAAGTACCAATTTACCTTGCGCGTCATACAGTGTGTAGGTCACATTTTCGAACTTGCTCGTTTTGATGTTCAGAATGTCTTCTGTCGGATTTGGGAAAATTATTGCTTCATAATTGGCAACATGATTTTCTACACCTAAGAAGTTCCAGTTGGTTTGGTGAAAACCTTGTGTAAGGTCATTCGTTCCGTTTGTACCCGTGTTAATCACTACTTCACCAACAGTAAAATCAATGCTGCCGTTTGTATTGGAGTAAGTTTCTCCTTGTGAAGAAATTACCTCCTGTGCAGACAAAGAGAGTGTTGAGAGAAGTGAAACGAAAACAAGCGTTTTTTTCTTCATAAAGTTGATTTTTAGATTCGATAATGGTAAACTCAAATTAAAAATGTTAAAAAATAAACATGGTTAATCGTTGGCAAAAGTAGTACAATAAATTCAAATTGTCTGATTATGAATAACAACGAGAAATAATAGGGCATTGAAAACTAAAAGAATGACTGTTAGCACAGCTTGATTGAAAATTTTTATGCTATTTGGCGTAAAAATTCATTAAACATATTCATCAAATTAAAAATAGGAAAGATTATTTGCCAGTTATTGATGATAATTATCATTTTTTTTCAATTAAATCAGCAATACCTTTAACAAATAGACAATTGAAATAAATAAAAATTTTTATGAGTGATTCAAAAACTGCCTTTTTGTTCTTTACGGGTAAAGGTGGTGTAGGGAAAACGTCATTGGCTTGTGCAACTGCAATTGAAATGGCTGATTCAGGAAAGGTTGTTCTGTTGGTTAGTACTGATCCTGCATCCAATTTGAAAGATGTTTTGGAAAGCGACGTGAATGAGAAAATAAATCCGATCAAAGGAATTGATAATCTTTATGCCGTTAACATCAATCCTGAAAAAGCCGCTGAAGAATACCGTATCAGGGTTATCCAACCATTAGAAGGTGCGATGTCCGAAAAGGAAATAAAGAAAATACGCGAGGACCTTTCAGGAGCATGCACTACTGAGATTGCTTCTTTTGATGAATTTTCACGTTTCGTTTCAGGTGAAACAGAAGGGGGGAAATTTGATGTTGTTATTTTTGATACTGCTCCAACAGGGCATACGTTAAGACTACTTGAATTACCCGCTGCCTGGTCACGTTTTACAGATGAAAACCCAGATGGGGCTTCGTGTCTGGGATCAACATCGGCGCTTAAAAGTGGAAAGGAAAGATACCATAACGTTGTTAAAAGATTGAGAGATTCCTCAATAACAACTTTTTATATTGTTACTAGAGCAGACAAAGTTTCACTGAAAGAAGCGTCACGAACAAGTAACGAAATCAGAGAATTAGGAATGTCCAATCAACGACTGTATATCAATGGTGTCTTTAAAGCAATTGATGCTACCGATTTATTGGCAAAAAAAATAGAGAGTTTGTCAAATGAACAACTTTCTTTAATTCCGGAAAACTTAAAACAAATGGAGTTTAAAACGTTTCCGTTATTGCCATACAATGTTTTGGGAATTAATAAGTTACGCTCGCTTTTTAATGTAAAACTTCAAGAAGATATTTCTCAAAAAGAAATAAACAATAAAAAGGATTCACAACAAATTTTAGAATCGATATCAAAGTTGACTGATGATTTGTCTGCCAATCAACAACACGGATTAATAATGACAATGGGAAAAGGAGGAGTAGGAAAAACGCTCGCTGCATCAGCAATAGCAGTTTTATTGGCAAAAAAAGGATTCGAAGTGCTGTTGACAACTACCGACCCTGCCGCTCATATACATGATTTTATCGATCAGCTTGGAGAACTTCCTTCAACTTTAACAATCGAACGAATTGATCCTAAAGTGGAAACAAAGCGTTACATGGACAAAATATTAGAGCAAAAAGGAAAAGGATTAGACGAGGAAGGGAAAAAATTAATAGCGGAAGATTTAAAATCGCCCTGTACTGAAGAAGTGGCCGTTTTTAATGCTTTTTCGAAAGCGATTAGTATGGCAAAAAAGAAATTTGTAGTCATGGATACAGC
>JBEAUV010000091.1:0-10287 GCA_041161265.1 Bacteroidota bacterium | reverse complement strand
TCAAAATACAGCACTTTTTTTTTGTCAAAATTTGATGTAATTCAGTCTTAATCGATTTCAAAAAACTATCACCACCTATTAACAGCTTGAATATAAAGCGAATAGTGTTTAATTCAATAAAGAGACAACTGAATAATCAAAATTCACGTCTAACAACCATAAGAATTAACAATATAAAATCTATTACAATGAAATCAACCTACCTACTACTTCTTTTGTCTTGTATTACACTTTCGGTAAAAGCCCAATATGTCCAAGGAGACATAAATGCAATGCCTCAACCATCAATGAATCATGATTTTAACACCTGTTCTTCAACATGTAATTTGATGTATGCCATTACAATTTCTAATTCTTTTCTAGGTGACTCTGTAAAGATAAAAGATGAGTCTTCTGGAACTTTATACAGTCAAGACATCAATTCAACAGGTGCAAATCCTTGGTATGTATTTCTACCAGTTCCAATTTTCAATATGGTGATTACAGATGATCAATTGTCAGCTGGAAACGCAAATTTTTTCGGACCTTTAGTAAAAGTAGTTTCAGGTCTTGATACAGCTCACAATATTTCCAATTTTTATTCAAATTTTGTTAGTTCACCTTGTTTATACGGCAATGTTTCAGGAAGAGTTTATGTTGATTACAATGCAGATTGCTCTTTTAATGGTGCGGATGTACCTCTCCAATCAATCAATACTTCAAGTTATGCAAATTTAAATAGCCCTTCTGTAAGTAGTATTGGTGCAGGTGGTTATTCTGACGCAAATGGGATGTACAATATTACAGTTCAAGAAACATGGATGACAGATTATTCTGTATATATACCTTCTAATTACCAGTTCATTTTTCCATCTACGGCTTGTTCTCCAGTAGTATATTCCTTTTCAACTTTACCTCAAAGCAATGTCGATTTCTCATTACAATGTTCAAGCAATGTTGATGTTCAATGTTATGCTGGGTCAAACGGCATAATTCGACCAAATATTCCCTTTTATTTATTTCCAACTGTGAGCAATACAGGTTGTGATGTTGCATCTGGACAATTGAAACTCCTTTTAGATAATCGAGTTGTTTTCAACCCGATATTAAGTTCTGTACCAACACCAACAATAAGTGGAGACACATTGATTTGGGATTATTTCAATCTTACAAACTTATCATCCGGAGGTTATTGGAATAGTTTCTTTGCAAACGTTCATTTAACACCAATTCCAACGGTTACAATAGGAGATAATTTATGTTTTAAAGTAATCACAACAATTCCTGCATCTGATCTTAATATAACCAACAATGTTTACAACTTCTGTTTACCTGTTGTAAATTCGTATGACCCAAATTTCAAAGAAGTTTCTCCTGCTGGAGCTGGAGCAACAGGTGGAATAGATTATTTTGATGATTCAGTATTGAACTATACAATTCACTTTCAAAACACAGGAACTGCAGCTGCTTATAACATCAGTATTATAGATACCCTTGATGCCAATATTATTCCTTCAAGTTTAAAAATTGTTGGATCAAGTCACACAGTTACACCAGAATGGATTGCTCCAGGAGTTGTTAAATTCAACTTTTACAACATCTTTTTACCAGATAGTACAAGTAATGAGGCTGCAAGTCATGGTTCAATTAGATTCGAAGTAAAAAGAATATTCCCATTGGCAATTGGTACTGAAATCAGGAATAAAGCTGAAATTTATTTTGATTTTAATCCTGCAATTGTTACGAATTCTGTATTGAATACAATTGAATATATTTTAGGAACAAGTGAATTATCGACAAATTCTAATCAAATAAAAGTTTACCCAAATCCATTCAAAGAAAGTACCCTTTTCGTTGTTGATGCGGGAGAAAACATACCATTCAATTTCACATTAACAGATGTACAAGGTAAAATAGTGAAATCAATTCAAGGAATTAATGAATCAAACTTCCAATTATCAAGGGAGGGAATCGAAAATGGAATTTATTTCTATTCTATTTCAACAGCAAACATTGTTTTAGGAACAGGAAAAATTATAATTGAGTAAAGATCATTACAACCTTTAAATTTTAAAACCGTTTCGTTTGAGACGGTTTTTTTTGTGAATAAAATCCACCTTTTTGTGTTAAGAAAAATAGTTAGCCACCCCCCTATTCACAGTTGTGATGACTAAATTTGCGCTTAAAATTTACAATTTGAAAGAATTAAAACCTTTTCACGTATTATTATTTGTTCTAGGCATATTTTTAATTGTGTCACCAGTAGTATTGTTCATTCCTAAAGATGGGTGGAATCTTGGCTTTGGAAAAGTTCACTTTTTAACACAAAACGAATTTTTCAATCCAGTTAAGCAGGATAAAAAAGACATTTCTAGTGTTGTTGCAAAAGTTGACACGAGTAGTATTGACATGGAAGACCCATTAATGAAGCATAAAAATGGTTCAAACGGAGATCTTGGTGCAGCTTCAGGAGGAGCGCTATCAGCAGAAAGTGCCACCTCAATTGCCTTAAATGATAACAGTAGAGCAAACCTTCATGCATTTTTTGAGAAATTACAAAATGTAGCAAGTTCAAAAAAGAAACTTCACATTTTACATTATGGTGATTCACAAATTGAAGGTGATCGAATGACCGCCTATATTCGTCAAAGAATTCAAAATCAATTTGGCGGCAATGGACCAGGTTTAATTCCTGCGACAAATGTTTACAGTACAATGACGTTTAAGCAAACTTATTCTCCGAATTTTGTGCGTTACACATGTTATGGTGGGGCAAAACTAAAAAACAGAAGATATGGTGTAATGGGCTCTGCGGCAAGATTTACTCCCGAATTGGATAGTACTGGATTAGCAAATGAGACTTCCATTAAAGAGGCTTGGATTGAAATCGAACCAGGAAAAGGTGCTTACTCGAGAGCCAAACAATACAACAATGTTAAAATGTATTACAATAGCTGCGTTAAACCTTGTGCTTTAAAGGTGTATCAAAATGGTGCTTTAATTCATGAAGATAGCCTTGAAACAGATGGGAAACCACATTCAGTTGAATTGACATTTCCTTCAACACCTGGAAAGTTAAAATATGTCTTTTCAGCAACTGTTAGCCCAACAATCAGTAGCTTTTCGTTGGAAGGAGATTATGGTGTTCAAGTGAGCAATATTGGAATGCGTGGTTCTTCTGGAACAATCTTCGGTTCAATGGATCAAAATTTATTAGGTAGAATGTATAGTGATTTGAATGCTGAATTGATAATCATGCAATTTGGAGGGAATTCTGTGCCATTCTTCAAAGACAGTGCATCCGTAAGAAATTATACAAGTTATTTTAAAGGACAATTAAATGCAATAAAAAAACTGCGACCATCAGCAGCTATTATTGTTATTGGCCCAAGCGACATGTCTAAATTGGAAAATGGAGTATTTGTGACGTATCCATTACTCCCATACTGCGTTGCACAAATGAAGAAAGTTTCCTTCGATGCAGGAGCAGGATACTGGGATATGTATAGCGCAATGGGTGGGTTTAATTCAATGCCTTCATGGGTTGATCAAGGATTAGCAGGAAAAGATTACATACATTTTGGTCCAAAAGGAGCAAGTATCGTTTCTCAGCTCTTTTTTGAAGCTTTTGCTGCTGAATATGCAAAATGGCAACAGGGAATTACTCAATAAACGAACGTAAAAAGTGATTCAAAAACTAAGTAGTTTCTTACTTGTCATGTTACTCGTGTTTTCAATTAAAGCACAAGGAACAATAAACACGTGTGCAAGTGACTCCTTAAATTTGTATTGTTTCCCTGAGTTTTCAAGATTAGATTCTTCCGTTTCTAAACTTTATCCGTTTATCGCTTTTGAAAAAAATAATTTTCAATTCTTCTCGGTTAAAAGTCCCAATTGGGAACATTTATTTTCCGAGTTTGATTCAATGATTCAAAAAAAGGACAGAAAATTAAACTTTTATCATTTGGGTGCTTCACATCTTCAGGCTGATATTTACACACATGATTTCAGAACTTTTTTACAATCCAATTGGCCAGGAGTTAGTGGTGAACGAGGAATCGTTTTTCCGTTTGATTTAGCGAAAACGAATAATCCAGCGAATTACGAATTTTCATCTCCCAACAGTTGGACAGGTTATCGATCTGTCAATCATCGTCCCGCAACGATTGATTATGGAGTTATGGGAGCTGCTTTAATTTGCCGTGATTCGATGATTAATCTCTATTTCAAGCACGATCGAACAATTGTAAAACCGCCATTTACTGGTGTTAGAATCTATCACAATAAAGGAGAATTACCCTTTGAATTAAATTTTGGAGCGGATGAAATTTTGATCACACGAATTGAAAATAATTTAGAAAAAGGCTACACAGATGTTTATTTTTCTGACCCATTAGATCAAATGGACCTTCAATTTTCCAGGATCACCAGAGAGGTGTTAGAATTAGAAATCTATGGTTTTCAATTCATGAATGAAGATCCCGGAATTTCGTACACAACAATTGGAATCAATGGTGCTGGACTTTACACTTATTTAGAAAATGTCAATTTTGAAGAACAATTAGCATTATATCCGCCTGATTTCTTTGCTTTTTCTGTTGGAACCAACGATGGTTTTGTTCCTTATAATAGTTTCGATCCAAAGGTTTACAAAAAGAACTTGGACAAAATGATTCAAAAAGTATTGAGAGCAAATCCTAAATGCGCCATTCTACTTACTGTTCCTAATGATGTTTATTACAAGCGAAAATACTTGAATCGGAATACGAGTCGCCAACGAGAAGTAATAATTGAATTGGCAGAACAATACAAATTTCCAGTTTGGGATTTTTATGGAATAATGGGTGAACTAGGTTCTTCAAAAACGTGGTTGAGACATGGATTAATGCAAAGTGATATGGTGCATTTTTCAGGAATGGGATATCATTTAAATGGCGATTTATTGATCGATGCTTTCTTGAAGTATTTGGATCAAATGAAAAATATTAACGATTATAAAAAAACACACTAAATGGAGCGTATTTGGCAAATATTTTCTTTCGACGCAAAGGAACCACTGATTTTCTCACAATTGGATTTCTGGTTGTTCTTCATTCTCGTAATGGTTGTATTCTCTATGATTTACAAGCATTATATGGTTCGAAGTGTTTTCTTAACTGCGATAAGTATTTTCTTTTACTTCAAAGCTTCTGGACTCTTTATTATTCTCCTTGGTGCAAGTTTAATAGGGAATTACTTCTTCGGAAAATGGGTGCACTCTGCTCAATCAAAAAAATCTAAGAAATGGATTATAGGAATAGCCGCTTTTCTAAATATTGTAGTACTTGCCTATTTCAAATATGCTTACTTTTTCACGGATTCATTCAATGAAATGTTCCGCACTGACTTTCAAGTATTCAACCATCTTTCTTATTGGGGAAATAGTTTTTTTGATGGGAATTACTTTGCTGTCGACCAAATCATTTTACCAATTGGACTTTCCTTCTTTACATTTCAGAGTATTTCGTATTTCATTGACATTTACAGAAAGGAAGTTGAACCTGTAAAGAATTTCTTTGATTATACATTTTTCGTGACGTTTTTCCCGCATTTATTGTTGGGACCAATAGTTCGAGCAAAAGATTTCCTTCCTCAAATTCGTCAGCCTTATGCTTTAAATAAAGACGATTTTAGTGGAGCGATTATACAAATTACAAAAGGATTAATCAAGAAGATTGTACTTGCTGATTACATTGCTGTGCACTTCATTGACAAAGTGGTTGATGCGCCCGAAGCCTATCCAGGTTTTGTAAGTATTCTAGCGATGTGGGGTTATTCTCTGCAAATTTATGGTGATTTCTCTGGTTACACGGACATTGCAATTGGGCTTTCACGCTTAATGGGTATCAAGCTTTTGGAAAACTTCAATTCGCCCTACAAGGCTGTTAGTGTTGCAGATTTCTGGAGAAGATGGCACAAATCCTTGGGTTCTTGGTTGCGGGATTATTTATACATTCCGTTAGGTGGTAATAAGACTGGTGGTGTCGGAACATACGTTGCCACAACCATCATTTTTATCTTCCTCATATTCATAACGCAATGGTATGAATTGATTTTTGTTTACGCTGGTTTAACAGTAGTTTACATTATTGGAGTTTTAGTAATTCCAAATTTCAAACAATATGTTCACCGTGATTTGAACTTGTTAATTACGATGGTTGTTGGTGGATTGTGGCATGGAGCAAGTGAGAATTTTGTGATGTGGGGAACGATGAATGGATTGGCTTTAATTCTCTACAATCACTGGAAAAAGATTTCACCTTACGAGAATAAAAGTTGGTTGATTGTTCATTTCTGGAAGATTTTCATCACGTTTAATTTTATCACGTTTACACGAATCTGGTTCAGACTAGAAGATGAAGGCGCTCCTTTAGCCATGTTGAATCACATTTGGAATCACTTCGATTTTAAATGGGCAACTTTCGTCAAAGTATTGTCTACTTATCAAAGTGTTTTTTGGGTGATTCTAGCAGGTTATATTGTTCATTGGTTACCGCAAAAAGTAAAAGCGCTTTGGGAAAATTTATTTAAACGATTCCCAATGCCAGTGCAAGCTTTGGCTGTGGCGATAATTGTGATATTGATGTATCAAGCGGTATCGGATACGTTTAAACCGTTTGCGTATTTTGAGTATTAGAAATAAAGTAAAAAGGCCCCTGAGCCCGTCGAAGGGTCCTTTTTACTTTATTAAACAGTTTGGTCCAATTTTCTAACCATCGTCAAGATTGTAGCCAACGCAACAGTTTCACCTTCTTCGTCATACACATCCACTAAGAATTTCACAATTCCTTTGGCGATATCGTCATCGGTGCGTTTTTCTTGATCTATTTTTTCTTTCACTGTAAATCGCACGCCTAATGTTGCTCCAGGATAAACAGGTTTCGTGAAACGTGCTTCTTCAACTCCATAATTCAACAAAACTGGACCTTTCTTTGGATCAACGAATAAACCAGCTGCTTTGGATAATACAAAATATCCGTGTGCCACTCTTTTTTCGAAAATTGTTCCATCCAAAGATGTTGCATCCATGTGTGCATAGAAATTATCTCCTGAGACATTTGCAAAATTTACTATGTCAGCTTCAGTAACTGTGTGCTTATGTGTAAAAACCGTTTCACCAATCACTAGCTCTTCAAAATGTTGTCTGAACAAATGTGGATTTGCTTCTGGCATTTCTGCACCCACCTGGAATTGTTGTGTGATTTTGGTAATTGTCGTTGGATGTCCTTGAATTGCTGTTCTTTGTAAATAGTGTAAAACACCACGTTTACCACCCATTTCTTCACCACCTCCTGCTCTACCAGGTCCGCCGTGTGTTAACAACGGCATTGGAGAACCGTGACCAGTACTTTCTTTCGCGCAATCTTTATTTAAGACTAAAATACGTCCGTGCATGCTTGCTGCACCAACAACATATTCCATCGCTTCTTTGTCATTTGGTGTCACAATAGATGAAACCAAAGAACCTTTCCCCATTCGCGCTAATTCAATTGCTTCGTCCATCGTTCTATATGGCATAACAGTAGAAACTGGTCCAAATGCTTCGATGTTGTGAACATCCGTTTTATTGAAAGGATCGTTGTTCCTGAAAAGAATAGGCGAAAAGAATGCTCCAACATTTTTATCTGCACCAAACACTTCAAAATCATCCAAACTTCCGTAAACAATATCTTGAGATTTTGATAAGAACTCAACGCTTTCTCTTACACGGCCAACTTGAATTTGAGAAGCCAACGAACCCATTCTTACGCCTTCAAAACTTGGATCACCAATTTTTGTTGTTGCTAAACGTGCTGCAATTGCTTTTTCAACTTCATCAATCATATTTTCAGGAACGATGATTCGTCGAACAGCCGTACATTTCTGACCCGCTTTAACAGTAATCTCTTTTACCGTTTCCTTTATAAACAAATCAAATTCTTCCGTTCCAAGAACTGCATGTTCACCAAGAATTGTCGCATTCAAAGAATCAGCTTCTAAATTGAATGAAACACTTTCTTGAACAATATGAGGTAATGCTTTTAATAATTTTCCGGTATGTGCGCTTCCTGTAAATGTTACAGTATCTTCAGACGAAACATGGTCAATTATTCCACGTCCCAAACCACAAACAAGTTGCAAAGAACCTTCAGGAAGAATCTTAGAATCAATGATATCACGCACCATGACTTCTGTTAAATAGCAAGTATATTCAGAAGGTTTCACAATTGCAGGAACGCCAGCCATCAAATTCACTGCTATTTTTTCCAACATTCCCCAAATAGGAAAATTGAATGCATTTATATGTACAGCAACACCTTGTTTTGGCACCATGATATGGTGACCGATAAACGTTCCATTTTTAGAAAGTGGAGCTGCAGCTCCATCAACATAATAAGATAAATCAGGAAATTGCTTTCTCAAAGATGCATTGGCAAAAACGTTTCCGATTCCACCTTCAATATCAATCCATGAATCAACTTTTGTAGCTCCTGTCCAAGCACTAACTTGATAATATTTTTCTTTTTTACTCATTAAATGCAAAGCCAAAGCTTTCAACATTCGGCCACGCTCCTGAAAAGTCATTTTACGCAATACTTGTCCACCCGTCTTGCGACCATACTCCAACATCGCAGCATAATCTAAACCAAGACTAGATGTTTCACCAATCTTTTCTCCAGTAATAGCGTTGTACAGATTCGTTTCTGTTCCTTCACCATCAAACCATTTTCCGAGTGCGTAACTTTGATACCGTTGCATAAAATTTATTTTGAATGCTAAATTAAGAATTACAAGTTAAAAGTTGCTAGTTATGAATTACAAGTTACATTGACAATTTATTAATTATATAATTTACACTATATTTGCAAGGTAATGAGGTAGTTACTTATGGTAATTTATTTAATAATTGGAATCAAACAACCTTCATAAAAGCAAATTAATAGTAGAAAAAGATATTGGATCAAGTATCTTTCGCTTGTATGAAAACAAGATTTACCATGTTATTGTTAAGAAAAATGAAAAGGTAACTATGGAGTTTGTTCAAAAAGGATATGATTTTCTGGATGAACATGGTGGCGGTCCATTTTATAACATTTATGAATTTCATTCTTTTTCCGATGTTGACCCAGAAGTTCGAGAATGGGCAGCTTCACCAACCAATAATTCCTATACTAGGATAGATGCCATTGTTATCAGTAATTTTCCTCAAAAAATACTTGCTGATTTTTATATCCGCATAAACAAACCAGTGAAACCAACACGTATTTTCTATTCCTTAGAGAAAGCTTTTGATTGGGTTCATTCTCAAATGAATTATGAAATCTGAATTAAGCAAATTCAAATTCATGTTCATGTTCAACGATGTAATTCAAAATATCCATGATTTCATTCAATTCGAATGAGGTAACTAATTTCAATCGGTAATCTTTGAAATGTGCGATTCCTTTAAAATAATTGGTGTAATGTCTTTTCATCTCAGCAATACCTAACCCTTCACCTTTCCAATTTACACTCATTATTAGATGTTCACGTGCAGCTTCAACGCGTTCTTTTATTCCTGGAGCAGCCAAATGAGTTCCGGTATTCATGAAATGTTTTACTTCATTGAAAATCCAGGGATAACCGATACTCGCTCTGCCAATCATGATTCCATCAATACCGTATCTGTTTCTATATTCCAGTGCCTTTTCCGGGGAATCTATATCTCCATTCCCGAAAATTGGAATTTTCATACGAGGGTTGTTTTTCACTTCGCCAATTAAGGTCCAATCTGCATCGCCTTTATACAATTGCACTCTTGTTCTTCCATGAATTGAAATTGCTTCAACTCCAACATCTTGTAATTGCTCAGAAGTACTCACTACAAATTTTGATTGTTCATCCCAACCCAAACGTGTTTTGATAGTGACAGGTAAATTTGTTTCCTTCACGATTGCGTCAGTCATCTGAATCAGTTTCGGAATATTTTGTAACATCCCAGCACCTGCACCTTTGCATGTTACCTTTTTAACTGGACAACCAAAATTGATATCAATAATATCTGGATTTGTTCTTTCAATGATACGAGTTGCTTCACGCATGCTTTCAATATCGTACCCAAATATTTGAATTCCAACTGGGCGTTCATATTCATAAATATCCAGCTTTTGAACACTTTTTGCTGCATCACGAATTAATCCTTCAGAGGAGATAAATTCCGTATACATTAAATCGGCTCCATGTTTTTTACACAACGCACGAAAAGGTGGGTCGCTCACATCTTCCATTGGTGCCAACAAAAGAGGAAAT
>JBEAUV010000090.1:0-10483 GCA_041161265.1 Bacteroidota bacterium | reverse complement strand
TGTCATTTACACCAGATGTAACGTATGGTTGTGTGCCATTGACAGTTAATTTTACAAATACAACAGCGAATTCTGCTAATAGCGTTTGGTCAATGAGTGATGGAACAGTATTGACAGGTAATGGAACCGTTTCGCATACTTTCTCTCAAGCAGGTTGTTTTGATGTCAGTTTAACAGTAACATCAACTAATGGTTGTGTGGGTGAATTCACTGCAATTGATCTGATTTGCACCGAAGCAGCACCAATTGCGTCTTTCAGTCCATCAGCTTCAGTAATTTCCGAAATGAATCCAATTGTGAATTTCAACAACACTACAACTGGCGCTGTAACATATGATTGGAATTTTGGAGACAATACGCCCAATACTGATGCCGTTAACCCATCACATGATTATTCAAATGATACAATTGGCAATTACATCGTAACACTTATTGCATACTCACCATTTGGTTGCGAGGACATAGCATATTCTACGATTCAAATTTATGAAGAGTTGATTTTCTATGTGCCAAACACATTTACTCCCGATGATGATGATTATAACCCAACATTTAAACCAATCTTTACTTCAGGTTATGATCCTTCTGATTATACCTTATTGATCTATAACCGTTGGGGAGAAATTGTCTTTGAATCTCACAATACTGAAATCGGGTGGGATGGATCATATGGAAGTACCCATGAAGTTGATTTAATTCAAGATGGAACATACACTTGGAAAATCGAATTCAAATCTAATAGAAATGATGAACGCATAATGCGGGTTGGTCATGTGAGTCTCATAAGGTAGAATAGATTATTTCTAACTAAAAAAGGGAAGTGAAAATTTCCCTTTTTTTATGCAGTGTGCCCCGTCCTAAAATAAATTGACTTATTAGCATACAAACAATTTCAAGAGATCGAAGGAACTCAAGAAAAGAGTGCTTTTTTGGTTTGGTTAATAAAATATAGGGATTTGAACTTTAAATTTCCTAATGAAAACACATTTAGTCTTATGCAAAAATTGTATTTATTCAAATTCTAAATTCAATTATTGATACAAGTGACAATAAAATAAAAGATTATCTCAAGGTTTTTTGTAATCGGCTGAATTAAAGGGTTTTTAGTGAAAATTTCTTTAATCATAAGGTTGTTACATGTTAGAGGTAAGTTTGATACTAGTCAAATATTTCAACTAAAATCCCTATCTTCGCTCACAATTATGGATACAAGAAAACACATTGAAGTTTGTTTCACTCCAGGTGAATACGATTATTATAAAGACGATTATGAAATTGTTGTAGTAATCGATGTATTAAGAGCAACATCGGCTATGTGTGCTGCTTTTGATAATGGAATTGCTGCAATAATCCCTGTGCCTTCAGTTGAAGAAGCATGGGAGTACAAGCAAAAAGGGTATTTAGCTGGTGCAGAGAGAAAAGGGCAAATTGTTGAAGGTTTTGATTTTGGAAATTCTCCTTTTTCATATATGAATGAAAATTTCAGAGGAAAAGAGGTAGTATTAACTACAACGAATGGAACGAAATCATTAGATGTGGCAAAAGATGCTGAGGTTGTTGTGATTGGATCATTTTTAAACATGGATGCTTTATCTAAATGGCTAGCAGAACAAGATAAAAACGTTTTATGTTTGTGTTCTGGATGGCAAGATAAATTCAACCTTGAAGACACAATTTGTGCAGGTGCAATTTCTGATTACCTTTTGAATACTGGGAAATTTATATCAGATGAAGATTCTTCTATTGCTGCAAAATATTTGTATCTTTCAGCTAAGGATAATTATTTTGGTTATCTAAAAAGTAGTTCTCATAGACGAAGATTGAAAAATTTGAATCTCAACGAGGATATAAAATATTGTTTAACACCGAATCAAACAGACGTTATTCCAATTCTTAGAAATGGTAAATTGGTTAAACTATAAATTTTTTCTTTTAATTGCATTGCCTTTCTTAATGGCAATTGGTAATTCAGATGTTCTTCAAAAAAAATGGGGCTTTTTTGGTCATAAACGCATTAATCGTGTTGCAGTTTTTACTTTGCCACCTGAAATGTTTGGATTTTACAAAGAACACATAGAATACCTTACAGAGCATGCCGTTGATCCAGATAAAAGACGCTATGCCGTTGAAGGGGAAGCGCAATGTCATTACATCGATTTGGATCATTATTACAAGCCTGGAGAAGATCCATTTACAATTATTCCGAGAAAATGGTATGATGCTGTAGCGAAATTTTCAGAAGACACTTTGCAAGCATATGGAATTGTTCCATGGCACATCAATATCATGAAATTGAGATTGCAAAAGGCATTTGAAGCAAAAAATGTTGATTTAATCTTGAAGTATTCTGCGGACATCGGACATTACATTGGTGATGCACATGTTCCCTTGCATACAACGGAAAACTATAACGGTCAAATGACAGGTCAAAAAGGAATTCACGGTTTATGGGAAAGTCGTTTAGTTGAAATAAATGCTGAAGACTACGACTATTTTATCGGTAAAGGAATTTACGTTAAAAGTGTCAATGATTTAGCTTGGGAGGCTGTTACTGGGTCTCATTTAGCGTTAGATTCAGTTCTCCGAATCGAAAAAGAATTGACTGAATTTTTTCCTTCAGATAAAAAATACAGTTTCGAACAGCGAGGAACAACTACAATTCCAGTTTATTCCTATGAGTTTTCTCAAGAATACCATAAAAGAATGAATGGTATGGTAGAGAGAAGAATGCGCGCAGCAATAATTGCGGTTGGCTCAATATGGTACACTGCATGGGTCGACGCTGGTCAACCAGATTTGAGTGCTCTTCAAAATGTACCTCCCTCAGCAGAATTATTGGAAGAATTAAAAGAATTGGATGCACATTTTCACAACGATGAGCACAAAGGACGAATATGTGACTAATTTATTTTTATTGTGTAAGATTCTATTAAACTCATGAAAAAATTTCTGGTTTTATTTTTCTTCCTTAGTGCAATTCAATGTTTTGGACAATTAAATGAGAAATTTATAAATCTAACTGCTAAATACAGTGTAGGTAAAATTGACACTGTCATTTATAATAATTTTTCATTTACAGGTGAGATAATCCTTCATAAATACGTTGGTGTTAATTACAATTTTGACTATTTGTTACGAAACGATAATGTGAGACATATTCACTCTTCAATGGGTTTAATTGGTGGTCCGATTCTGATCGGTGCTGGTTTTTCAAATTTGTTTGATGGAGATTCTACTTCAAAGGGAACAATGATTTTAGTAGGTATTGCAATTCTAGCATTGCCAGATGGAGTTAGTTTTCATATCCCAGCAAGTTATAAAATAGATGTTTCTCCTTATGCAAATGTCCTTGGTTTAGATTTCATTAAAAACAGAACTACGAATCAATCTTATTTGAAATACGCTGCTTCTTTCGGTGTAAAAACAACTTATTTATTCAATGAAAAATTTACACTAGCTGGTTTCGTTGAAACAAGAAAAACAGCAGGGATGTTATGGGGAATTGGAGGTGGAATAGGAGTAGGTATGGCATTCGACTAATTTTTGATAATTCAGTGTCTTTTTACAACCACTTTTACGCTTTTTAATCCTTTCATAGAATTAGTTCATTCAACTAAAATTAGTTAGCTATTTTTAATCTTAAATATCTTCAATATGATAGAAGTAAGTAATTTAAGTAAAGAGTTTGTGCTAAATCGCCAACAAAGAAAAGAACTCAATACAATCGAAAAAACAGCAATAGCAGTTGATAATATCAGTTTTAAATGTGAGCCTGGAAGAGTTTTTTCTTTATTAGGACCAAATGGTGCTGGAAAAACAACGACTTTGAGAATGTTGTCGACAATCTTTAAACCATCTTCTGGAACGATTAAAATTGCTGGGATCGATGCCGTTACAAATTCTCAAGAAGCACGAAAAAAGATTGGATTTCTAACTGGTTCAACTGGCCTTTATGCTCGACTTACTCCTAATGAGTTGATTCAATATTTTGCAGATTTGTATGGTGTTTCCAAAAAGGATTTAGAAGAAAGGAAAGAGCGCTTATACACCTTACTCGACATGCATGAATTTCAAAATAAAAGAATCGGAAAGCTGAGTACAGGAATGAAACAAAAAGTTTCGATCTGTAGAACAATGATTCACGATCCAGAAGTTGTTGTGTTTGATGAACCAACAAGTGGATTGGATGTCATCACAGCAGAAAATATTATCAAATTGATTTTGGATTGTAAGCAACAAGGAAAAACAGTCATATTTTCTAGCCACATAATGAGTGAAGTAGATTTGTTGTGTGATGATTTGGCAATTATTCACAAAGGAAAATTACTTTTTTCTGGAACCATGTCAATGTTTAAAGAAAATATGAAAGCAGAAAACTTAACTGCTGAATTTATTCGAATAGTTCATGAATCTCAAAATGCTTAAGCCATGATATTTACTATATTCAAAAAAGAATTAAAAGATACGTTGCGGGATCGCAGAACATTAATGATGATGTTGGTGATCCCAATGTTAATTTTTCCTGTAATAATGAATGTTTTTGTCTCTGTTTCAGCTAGCTTTCAAGAAGAAGCTGCAACGAAGAAAATTAAGATAGGAATCGTTGGACAACAGAATAATTTCCTTCAAACCGAGTTGAATGCTATTCCAGAAAGCTTTGGCAACAAAGAAGTGATTATTTATAAAGATACTTTGACAATGCTAGCGGATCTTAAAATAGATTCACTTCAACTTGGTGCTTATGTAAAAGCAGATTTTAATACATATATCGATTCAATGAAACCCGCGCCATTGACATTTTACTTCAATGCAACAGACATGGGAATGCAGGAAAGGGCAGAGGGGTATATGAAAATCATTGAAGAAAAAGCAATTCAAAATCGGTACGTTCAATTAGGAGTGAACTACGAAAAAGTTAAACCAATAGAAACAACCTATAAAAATATCGCATCTGATAAGGAAATGGTTGGGAAATTAGCGGGTGGAATTTTACCATACATTTTTATTGCTTTTGGATTTATCGGTTGTATGTATCCTGCAATTGATTTGTTTACTGGAGAAAAAGAACGCGGAACAATTGAAACATTATTAACTACTCCAGTTGCACGTTGGCAAATTCTTTTTGGTAAAATGGGCGTTGTTGTTCTTTCTGGTTTAGTTGCAGCTTCTTGCGCTTTACTTGGATTATTTATGTCAATTGAGGTGCTTGATGTTGTTGAAAATCAAGAAATATTAAACATCATTCACAGCATCTTAAGTCCATCATTTATTATTTTATTATACAGTTTATTGATTCCTTTAACGGTCTTTTTTGCAGGGGTAATGATTCCAATTGCTGTGTACGCTAAAAGTTTTAAAGAAGCGCAGAGTATTATCACTCCTTTGAATATTGTAATGGTTTTACCAGCCATGGTTGGTTTCTTTCCTGGTGTTGAATTAAACCTCGTTACAGCATGTATTCCAGTTGTAAACATTGTTTTAGCTACAAAAGAATTAATTGCAGGAACATTGGATGTTGGTCTAGTTGCATTGAGTTTTTCAGTGATGTTTGTCTTGGCTACTTTGGCTGTTATCGTTTCATATAAGCGTTTTGACAAGGAGACAAATGTAGTTATGTAAGTGTTTTATTTGTGTTTAGTATAAAATAACTTTTAGTCGTTTCTATGTTGAATGAACAAAGGGTAGAAAAACCAGAAAAAAGGAGCAATCTCCGAAAAATTATTGGGAAAGAATATTTTGTTCTGAAACGTCAAATTAAATGGAAATTTGGAGATTTGAAATTTGCCAAAATTCATGGAGATATTAAGTTGAATAATCCAATAATTCAACACAAATCAATCTTAAAGAGACAGTTGAAGGATGTTGATATGTATTTGCAACATAACAAAGTAACAAATCTTAAAATTGCAATTAGCCATATTGATAAGGTAGTTATTCTTCCAGGCCAAACCTTTTCAATTTGGAAACTTGTTGGTCGACCGACAAAATCAAAAGGTTATCTTGATGGTCTAATTTTGCACAACGGTAAAACATTAAAAGGAACAGGTGGAGGGCTTTGCCAATTGGGCAATCTCTTGTATTGGATGGCACTGCATTCTCCCTTGACAATTACTGAACGTTGGCGACATGGTTATGACGTTTTTCCAGATGTTAATAGAACAATCCCATTTGCATGTGGCGCTACATTGTCATATAATTATATCGATTTACAATTGAAGAATAATACTGATCTAGAGTTTCAAATAAATTTGTGGCTTGATAAAAACAATTTGAATGGAGAAATTTGCTCTAATAAAGAATTAAAATTGAAATATGAAATAGTTGAAACTGACCATTTTTTTCAACAGCAATGGTGGGGTGGTTATACTAGACATAATAAAATTTGGAAAAAAATCACCTCTTTGGAAAACAATACCTGCACGGAAGAATTAGTTGCAGAAAATACTGCTATCATGATGTATAGCCCATTGCTAGACAAATAAAAGGTGCTATTTTTAACGAGTCTACAAAAAAAATCGGTCATCTGTCATTGAACTTGCCGAAATTCGGACATCGAGCTAGTCATGATGTCGAGGTCACCAACTTCCTCCAGACCCACCACCTCCGAAGCTTCCGCCTCCAAAGCCACCGAATCCGCCGCCAGAACTTCCACCACCGAATCCGCCACCGCGATGACCTCCTCCAAAGAATAATCCAGCAGCTCCCATTGTGAAACCATTTCCACCACCACCTTTGTTGCCGCGGGCAATAACGATTACAACAATAATTATCAAGATGATAACGATGACTACTTTTACTAAACTATCTTTCTTCTTGTTCGCTTTAGCATATTGATTTGAATTGTATTCTCCTTTTGAGAGTGCTTTTAAAACCTTTAAAGCACTTGTGATTCCTTCATAATATGCTTCATTCTTAAAATTCGGTAACAATTCATTGTTTACGATTTCATTACATGTGTAATCTGGAATTGCACCTTCTAGTCCGCGACCAGTTGCGATAAATGTTTTACGTTCTCCTTTTCCTCCAGTGGGTTTTATTAAAATAACAATTCCATTATCCTCCTTTTCATTTCCAATTTTCCACTTATCACCAATCTTAGCAGCATACTCGACAGGTTCGTATCCTGCTAAATCGTCAATTACGATAACCACAATTTGATTGGAAGTCTGTTCCGCAAAAGCTACTAAGTCAATTTCCAATTGTTGTGCTTCACTCGAAGAAAGAAAATCAGGATAAGCAGTTGAGAAATTATTGTAAAGTTTCGGAGGATTAGGTGCTTCAGGAATATCACTTTGAGAAAAGGAAAGAATACTCATGAAACTAAATAAAAACAATAGAATACTCGTTTTTGCTAATTTCATTGTTGACGTGTTGTTATGTGTGTTTTTCATTCGTTGTTATCCTGAAATGAAATTTCATTACTTAATTCATTGTTATCGGCAGCATTATAAGGAAAAGCAACTTTCAATTCCTCACCTGCCATTAATATTCCGTGAACCAATCCTTCAGTAAAATTGCCCTTTTTAAATTGATCAATCATCATGTCGCGAATCACATCCCAGAAATGATCGGGAACTACATCATTAATACCTTTATCTCCCAGTATTGCCAATTTGTGATCTTCCATTGCTACATAAAATAAAACACCGTTTCGCTGTTCAGTTTCATGCATTTTGAGTTTCTCAAAAATTGCAATCGCGTGTTTCATTGGCACGTCTTTGCAACGAGAATCAATATGAACTCGTATTTCACCAGAAGTATTCAACTCGGCAGTGGCAATTGCATCTTGAATTGCCTTTTGTTGTGTTTCGGAAAATGGATTTTTAGCCACAATTATAGGATATTAAAAAAGCGATTCTTTCAAATCGCTTTTTTTGATGTTTTTACTATTAAAAGTTAACTGTAGGAGCAACTTCTGAACCTGCAACTGCTTTGAATCCTTCTTTCTTTGGGAAAGTTTCTTTACTCAAGAACATACTATTAAAAAATCCTCTGATGTGTGAGTTGTATTTTTTAATTGCTTCATTGTAATCATTTCTAGCCTTATTGATTCGGTTTTCTGTTCCTTCCAATTGAGCTTGTAATGCACCAAAATTTTCAGTTGAACGAATTTGTGGATATGCCTCAAAAGCCAAATTAATTGCAGAATTAATTTCTTTACCCATTAGCTCCATGTCTTCTGGAGTTTTAGCATTTGAAATTCCTGCTCTTGCATTTGTTACTTTCGTCAATATGTCCTTTTCATTTGCTGCAGCGCCTTTAACCGTTGCAACTAACTGTGGTACTAAATCAGCGCGTCTTTGGTAACTAGCTCCTACATCACTCCAGGCTTGATCCACTGTTTCTTGATAGCCGATTGCTGAATTGTACGTTCCTCTATAAGAGAAGAATAAAATAATCGCTAAAAGTGCGATTCCACCGAAAATAATATACGATTTTTTCATGTTTAAATTTAATTTATACATAAAGGTATTTTTTTTTTGATACGGTGGTTATAGTACTTAACAAAAAATGGGAATTATTTTTTTAGATAATTATTTTGAGCGTAAACGATTTTTTAATTGTTTATTTTTCAGAAGTATTTTTAAGCTTTATATTATCTGGCCTTGAAGGCTAATATTTTCAACTTTTTTGTACCTTTGGGACGCTTTAAAAAATACAATAAATCAACAGAAATGGAAAAAGTAGAGCCTTATAAACCGGTAAATAAAGTGCGAATTGTAACTGCCGCTTCTTTGTTCGATGGACATGATGCCGCGATTAATATCATGCGTCGAATCATTCAATCAACTGGTTGTGAGGTAATTCATCTCGGTCACGACCGTTCTGTTGAGGAAGTTGTGAATTGTGCCATTCAAGAAGATGCTCAAGCAATTGCTATGACTTCCTACCAAGGTGGGCATATGGAATACTTCAAATACATGCACGATTTATTGAAAGAAAAAGGTGCGCCACAAATAAAAATATTCGGTGGAGGAGGAGGTACAATCCTTCCTTCAGAAATAGAAGAACTTCAAGGCTACGGAATTACACGTATTTATCACCCTGATGATGGTCGATCAATGGGATTGCAAGGAATGATCAATGATTTGATTCAACGATGTGATTTTCCTGTCGGTCAAAATTTGACAGATGAAGTGAAACATGTGAAAGTGAAAAGTGTTCCTGCAATTGCCCGACTCATTTCAGCTGCTGAGAATTTTGCTGAAGAATCGAAAGTTATCTTGGCAGAAGTGCAAGAAATGGCAAAAAATACGGCCGTTCCAGTACTTGGGATCACAGGAACAGGTGGCTCAGGAAAATCTTCTCTCGTTGATGAATTAGTTCGACGCTTCTTAGTTGATTTTCCAACCAAACAAATTGCTGTTGTTTCTGTTGACCCATCTAAACGTAAAACTGGTGGAGCATTATTAGGAGATAGAATCAGAATGAATTCTATTAAAAGTGATCGCGTTTATATGCGTTCTCTGGCTACACGTCAATCAAATTTGGCACTTTCAAAACACGTTTCTGAAGCGATTACAATCCTGAAAGCAGCAGAATACGACTTAATAATTCTTGAAACATCTGGAATTGGTCAATCCGATACTGAAATCCTAGATCACTCTGATGTTTCATTGTATGTTATGACACCAGAATACGGTGCAGCAACACAATTAGAAAAAATTGACATGCTGGATTTTGCGGATGTTATTGCATTAAATAAATTCGACAAAAGAGGCGCTTTAGATGCATTGAGAGATGTGCGTAAGCAATATCAACGCAACCATAATTTGTGGGAATCAGATGTTGATTCTATGCCAGTTTATGGCACAATTGCTTCTCAATTCAATGATCCTGGAATGAATTCCCTTTACAAGGTAATTATGGATAAGATGGTTGAGAAAGCAGGTTCTACAATGCATTCAACTTTCGAAATCACGAAAGAAATGTCTGAGAAGATTTTTGTGATTCCACCGGATAGAACACGTTATTTATCTGAAATTTCTGAAAACAACCGTGCATTTGATAAATGGGTTGATGAACAAGTACTTGTTGCTGAAAAACTAAATGGTTTAGATACGGCAATTCAAACAATGAAAGCTTCTTCCTATGAAGATAAAGATCGATTGGTTAAAGGTTTACAAGAAGCCTTTGAAGCCGAAAAATTAAATTTCGATCCTAAAAACTGGGAAATTCTTCAGAAATGGGAAGACAAGAAATTAACCTACAAAAATCCAGCATTCGAATTTAAAGTACGTGATAAAGTATTGACCATTGAAACGCATACAGAATCACTTTCACATTTGCAAATCCCAAAAATAGCAATGCCTAAATACAGAGGATGGGGTGATATTTTAAGATGGTCTTTACAAGAAAATGTACCAGGCGAATTTCCTTATACAGCTGGATTATTTCCATTTAAACGAGAAGGAGAAGATCCAACAAGAATGTTTGCTGGTGAAGGTGGTCCTGAACGAACAAACAAGCGTTTTCATTATGT
>JBEAUV010000089.1:0-10580 GCA_041161265.1 Bacteroidota bacterium | reverse complement strand
GACTGTGGCTATTATTGGTGGTGGTATTGGTGGCGTGGCATTAGCTGTAGCGTGTTTGCATCGTGGAATACCTTTTACCCTTTATGAGCGCGACAGTGGCTTTGATGTTCGCTCTCAGGGTTACGGTCTCACGTTGCAACAAGCTAGTAAAGCATTGAAGGCATTTGGGATACTTTCGTTAGCAGATGGGGTTTATTCTACAAATCATTTAGTACATAACACTGAAGGAAAAGTGATCGTTGAATGGGGAATGAGAAAGCGGATACAATCAAGCGAGCAAGCACCTCCGAAGCGAACAAATGTGCATATTGCACGACAGTCTCTACGTTTGGAACTAGTCAATCAACTAGGAGGTCATGATGTTGTAAAGTGGGGACACCAATTGTTAGATTTTAAGGATTCTGATGATGGTGTTGAGCTAAGTTTTCTTGTGGATGGAAAGATAAAGTGCGCTAAAGCGGATCTTGTGGTTGGAGCCGATGGAATTCGCAGTGCCGTTCGGAGATTGCTGATAAGCGAGGAGCGTATTCCTTTAAGATATCTCGGTTGCATGGTGATTTTAGGCATTTGTCCTTTGGGAAATCTCAATGGTTTTGCCAGTCCTTTATTGGATTGTGCCACAGTTTTCCAAACTGTAAATGGAAATGACCGTATCTATGTGATGCCGTTCTCGTCAGATACGGTGATGTGGCAACTTAGCTTCCCTATATCAGAAAGAGAAGCCAAGGAGTTGAGTGCACTTGGAACTCATGCGCTCAAAGAAGAAGCGTGTCGTAGAACCAATTGGCATGATCCTATCCCTCAGATTATTGCGGGTACCCAGGAAGCACAAATTTCAGGATATCCTGCATATGACCGAGCTTTACTTCAACCAGAATTCTTAGAGAAAGGGAGTCATATAACTCTGATTGGAGATGCAGCGCACCCAATGAGTCCATTCAAAGGACAAGGAGCAAATCAAGCGCTTCTTGATGCACTTGCCCTTGCACGAGGAATCACAAAAGGATGTCGACCTTTGTCCAATTGGAAGGAAGTAGGTATAAGGAAAAGTGTATTGACCGAGTTTGAAAAAGAAATGTTAGAACGGAGTGCTTCCAAAGTGAAGGATTCGGCAGAAGCGGTAGAACTCTTGCATTCTGAGATTGTGCTCCGTGAAGGTGACGGTCCGAAAGGACGAGGATTAAAGAGAACTAGCTAAATAAATAATTGTAACAATAGGATTTGTCACATTGAATGGTTGAGAAGATTGATAAATTTTAAACCAATTATCTCACTGCCAAATTCTCACCTAAAATCCCTTCAATAAAATCACCTAATTCATTTGCCATCATTTTGTGTTCAGCCATCGTTGGATGATTGTCACAACCTCCCTTGTAGCGTTTTTTGTAGAAATACGAAAAAACATATTGATCACCAGTACCATTTACTTTTTGAACAACTTCTGTGATGCATTTTTCAAGGTGTTTTTTGAGTCGCTTATTCGCCATTGGACTCGAGCAACAAATAATTTTCGCCTTTGGATATTATGTTCTTAGCGTTTTTAAAAATTTCAAATAGGTAGAAATGTAGATTTCTTCTTTTTGCATTCCATCATTCTGACCTAGTGTGACGCATAATACTTTCGGTTGTTGAGCTGTGAAATTCCATTTTTCACTTGTCATTTTAAACGCAATTCGATCGTATACTTCAGGCATTGTATTTTCTAGCCCACAGCAGTTTCGTGTCAAACCAATTCCTGAAACAGCACTTAGGCGCCAATTAGCATCGAATCTTCTTGAAATTAAAGCACCGTAACTCATGTAAGCATTGTGCTGGTCAAACCATGTTCCTTGTTTGCATTTGATTTCGCTGTCGTCCATTCCATTTCCACACGTAATTGAGTTACCTATGAATTCAAAAACAGGTTTGTAATTCATTTCTATTGGTAAAAGATTTTTACAACGAACACTTTCAAACCGTAAATAACCAATTGCACTTTCTGTGTTTTTACAAACTAAAACAGAGTGAATCGTGTCTTTTAGGTATTTACCAATCAGAATTTTATTGTATTGATCTTTTAATTGAATTCTTCTAGGCTTTTGATTGTCCAATACAATTTCAATGTAATTGTGGTGATTTCCATATTTGACTTGATCTTCTAGGTTTATTTCACAAAAAGTTCCTTCAAATTTCAATTCAAAATAGGAGCCAGGTGCCCAAAATATTGGATGTAAACTATCTTCAAAACCAAATCTTCCTTGAAATGAAATACGTTTATCTCCACCATTGAAAAGGGTGCTTCCACGTTTTTGCTTGTCAAATGTTACTGAACAAGAGGATAGAATCAACAATAAGATTAGAAATACGAGATTTTTCATAGAGCTCATATTGTTTGTTTTGAAAACTAGTTTTGTGTCTTCTTAAAAATATTTTTGCGCTCCCTCAAATTAATAAAAGGAACTTCTACTAATTTATACATTGTATGCGAGATAGCTATTGTAAATACCCAAAAGAGGATATAGTCAATATACCAGTAATCATTTTGGATATATTTACCGCTATATGTGCCATTGATGGTGTTTTTAATAATAACATTGACTACAACATTCAGATTTACAAGATACAAAGAGTATGAAATCAAGCTGAAATAGGTGATAAAAGACGTGATTTTACCTCCGTTTTTAAGATTTGCTAGAAAAGGTAACATTAAAAATACACCAAGTGATTTCAAGGAAGAAACCCAGACAGCTGCATAAATCAGATAACTTTTACCCATGTTGTATTTAGTGTAATAAAGAATTCCAATTCCGATTACAAACAAAAGGACGTTGAATTTATTTTGCCAAATCTTAGGATAGTAATATGCAATAAATGAAGCAATCACACCATACATGATAGAATCAAGTCTTGGAACTACAGAGTATTCAATGTTTAATTGCATGTAATTTTTGAAGGCTTCAATGTCTTCTTCTTTTCCTGAGAAATTGTACGCTTGATATAAATAAACTCTAAAATAAGTGATTGCAATAACAACTAAAATTGAAACGATTAAAACAGTCCATTTTACAGGTGATTTTGTAAAGTAAAGTACTGTAAATAAAATGAATGGAATGGTTAAGTAAAACCATTCTTCAATGCTTAAACTCCATGCTTCAGCAAAAAAACCAGGACGTTCAGCAAAGAAGTTTTGAATAAAAAAAAAGAACTTATACCAGTCGCTCGGTAGATTATTAGGTAAAACAAGTGCGGTATAAATCAATAAAAACAATAAGACAACAAGGTAAGCTGGCAAAGTTCGCAACCATCTTCTTTTCCAGAATTCAACCAAGCCAGCGTAATTGGGTTTTGATTTCTCTAATTGTTTAATTAAAATCCCACCAATTAAAAAACCACTTAAAACAAAAAAGATTGAAACACCGTCTAATAAAAATCCATAAGCCTTGATTTTGTACTCATGTGGAACAAAGATCAAGCTGTGACCAATTAACACCATGAATATCGCAATGAATCGCAATAAATCTAATCCAAAAACACGGTTATGACCTTGGTCTAATTTGAAAAAATTCATGTGTTACTTTTTAATCTTATGGTTTACAAAGTTAGTTAATTATTAGCTTTACTAATAATTCGGTGTGTGGTTTTTTCGAAAGGTAAATTCCAAGAAAGTTTCTTTTTGCAATACTAATATTGTAGTATTTACCCATTTCAAGATTTTTTCGGTTGTTTCTTTGTCTTATTTGAGTAGTAACTTCTTGTCATTTAAATTTCTTGTTAGTTAATGATTACGAACGCTAAACAATTTGCTTACACTCATTTTATGATTAAGACAAATTCATAAACAAGATACGTTTTTTCCTTTAAACTCATATATTTTGTCAATATGAACAAATAAAACTCATTTTCCTTTGAAAATATTACCATGGTAAGTAAATTTGCAACATGAAAATTGATGAAGCACTCCAAACAAAATTTAAGTCGCCACAGCAAAAGGCGGTTATAAATATTCGTTTCACATCTAATTTCCTGGGTAATATCCAGCAAAATAAGATGAATCAGTATGATTTAACGATGCCTCAATTCAATATTTTGAGAATTTTGAGAGGAGCCGGTGAAGCCATAAATGTGAACACTGTGAAAGATCGTATGATTGAAAAATCTCCAAACACAACGCGATTGATGGATAAATTAATCGAAAAAGGATTGATTGAACGTATTCGTTGTGATAAAGACCGACGCGTTGTATATGTCCAAATATCAACTTCTGGACTACATCTTTTGACTGAAATTGATAAAAACAGTGATATTAATACAATGATTAATGCAGGTCTTACAGATGATGAAGCGAATATACTAAGTAACTTATTAGACAAAGTAAGATCAAATCATGAATGATTCCATAACGCTCTCAGCAAGTTTAAATCAAAATTTCAATGTTGAAAATCGCACAGCTACACATGTTTGGTTTGCCGATGAACCAATAGATTTGGGAGGTAAGGATGAAGGCCCGAAACCAACCGAATTATTTCTATCTTCTTTGGCAAGTTGTATTTTAATTACCGTTCGGATGGTTGCGCAACGCAAAGAATGGAATACGGGTAAAATCTCTATTGATTTAACGATGAATCAATTAGAAAAAGGAGTTGAAATCATTAAGAAAATAAATTTTGAAAATCAATTGGAAGAAGAACAAGTGAAGCGTTTATTGGACGTTTCAAACCGTTGTCCTGTTGCTAAAATAATCAGTAATCCAATTGAATTTAAATTCGCTTAAATGACCAAAAAACAAATAGGATGGATGTCCATTCTAGCACTTGTAGTTTTTACCAATATTATCGAATCCATGATATTAATGCCTTTATCCTCAACGATAAAAGCAGTATTATATATGGACGATAATCAATGGGGTGTGATCATTTCAAGTTATTTATTCAGTGCTTTTATTGCGGGAATCTTGAGTATTTTTGTTATCGATAAGTTTGATCGCAAACGATTTCTATTTGTTTTATATGCACTTTTTATTTTTGGAACGTTCCTCTGTGGAATCGCTGAAACATACGAGTTTCTTGTTTTTGCACGAATTTTTGCAGGATTTTTTGGTGGTGTAATTTCAGCCGTAGTTCTTGCAATTGTTGGAGATGTTATTCCTCCAGAGCATCGAGGAAAAGCAACCGGTATTGTCATGGCTGGTTTTTCAACTGCAGCTGCTCTAGGAATTCCTTTAGGAATCTATATTGGTTTAAAATGGAATTGGCACATGCCTTTCTTTTTCATTGTTGGTTTATCCATGCTAACGTTGATAATGGTAGTTTTAGTTTTACCCAGAATGAAAGAACATTTGGTTAAAGCAAAAACTGTTAAATCATGGGAGATTTTAAGACGTATTCCAAAAAATAGTAACCAAATAAAAGCATTGATTTTTTCGTGTACGATTCTTTTCGGTCAATTTGCTATAATCCCTTATTTGGCTGATTATGTAGAGCACAATATTGGCTTCGAAAAACAAGAATTGGTATGGATGTATTTCTTTGGTGGAATACTTACCTTTATTACAAATCCATTTATAGGTTATTTATCTGACCGTTTCGGTCAAATGCGAATCTTTTTAATCATGATGTTGCTTTCTTGCATTCCAATTGGATTTATTACGGCAATGGGAGAGAACCCCATGCCATTGGTGCTTTTAGCAACTTCAGGATTTTTCATTTTCGCTGGTGGTCGTAATATTCCTGGAACTGCATTAGTAATTAGCACCGCAGCTCCATACGAACGAGGTGGTTTTATGAGTATTCGATCTGCTGTGCAGCAATTGGCTAGTGGAATTGCAGTACTTTTAGGGAGTTGGATCCTGACGCAAGATGAAACAGGTAAATATTTCAATTTTGAAATCATTGGCTACATCGCAATTGGAACAAGTATTATTTCTTATTTTATATTAAAGACTATTAAATCAAACTATTAATGAAAAACCTTATTTTATTTCTCTCCATTTTTTGCTTTCATTATTTTGCTTATTCTCAATCAGGTAAAAGTGCTGGTGATGGAATTGTTTCTGGAAAAGTTTTAGACAAAACGAAAGACACACCTTTGGAATATGTTTCGTTCCGATTGTTCTCCGTCAAAGATTCTTCAATCGTGGCAGGCATTTTTACCGATGTAGAAGGCAAATTCATTTTAGAAAACTTACCAATTGGAAATTATTACGCTAAAATATCGTTCACAGGTTATGCTCCGCTCATTATGAACGACATTAAAATCTCTTCAATCATGAAGGTGGTGAATCTTGGGACTATAAAAATGGAATTGGGTGATTCTAAAATGTTGCAAGAAGTAAAAATTGTTGGTGAAATAGATTTGCTTAAAATCGGTATCGATAAGAAGGTATACAATGTTGGGGAAGATTTATCTGTAAAAGGCGGAACAGCCAACGATGTATTAAATAACATACCGTCAGTTCAAGTAGACCAAGAAGGTAAAGTAAGTTTAAGAGGAGATGGAGGGGTAACAATTCTAATTGATGGAAGACCAAGTTCACTTTCAGGAGCTAGTGGGAAATCATTATTGGATGCCCTTCCAGCAGGTTCCATTGAAAGAATCGAAATTGTCACCAATCCTTCAGCGAAATACGATCCTGATGGCACTTCCGGAATCATTAATATTGTATTGAAAAAAAATAAATTACGCGGGTTTAATGGGTTGATCAATGGAACACTAGGTTCAGGTGATTTAACAGGAGGGAACAGTATTGAAGGAGGAGTTTCATTGAGTTATAGAAATTCAAAATTCAATACTTTCGGAAGCTATACTGGACGATACAATGAAGGTTATCGCAACAATTATTCTGATTTAACTCAAACATTTGCAGACGGAACTCAATCCAGAATTCTTCAAGAGCGCATTGGTACAGACTTAAATGCAGGACACACCATTCGATTAGGTTCTGATTTTTATTTGAAAGCAAGACATTTATTAGGTATTTCGGCAACGGCAAGTATAGGCCAACGCGATAGAACAGGATCTCAATGGAATTCAAGTTTTGATCAAACAGGTACTCAATTGGCTTTGTGGAACAGGAATTCTTCTGATCCTTCTCAGCAACATAACTTAGATGTTAATGTGAATTATAAATACGACTTGAAAGAAGACCGTGGTAATTTGATAGTTGATTTAAATCAATCCTTGGGGAAAGATGATATTCAAGGATACTATGATCAAAGTTATTACACAAACGACACACTATTACTTGGTTCACAGCCAATTGAACAACAATTATTCAACAAGGAAAGAAACAATGTAACAACTGGTCAAGTAGATTTCACTTATACTTTTCCTAAGATTAAAGCACGAATAGAAACGGGGACGAAAGCAATAATCCGTCAACAAAGTGTTGATACGTATTCAGAATCGTTTGATACCTTACAAGGAAAGTTTGCTGAAGATACATTGTCTAATTTCGAATATCAATACGACGAAAAGATTTTTAGTTTGTATGGGATTTTTGGGCAGCAACTTGGTAAATTCAAATATCAAGGTGGAATAAGATTGGAAAACGCATACCAAATTCCCAATTTAATTTCAGATACAATTCGCATCGTGAACGATTATTTCAATTACTTTCCATCGGCACACATACGCTATAGTTTAACAGAGAAATCTGAAATCAGTTTAAGTTATTCGAAGCGAATTACACGCGCTAGTTCGGGTGATTTGAATCCGTTTACAAGTTATGCTGACCCTTACAATTTAAGAAGGGGTAATCCGTATTTACAGCCTGAATTCATTGATTCTTATGATTTAGGTTATTCAAATGAAATAAAAAAAGTGACATTTACAGTTAGTCTTTATTACCGACACAACACGCAGATAATTTCTCGAATTAAAGAGTTTTATAATGATAATACGTCGGCGATGACGTTTATTAATCTTGATGCTAGTCATAATTTTGGGTCAGAAGCGGTTGTAATTGTAAAACCATTTAAATGGTGGAGAAATACACTTTCTGCGAATGCAAATTATTTTCAATTTGTAGATGATAACACAACTGCTGATTGGAATGTGAACGGAATTAGTTGGAGCGCTAAGTATACAGGTGCAGTCGATTTCTGGAAAAAAACAGCAACAGTTCAGTTAAATGTAAATTATAATTCACCTAGAAATACTGTGCAAGGTCGTGTTCAGCGTAAAGGACCTGTAGATTTGTCGTTTGAAAAAACGTTCAAAGAAGGTAAATGGTCATTGGGTTGTAGAGTAACAGATATTTTTAATCAAATGGGATTTTATATGAACTTGGATCAACCAACTGTTCAGCAAACTTCTTCCTTCAAATGGTTGACAAGAAAATATTTTGTGACATTCTCTTATAAATTCGGGAAGTTAGAAATGTCGAATAAAAAACAGGGCGGAGGAGAAGGCGGATTTGATATGTAAGATTAATGAAAAATTACGTATTCCAAATTGAGTAAACCAATTATTTCAAACGTTCTTGCGTTGTGATGTTTCTTTCTCTAAGAATTAATTCTAAACGCGATTGTGTTTTGAAATATCTTTTTTATGTGTTTGATTTAGTTTGGTGGAACATTTAAGATTCTGTAGAAATTGCCATTTTACTTGGAGATTCAATTAAAGGTTAAAAAAAAATCCAATATTAAAAGTTAAAAACAAATAGTTTTTGATCGAAAATTACATCAGTTTACATGATAACGTTTTGTGTGATTTGGAAGTTGGATATTTCCATTTTAGACCTAATTCCATTGTATTTAAGTATCAAACTATCACTTTAAATAACATATGTAACTTATTTTTAAAACAAAAAACTACAAATCAAACTGTCTAGCTCTCTATAACGCCAGACCCAATAAGTTCATCGCCTATATACCAAGCGGCAAATTGACCAGGTGTTATTCCTTTTTGCTTTGATTCAAATAAGACATAAAAACCACTTTCTTTTTGAATGATTGTAGCCTTTTTCAATTTCTGTCTATATCTAATCCTGACAAAACATGGAAGGCTTTCCCCATTTATAATCTCATAGTTTAAATTAAGCCAGTGAACATCTTGATTATTAATCTTTAAAGCAATTCTATTTAGCCCTGGATGCTCGTCTGTTTGGCCAGAATAAACAACATTTTTTTCTGTATCAATACCGATAACAAAGGACGGTTCTGGTCTCCCGCCAATATGTAAGCCTTTTCTTTGTCCAATTGTATAAAAGTGTGCGCCTTGGTGCTCTGCAACTACTCTCCCCATTTCTGGAGTGTATTCGAAAGGTACAGTTAAATGCTCTACATTTTTAATTGAAATCGGAATTGAATCGTAGTTTTTGAATTCGTCTAGCGTGAATGGTATTTCTATAACATCTCCTTTTTTTGATTTTAATTTCTGTTGAAGGAATTGTGGTAAACTAATTTTCCCAACAAAACAAAGTCCTTGAGAGTCTTTTTTATCCGCGGTAACAAGACTCATTTCCGTAGCGATAGTTCTAACTTCAGATTTTTGTAATTCCCCAATAGGGAATAGTGCTTTACTTAATTGTTCTTGGTTTAGCTGGCATAAAAAGTAAGATTGATCCTTATTGTCATCTTTTCCTGCTAATAATCCAAAAGTTCCATCTTTATGCTCAATTCTTCTGCAATAATGACCAGTTGCTACATAATCAGCTCCAAGTTCAAGTGCGGCCTTTAAAAACGCATCAAATTTGATTTCACGGTTACATAAAATATCAGGGTTTGGAGTTCGGCCAACTTCGTATTCGCTGAACATGTAGTCTACGATGCGCTCCTTGTATTCAGCACTAAGATCTATAACTTGAAATGGAATGCCGAGTTGCTGTGCGATTAACAAAGCATCATTTGAATCATCAATCCATGGGCAATCATCTGAAAGTGTTACACTTTCATCATGCCAGTTACGCATAAACATTCCGATTACTTCGTATCCTTGTTGGATAAGTAAGTGTGCTGCTACACTTGAATCAACGCCTCCGGATAGGCCAACTACAACTCTTTTCATCTGTTTACAAAAATACAACAAAATAGAAAATTAAAGCTATTAACATTTGTAACTTTCTAACTTGTTACAAATGTCAACAATTGATTTAACGTTATATAACATATTGTTCTCATCATTTTTGGAATCTTTTTTGCTAAATTCGTTTCAATGAAAAAGATCCTAGTTTTATTCTCTACTTGCTTTTTAATTTCTTTTATTGGGTTAACTCAACAGTGCGATAAAGTTTTATTTACTGGAAAAGTAATTGATTCGACAAGTCTTCAGAGTTTTTATAATTTAATGATAGTGAACCGTAGAACCGGTCAAGGAGTTTTTGGTCAACCCAATGGTTCTTTTTCATTATACGTCTCTAACGGTGATAGTCTTTCTATTTCTGTGACTGGTTATCATGTTGTTAATTTTAAGGTAGAAGCAGATATTGATTGTCAGTTTAGAAGAAAAGTGTATTTAAATCCAAAGCTGAGAGATATACAAGAAGTGGTAGTTAAACCATTGAAAACCTTAGAACAAATAAAAGAGGAAAGACAAGATTTGGCCATGCGGGACACAAGAATGGTAACAGGAATAGAAGTATTGCAAAGTCCAATAACTGCGTT
>JBEAUV010000088.1:0-10613 GCA_041161265.1 Bacteroidota bacterium | reverse complement strand
TCCAATACTGGCATTGAAGCCATCATTGAATCTTTATTCATTCGAACAAATTCACAACCTAAAACATTTAAGTCGAAACCAACATTTTGGCCAACAACAAATTTTGCTTTTGAAAGTGCCTCATTGAAAAGATAGAGTACATCTTCTAACGTTTCACCATGTTCTAAAGCTAATTCTGTTGAAATTCCATGAATTTTCTCCGCATCAAAAGGAATATCAAAACCTTCTGGTCGAATCAAAAAATCTTTGTGTTCGATGACACTTCCCATCTCATCATGCAATTGCCAAGCGATCTGAACAACCCTTGGCCAATTAGAAGTATCCGTTATAGGAGCATTCCAATTACGCGGTAAGCCTGTCGTTTCGGTATCGAAAATAATATACATGAATCTTGTAAATTGAGAGGACTAAAATTACGAAGAAATTGGTTGAATACGTTTGGAAATTATGAACAATTTGATAACACTTTTACTTAATCCTTTGAATCTTTAGAAAAGTAAAAACCAACAAAAAACCCTCACTTGAAAACTCAAGTGAGGGTTTAAAATAACTAGAATTTCTAATTAATGATTTGTAGGAGCTCCTGCGTTATTTACTGGTGCAGCTCCTTCCGGTAATGGTAAAACTGTTCCTTTAATGTAAATAATTTTTGTTGGCTCATTTACAGCATTAGATGTAATTGTAACGTTTTTGTTAATTGCACCTGCTCTACTTGTATCATATTTTACTTTAATAGAAGCTTTTGCTCCTGGAGCGATTGGCTCTTTCGGCCATTCTGGAACTGTACATCCACAAGATCCTTTCGCCATAGAAATAATTAAAGGCTCAGTACCTGTATTTTTAAATTCAAATGAACATGTTCCATCTGCACCATTTTTAATAGTACCATAGTCATGTGTTTCTTTTGAAAATTCAATTTTTGCTCCAGCATCAGTTTGAGCTACTGCTTTGTTCAAAGCTAAAACTGAAATGAACATTACGATTAATGATAAGAATACTTTTTTCATAGTTTAGTTTTTTTTTAAAATTACTTATAATTCAAAATTAAAGAAAGATTGAATCTGAAAAAAATGTTTAACACATTGTTAACAGGTTTTATCATTTAATGAAACTTGATATTTAAATTAAGGATTGATTACACTCTAGGCTTAACCTTGACAATAATGCTCAATTTTTCAGTTTTCTTTTTTGTATTTGTTTTGAAATAAATGATTCTGTCTTGTAAATTGTATTTCCCCTCTGTTTCGAAAGTGATCTTTATTTCAGTTGTTTCACCTGGCAGAATTGGTTCTGTTGAAAAAAAAGCTTTTGTGCAGGAACATTCAACTTCGTAATCAGAAATAAGTAATGGTGCCTTTCCTTTGTTCGTAACACTAAAAACATGCTCTAATACAATACCTTCATTTGTTTTCGGGAATTTAAAAATAGGTTTTTTAACGAAAAATTCCGCCGATTGGGTAAAACCAATGGCGGAATTTAAAATTATAAAAACAAGAAATAAGATTCTCATTTTAGTTATTTGTTGGTGCTCCAGATGTATTTACTGGCGCTTCGCCTTCTGGAGCTGGTAAAATATTCCCTTTAATACGGATTACTTTTGTTGGCTCATTGATAGCATTTGAAGTGATTGTAACACTTTTGTTAATTGCACCTGGACGTTTTGTATCGTATTTAACAGTGATTGTTCCTTTAGCTCCTGGAGCGATTGCTTCTTTTGGCCATTCTGGAACTGTGCATCCACATGAACCTTTAGCATTAGAAATTATTAATGGGGCATCTCCCGTATTTTTAAATTCAAAAGTACAAGCTCCATCTGCACCGTATTTAATAGTTCCATAATCATGCGTTTCTTTCAAGAATTCAATTTTTGCTCCTGTTTCAATTGGAACAACTTGAGCAATTACTTTATTCATTGATAAAACAGCAATGAACATAATCATTAAAGGAAGGAATATTTTTTTCATGGTGTAATTTTTAAGTTTTCTTTATTTTCAAATGTAAAGCAAGAAACTTGCCATAAATTTTATTTAACACATCATTAACAGCAAAAATTATTTACTAGAAACAGTATTAATTTGGTAATCACAATATTCGTCAAATGTCATATCTAGATGTTTCAATCGTTCTTGTAAACCATCAAACTTTTCCTTATTCATCTTAGGATTTTCTTTTAACAAAAGCTCATAATAGTAACGTACTTTTTCAGGGTTTCTTGGTGTAATAAAAGCATCGTAACTAAACCCTTGACTTTCAAGTACCATTGCACGATTGATATATTTAGGATATTTCTCTAACAACGTATCGGCGTATTGAACAGCTTTTTCATGCATGTTTAAACCAGAATACTTCATATGAACTTTATCTAAATATTCTCCAGATTTTTGATCTTCAGGGAAATTATGGTAATAAGTTAGTAAGCGATTGATTAATTCTTGGTGTGCAAGACTTGGTATTAGTGTGTTTTGATTTACATTGACTTGCATCTGATTCAACGAATCTTCCATTTCTTTGATGCTCGATTCAATTTCTTCTTTTGTTTTTTGATTTCCAGAATCATTTCCACAAGAATAAATCAACCCAACAAAAACTATAAATACAATTCCAAATCCTTTTTTCATTTTTCTAAATGTAAGCTTTTTTATCTCCCTTTTTTAACAACCGGAAATTTCATTTTGTAATCTACCTTAATTTCACCCTTAGAAATATTTTGTAAGCGTTTTGATAGAAGTCTTCTTTTTAAAGGTGAAAGATGATCCGTGAATAATATACCGTCAATATGATCATATTCGTGTTGAATAATTCTTGCTGCGTATCCATCAAACCATTCTTCATGAAAATTCCATTGTGCATCGTAATACGAAACTAAGATTCTTTCTTTGCGAAATACTTCTTCTCTAATTTTTGGGATTGATAAACAACCTTCATGAAAACCCCACTCTTCTCCATCCTCTTCTTCAATGATTGGATTGATAAACACTTTCTTGAAATTTTCTATTCCAACGGCCTTTGGATCTGGTTCAGATTCTTCTTCATAGTCATCGTCGTCGTCGTGATCGTCTGAACTTTCAGCGAAAGGACTCCCATCAACAATAAACAAACGAATTGCTTTCCCTATTTGTGGAGCTGCTAAACCAACGCCAGATGCATGATACATTGTTTCATACATGTTGGTAATCAACACATCCAAATCAGGTTGTTGTTCATTGATTTCCTCACACACTTTTTTCAATACCGGGTCGCCGTAAGCCACAATAGGTAAAATCATTCTGCTAATTTTTGTACAAAAATAAGGGATTCAGTGAAAAGTAAAGAATTGTGAATGATATTTTATGGAATTTCTAATTCAATTTCAAAAATCACCCCAAATAACTCTGCAAAATAATCGCAGCGCTAATCATATCAACAGTACCTTTTTCTTGGCGTTGTTTTTTCTTCATGCCACTATCAATCATTGATTGAAAAGCCATTTTTGACGTAAAACGTTCATCAATCATCACCACTTTCATTGCTGGGAATTCTTTTTCTAATGCCGTTTTCAACATGCGTACATTTTCTGTGATATGCGTGTCTTCGTTGTTCAAGCGTTTTGGTTCACCAAGAACAAGCGTATCAATTGAATTTTTCAGTGTCAATTCTTTAAGGAACGACATTAAATCTTTGGATTCAACTGTTCTTAACGGTGAAGCGATGATGTTCATTTCATCCGTTATCGCCAAACCCGTTCTTTTTAATCCAAAATCTATTGCTACAATTCTTCCCATGGATGTAAAGATAATTATCTTTGGCAAAAATATTTGAACATGAGATCTATTATCGAAGCAGCTTGGGACAACCGTGAATTATTGAGTCAAACAGCAACAATTGATGCTATTAATACTATAATTGAAGACATTGACAAGGGTTTGTTGCGCGTTGCTGAACCTCGTGAAAATGGCGAATGGATCGTAAACGAATGGGTAAAAAAAGCTGTTATAATGTATTTCCCAATTCGCAAAATGGAAACAATAGAAGTTGGACCGTTTGAATTTCATGATAAAATGGCTTTGAAAACCAATTACAAAGAATTAGGAATTAGAGTTGTTCCACCAGCAGTTGCGCGATATGGAGCATTCATTGCTTCTGGTGTAATTTTAATGCCTTCATATGTTAACATTGGAGCATATGTTGATTCTGGAACAATGGTTGACACTTGGGCCACAGTTGGTTCATGTGCTCAAATAGGAAAAAATGTTCATTTAAGTGGTGGAGTTGGAATAGGTGGTGTTTTAGAACCATTGCAAGCTGCACCTGTGATTATTGAAGATGATGCTTTTATTGGCTCACGTTGTATAGTTGTTGAAGGTGTACGTGTTGGAAAACAAGCTGTTTTAGGAGCAAATGTAGTATTGACAAAATCTACTAAAATTATTGATGTATCCGGGAGTGAACCTATTGAACATCGTGGATACGTTCCTGAAAGATCTGTCGTAATTCCAGGCTCTTATACTAAGTCATTTCCAGCGGGTGATTTCCAAGTTCCATGTGCTTTGATCATTGGTAAGCGAAAAGAATCAACAGACTTAAAGACTTCATTGAATGATGCTTTGAGGGAGCATAATGTGGCTGTTTAACAATAGAGAATCGGAATTTACAATTCAGGATTTGGAATTTATTTAAACTATTTTAACAAATTAATCATGTGTTTTAAACAAGTGTTTAAAATAGATGTTTAAATTTGTCGTCTAAATTCATTTTTAATGAAAAAAGACGTAACAACAGAAGAAAAAATCAAGGAAGCCGCCAGACACGTTTTTATGGCGAAAGGTTTTGCTGGTTGTTCTTCAAGAGAAATCTCTAAAGCTGCAGGAATGAATGTTGCCTTAGTGAATTATTATTTTAGGTCTAAAAGTCAACTTTTCAAAATAATTTTTGAGTCAGCGATGGAAGATTTTGTTACTTCCATGATAACTGTTTTTAGTTCGGACCAATCAATTGAAAGCAAGATGCGTGTTTTTATAGAGCGAGAATTTGAATTCTTATCAAAACATCCAGAATTACCCGTTTTTATAATTACTGAAATGAACCGTGAAGAAGGTTGTTCAATAGATCACGCTTGTTTTTTTGAGAAAATTGCAGCATCGGGAATTTTTAATGAATGTGCTCAAGCCCAGGCTGAAGGAAAAATGAGAAAAATAAACATTCTTAGTTTGACCTTGTTAATCATGTCTAATTGTCAATATCCAATTATGGCTAAAAGTTTAATGCAAGGGATTCATGGTTTAACAGATGAAGAATATACTTCAAATTTGCTATTACACAAACAAAATGTGACAGATATGCTTGTTAGCTATTTGTTCTCAGTCAATACAATAACAATTAAATAAACTCAAATGAAAAAACAACTTTTTCTACTTATTGGAATCATCAGCAGTATTTCTCTGCAAGGTCAAGAATTAAACCTTGAAACTTGTCTAAAGATGGCAGATACTGCTAATTTATCCATAAGAAATTCACTTTTGGATATCGAAATCAACGATAAACAACGGAGCGCTTACATGGCAGCTCGATTGCCACATGTAACGTATTCCGGTGATTACAAATACAATGCAATCATTCCTGGTCAAGTTGTACCGGCAGCATTTTTTGGTGGGCCAGCAGGAACTTTTTCAACAGTGCAATTTGGAGTTCCATATGTTTTAAGTAACACGCTCCAATTAACACAAGTGTTGTATAATCCTCAAGTAAATTATGGGTTGACAGCATTAAAAATCAATGCGGAAATTGTCGAGATTCAACAAAAAATGACAGTTCAAGATGTAAAACACCAAGTTGCTAGTACGTACTTTAATCTTCAAGCAATAACAAAACAGTTGAATTATATTGTTGGAAACATTTCTAATATGGATAAGTTGATTGGAAATATGAACGCGATGGTTCAACAAGAATTAGTTATTCAAACTGAAGCGGATAAACTTCAAATCAATCGTCTATCCCTTTTAAACTCCAAAGAATCACTACTTGCGACAAAAGATCAATTAGAAACATTGTTGAAAATATTAATTGGAATGGACTCGAAAGCGACTATTTCTGTTCCAGTAGACAATTTAGTTGAACAATCAATTTTAGTTGATAGTGAAACGGTTAACTATCCTGAATTAGAGATGTTAGCTGCGCAGCAAAAAATGAATGTTGAAGAACGTAAAGGTACAAATATGGCTTATTTGCCTAGTTTATCTTTTTACGCTGCGTACAACTACAATTATAACATGAAACCTGAAGATGACTACCGAACAGGGATTGAAGGTGCATTCATAGGTTTAAGATTAGATTGGACATTATTTGATGGATTAGAAAAATTCCACAAGCAAAAAGTAAATGCATTGAATGCTGAAAAACTTACTAATCAACGTGATTTAACCTTACAGCAGTTGGATATGAAAGCTGCAGCAATGAAGCGACAAATTGAAGTTCAAAAAAGTGCTTTAAACATTTCGCAAGAACAATTAATGCTTTCAGATCGTGTATACAAACAGGCAGAATCAAAATTTCAGCAAGGAGCGTTTTCCTCAAATGATTTGATCACTGCAGAAAACAATCTTCAACAAGCACAAACAAATGTCGTTTCAGCATATATTCAATTAAGACAAGCTGAATTAGAATATTTAAAATCAATCGGAAACATCAAATAATTTTAAGAAAACAATTACAATAAAATACACATGAATAAACGTACACTTATAATCGCAACCATCGCAATAGTTTTAGTTGGTCTGACTGTAATGAAATTACTTTCAAATAAATCAGCTGTTGAAAAGAAAATTTATATCCATGATATGGAGGCAGCAGTATTAATTGAAGATGTTAGTCCTCAAATTCACACCTTTGAAAGTGCTTTTTCTTTTTTAGGAACATTTGAACCGATTCGTCAAAACATCATCGGTTCTGATGCTCAAGGAAAAATAATCCGATTAACGATAGAAGAAGGAGATCGTGTAACTCAAGGTCAAGTGATTGCAAAAATTGATGATGAAATGCTACAACTTCAGTTAGAAAATGCTGAAGTTTCATTAGAAGGGCAGAAAAATGATGACAATCGTTATTCCAACCTTATTAAAGACAATGCGGTTTCTGGAATGCAAGTTGAAAAAACAAAACTAGCTCTTCGTTCTGCTGAAATTCAAAAAAAGCAAATTCAAAAGCAGTTGAGAAGCACAAATATAACTGCACCATTTTCTGGAGTTATCACAAAAAAATTAGTTGATTTAGGATCTGTTATTGGGGCTGGATCGCCCTTAGTTGAAATTACAGACATTTCTTCATTGAAGTTAACAGTTAATGTTCCAGAACGTGATATTTTAAAGTTCAAATTGAATCAAGTTGTTCAAGCTAAAGTTGATATCTACAAAAACCGTGTTTTTGAAGGGAAAGTTTCAAATATCAGTGTAGTTGCAGATAAGTCACACAATTTCAAAGTGCAAATTACAGTTAAAAACACACAACAAGAATTACTATCAGGAATGTATGGATCTGTTTCAATAATGAATAATAAAAGTATAAATGCATTAGCGATTCCCAGAAAAGCCTTAGTTGGATCTTTAAAAAATCCGCAGGTTTATGTCGTTTCAAATGGCATAGCAATTCTCACATCATTCAACGCTGGAACATCAGACGGTGAATATATTGAAGTCGTAAATGGTTTATCAACTACTGATCGTATCGTTGTGAAAGGACAAGTCAATTTGCAAAACAAATCGAAAGTAAAAAAGAACAAATAAGCTAACAATCATGACTTTAACAGAATTATCCATAAAAAGACCTTCCTTCATTATTGTGATTTTCACAATTTTGATTGGTGGAGGATTGATTAGCTACAATCAATTGAGCTATGAATTATTACCTGATTTTTCACCACCCATTTTAACTGTTACAACAATTTACCCTGGAGCGTCGCCACTAACTGTAGAAAACCAGGTTTCAAAACCGATGGAAGATGCCTTGAGTGGATTAGAAAACATATCGGAAGTAACAGCGTTTTCGTTAGACAATGCATCCGTAATGCTTCTCGAGTTTAAAGCCTCCGCTGATATTGATTTGTCCTTAGAAAATGCACAGCGAAAAATTAACAATATCTTAAATAAACTTCCTGAAGGATCGCAAACTCCAGTCGTTTCTAAAATAGAACCCAATGCTTCGCCAGTTTTACAAGTAAGTGCTGTTGCAAATAATATGGACGAAAGGGATTTCATGGAATTGATGGATGATCAAATCCTACCTCAAATCAAACAAACAAAAGGTGTCGCAGAAGTTCAAGTTATTGGAGGAGAAAAACGTGAATTTCGTGTAAATGTTGATAAAGACAAGATGAAAATTTATGGACTTTCATTAGCAGGAATAAACCAAGCTGTCGCTTCATCCAATGTTGAATTTCCAACTGGAAAATTAAAAGATGCGTCAGAACAAATGACTGTTCGATTTTCTGGTAAATTTAAGACTGTTGAGGATCTGAGAAATTTAGTCGTATCTTCTAATGGGACATCGACTATTCGTCTGGGTGATGTAGCCGAAGTTGAAGATGGTTTAGAAGACCAAGTTACTGTAAGTCGATTCAACGGTGTCAACGGTATAGGGATGCGTATCAAAAAACAAAGTGATGCGAATGCTGTAGATATGTCAACGGCGACGAAAGAGAAATTCAAACTTATCGAAGAAAAATACAAAAAAGAAGGAATCAAATTCACTGTAGCGACAGATACGTCAAAGCCAACAGTGGAATCAGTTGATGCTGTAATACATGATTTAGAATTAGCAATCTTACTTGTAGCTGCGGTGATGTTAATCTTCTTGCACAGTTTAAGAAACGCATTTATTGTATTGATTTCCATTCCGGCATCTTTAATATCAACGTTCATTGTAATGTTTTTACTAGGATACACGCTAAACTTGATGACTTTATTGGCAATGTCTTTGGTTATCGGAATATTAGTTGATGATTCAATCGTTGTTCTTGAGAATATTTACCGTCATCTTCAAATGGGTAAAGATCGAAGAAAAGCTGCGTTAGATGGTCGAAATGAAATTGGATTTACAGCCTTGGCAATTACACTTGTTGACGTTGTTGTTTTCTCACCTGTTGTTTTTATTGAAGGAACTATTTCAGATATTTTACATCAATTCTCAATTGTTGTAGTTGTTTCAACCCTCATGTCTTTATTTGTTTGCTTCACTTTAACTCCATGGTTGGCGTCACGATTTGCAAAAGAGGTTAAGCTAAATCCTAAAAATCCAATTCAAGCAGTTTTAATTTGGTTTGAAAAACGCATTACTATTTTTACTGAACAATATGTCAAGCTAGTTGGTTGGTCATTGCGTCATAAAATAATAATGGGTATTGGAGTCATTGCAATTTTCTTTGCAAGTATGGCAACTATGGGATTAGGTATTGTTGGTCAGGAATTCGTTGCACAAGGAGATCAAGGTAAATTCATGATTAAATTGAAATACGACAAGAGTACCACATTTGAAGAAAACAATGTTACAACCTTAAAAATTGAGCAAATGATTTTAGCTCAAAAGGATATTGTAGATATTGTATTTGCTAATGTTGGTGGACCAAGTTCAGGAATGGGAGCAGCTTCATTTGGTGCGGAGAACAAAGCCGAATTAACAGTAAAAATGAAAGAGGGAAAACAAAAAGAGTTTCCAACTATCAAGTACATGAATGCAATCCGAAAAGAAATTGAAGACAATTATCCTGGCATTGAAGTAAAAGCGCTGAACATTGGAATGGTTGAATCTGAAGAGGCTCCAATAGAGATTTTCCTTTCATCAGATGATCATGATTTATTAATAAAAGAAGCGAGAAGATTAAAGACTACCATTTTAGGGATTAAAGGTGCAAAAGACCCAACTATTTCAACAGATGATGTCACCCCAGAAGTACGAATCGAACTTGATCGTGAAAAAATGGGACAATTGGGATTACCTATTGCCGTCGTTGGTCTTCAATTACAAAATGGGTTAACAGGTAATAATGATGCGCAGTTTGATGACAAAGGTCAAGAATACAATATTCGCATCATGATGGATAAATTTGATCGAAAAAACATTGATGATATTCGAAACATAACTTTTTCAGCATCAGATAACAAACAAGTTCGATTAAGTGAGTTTGCCGATGTTACAATTGAAAATGGAAACGGGTCGTTAGAACGAAAAAACAGAATCAGTTCAACAACAATTCGTTCATATGTGTTGGGTACCGCGTCAGGAACAGTTTCAGCTTCCATTGAAAAATATTTGAAGGAAAAACCACTGGATAAAAACGTTCGAATGACATGGGGTGGTGAAGTAAAACGTCAAAAGGAATCTTTTGGAGCACTTGGAACAGCAATGGGGATTGGTTTAATTCTCGTTTACCTCATCATGGTTGCGCTGTATGACAATTTCGTTTATCCATTCGTTGTATTATTTTCGATTCTTGTAGCGTTAGTTGGTGCAATATTAGCATTGAATCTTACCTCATCAAGTATGGGAATCTTTACCATGTTGGGAATGTTGATGTTGCTCGGGCTTGTCGCCAAGAATGCTATTTTGATTGTCGATTTTACCAATCACTTGAAGAAAGAAGGAAAATC
>JBEAUV010000087.1:0-10633 GCA_041161265.1 Bacteroidota bacterium | reverse complement strand
GAATTTGATCTTTAAGATCGTTTGTTGACGCATTCAATTTCTTCATGTTCGATGTCATTTTCGGACAAATTGATGGACACGTTGTAAAGAAAAAATCTGCTATCCAAATTTTACCTTTCATATCAGTTGACTTTACTACTACCGAGTCTTCATTTCTAAAATAGAAAAAGGGGATTTTCGGATAGATTGTATCTACAACTTCTTTCCCGTCTACCAACTTATATTCTAAATCAAAATTTCCTACTATTGGTAAAACTCGAGGTTTTTTGTCTTCTGAATTACAAGATAACAAGGATACAAATAAGATGAAAAACACAACTACCTTCATTACGATTAAACAAAGTTATTACTGAATTGTTTTCTTTGCCGCAGCTTTGTCATATTCTTTTTGTAACAAAGCAATATGCTCTTTCATTCTTCGAATCATACCTTCGGTTTTACCTGACAAAACCATTCTAAGATGATTTTGTTTGTCGAGTAACAATATTAATTCTTGAAATGCTTCACCACCATAAAACTCATCACCTTTTTGTAAAAGAGATTTATTATTGCTTTTGATATCGTATATATCTCTAACATTTCCTTTAGCAATCATCCAAATATCTGGGTTATATCCTTCCACGTTGTCTTTCATGAATTGAGAAAGTATAGAAAGATCTTTAAGTGGTTTCCCTCTGCCATCAGTTGCAAAAGAGATAATCCGAACACGTTTCATGATTTTCTTGTTATTCTTTCTAATGTATTGATAAATCGCTTGATCCAATTGCCAAAAGGCAACTGCACAGCTATCTGGACATCTTTCTTGAATCGTAGAAATTAGAACGATATCTCCTTTAAAATCGTTAGAAGAAAACTTTTTGCCTCGTGAATCAGTAAAATTATATTCTTTTACAAGTCCGAAATCATCCAATGTTTTGAACTTGTGCTCACAACCTTTGGTAGAAATAAATATCAATAAAGAGGCCGGTCCGAATAAAAGTAAAAATGCAAATATTACTTTTCGTCGACCGGCCCAATTTTTACTAGCCATAAATGCTATTTTTTAAACTCCATGTATAGCCCAAGCATTGCCTACAGCAAGCGCTTCTACAATTATGATATAAATAAGATACAGAATAAAAATAAAATATGGAACGAGTATCATATATTTCAATGATTTTTTTTCATCGCCTAAGTGCATAAAAATTAAAACAATATAAGCAGCTTTAATAATTGTAAGGCCAATAAATAACCATTTAATTATTTGCCAGTAATCTGAAGATTGTTTTATTTGCGAACCCAAAACAACCTCTAGAGCTGTAATCGCAGTAAGTAAAGCTGTTACTTTCCAGATTTTTTTTCTTAAAGTTTTCCCATGCTCTTCACTGTGGTGAACATCTAAAGAATATTCTATAATATCGTCTCTTTCCATGATCGAGAATTTTTTAAATTAATTATACTAAATAGAAGAATGTAAATACAAAAACCCAAACTAAATCGACAAAGTGCCAGTATAGACCAGTTTTTTCAATCATTTCATAATGTCCTCTTTTGTGATAAGTTCCTGAGATAACACCCATAAGAATAATGATGTTAATAATAACACCTGAGAATACGTGAAAACCGTGGAAACCTGTAATAAAGAAAAAGAATTGACCATATTGTTGTGGACCATATTCATTTTGCTCTAAGTTTGCTCCATATATTACTCTACTCGGCGTTCCACTATTAATAGCCTCATAATACATATCACACGCCTTAGATTCTGGTATAACATCACCAACTTTATGTGTTCCTCCGTCTTTTTTAATAACTAACGTCAAACCATGATCAGCTTTTTTGTTCACTTTTGCTTTTGAACCGTCATGTAAGGTAATAATTCCATTTTCTACATTTCCTGCTACAACGGCATGGTGAAATTCATGTAAAAGATCTTCAGTGATAACATCTCCTTTTTTGTGATGTTTTCCTGCTTCTAATACTTTGAAGTTTTCGATTTCACCAAAATGACCTTTAACAATTGCTTGAGATCCATCTGCTAATTCTACTTTACCAAATTCAGACCCGTGTATGAAGTGACTCCATTCCCATGCTTGAGAACCAACGAAGAAAAATCCACCAACAATAGTAGCAATCAACCATTTTGTAACTCCTTTTCTATCCATTCTGTGACCAGCTTCAACAGCCAATACCATTGTTACAGAGGACACAATAAGGATAAATGTCATCAATGCTACATATAATAGAGGATATCCGTGACCAAGAAATGGCATTGAATTAAAAGTTTCCTCACCGATAGGCCATGCGTCGAGACAAGCATGTCTCGTAAATCCGTATGCAACCAATAGTCCACTAAATGTCAGAGCATCTGACACTAAGAAAAACCACATCATCAACTTACCATAACTCGTACTAAACGGAGAAATTTTTCCTCCCCAAAGTGTATTTGAGTCAATTTCTTTAGAAGCGTGTCCAGCCATTACATCAATTTTTTATGCAAGTTTAATGAATAAAAAGTAAAAAAAGCAACAAATAAATCCATAATAATCCTAAAAAATGCCAGAAAATTGCGCCAACCTTTAATCTCAGGTGATCTTCAGGGGTAAAACTCCCTGTAAATGAGGCAATTGTCATTTTTGACATATAAATTAAAGTAACTAAAATATGTAGCAAATGAAGAAAAGTAATTAAGTACAAATATGTTGTTCCTGTATCTGCAGTTTCCATTGCTTTAATTTGAAGATATTTTGACAATTTTTTACCTTTATAAAGCAAATCTCTGTTCTTATATTGTAATTCTTTTCCTTTGAAATAAATTTGAAAGTCCTCTCCAATTTTACCTTTAGCAAAAAAATCGCCTCTTCCTGCCTTTACATTAACTGCGAGTGCTTGCAATCTTAATTGATCGACATACTGTAATTCTTGTCCATCTGATTTGCATAATTTACCATTGATTAATGCGATTGGTTGATTTTCATAGTATAAAATAAAATTTGAACCGTAATTTGAAACGAGTGTAGATTTGTTTCTTGTCACTTTCAAAAATTGACTCATGAAATCTTGATATGATTGGATCTGTTCAGAAGTCATGTCTTTTCCATTTACCATAAAACGATTTCCATCAACTTCAATAAATGAGCCTTTGAATTTGACGTCATAATAATCGCCATACTTTCCATCAGTTACAATTATATGATTATTGACTGCATGGATTCCGCCATTAGTCAGTTGTTTATAACCTTGAAATTGGAAATAAACAAATCCTATTCCGCACAATAGTGTTAGAGAAACAAATAGTTTCAACATTTTTTGATTTCCTTTTTTAACAAAACTAATTGCTAATTGTAAAAACAAACTACTTAAAACGATAACTCCTGTACTTATAAAAAATGCTTTTGGCAATGGGTATTTCATCCAAAAAGTGTCTCCCATCGATACTATATAGGCAGAGGTAAATCCACCGAACATCATTACAATACTAAAGATTCCTACATAAACGAGGTTCTTTTTTGTCTTTTCGCGAATTTCTGGACTCAACTCTTGGCTAAAATCTCTTTTCATAATACATTTATTTTGGAATTATCCCTTCGATTTTGTCAAAGACATATAAAAATTGAATAATTGGTAAATAGATAAATGAAGCAAACATTAATTTTCTTGCGTCTTTTGTGTCACACGTAATGAAAAGTTTATAAGCGTATAAAAAGAAGATTCCACTTGCTATTGTTCCGATGATTAGAGTTGCTGTTCCTGTCCAACCCAAAAGCCATGGCAATAAACTAAACGGTATTAATGCAAGTGAATACAACATTATTTGAGAAGCTGATTCTTTTGATCTACCAGTGCTCGAAGGAAGCAATGAAAACCCTCCTGCTTTATAATCATCGTATAGGACCCATGCAATTGCCCAAAAATGAGGAAATTGCCAAATAAATTGAACGAAAAACAAAACCCCTGGAAGCAATCCAAACTCATTTGTTGCTGCAATAGCCCCCAACATTGGTGGAATTGCTCCGGGAATAGCACCAACTAATACAGCCCATGGAGTAACTCTTTTTAATGGAGTATAAATAAATACATATGATGCAAAAGCAAATAGTCCTAATAATGCTGAATTCAAATTGATTAAATACAATAAATAGGTTCCAAGTATTAAACAAAAAAGAACAATCGAATAGGCCTCTGTTAAAGACATTAAACCTGTCGGAATTGGTCTTTTTTCAGTTCGTTTCATTAATTTATCAAGATCTCTTTCCCAGATTTGATTTGAACCATTAGAAGCTGCTGTAACAAGTGTTCCTCCTATTAAAAGATAACAAATATGTATACCGTTTGATCCATCAGCAAAAAGATAACCGGATAAAGCTGATAATACAACTAGTGAAGCCAATCTAAACTTCGTAAATACAATATAAATTTGTATTTTTTTACCGATTGACATATTGTTGACTTGTACCTCCATAGACTGAATTGCGGCACAAATGTAATGATTTATATACGGTGAATAAGATAAAATTCCCACAACTTATTTATAGCACAGAATTTTCAGCTAAATTTATCAAAATTCCACCGTATGAAAATTCAATTAAGTCTATTTTTTACATTAATCTTTGCTCAAAACATGAGCGCCCAAACAGAATGGGCAACAGAAATTCTTGGTTTTTCAAGTGAAAAAAAGGATGTTAATTTTCCAGGCCAATATGCAGCTAAACAAGCACTTGGCAAACCAAGTTTAGTGCCTCCTCAATTTAATACTCCCTGTTCATGGGCTCCAGCTATTGAAGATAACACAGAAAAAGATTGGATCCACCTCGGTTTCAAACCAATAAAAGTTCAACAAATTTCAATTGTTGAAAGCTTTAACACAGGATCAGTTTCGAAAATTTGGCTGTATGATGCGAACCAAAAAGAATATCTTGTTTATTCCAATGAGACTCCAACCCTTATTAGCAAAGAAGCACGTGTTTGGAATTATCAAATTGAATTGACACCCTATTTTGTGGCTTCCATGAAGATTGAATTGAATACTGGTGCCGTTATAGGTGAAAACCAAATTGATGCTGTTGCCATTTCAACTATAATCGCCCCGATTGAAGTCTCGATTAATACTTCTCTAGATTTTATTACAGCCGACAAACCCGAAAACCTGGGAACGACAGTAAATAGTATTACTGATGAATTGTGTCCTGTAATTTCTCCTGATGGAAAAAATCTTTACTTTATACGTCAAGGTCATCCAGGGAATTTAGGAGATGTTAGTTACCAAGATGCTTGGCTTTCAAAATTTGATGAAAACAATGTTATTCTAGAAGCAATTAATATTGGTGCACCAATCAATAATACGGACAACAATGGTTTAGTGAGTATTACTCCAGATGGCCAAAAAGCATTATTGTTAAATGCGTATTTAGCGGATGGAACTATGGGAAAAGGAGTTTCAATGTCGGAGAAAATTAATGGGGAATGGAACACTCCAGTACCTTTAATAATAGAAGATTTTTATAATGACAATATCTATGGTGAATATTTTTTAGTCAATTCTGGGAATGTATTATTGATGACCGTTCAACGAAAAGAAGGAGAGGGAAGTAAAGATTTATATGTTAGTTTTCTTCAAAGTGATAATTCTTGGAGCAAACCTTTGAATATGGGATTAGATTTAAATACGGCCAATTCAGAAACTTCTCCCTTTTTATCAGCTGATGGTGTTACCCTTTATTTTTCTTCGAAAGGAAGACCTGGATATGGCGGTACAGACATGTTTGTTTCTAAACGATTAGATGATTCTTGGACAAAATGGTCTGAGCCTCAAAATTTAGGGCCATCTCTCAATACTCCATCTTTTGATGCCTATTATTCTATTCCTGCTTCTGGCGAATATGCTTATTATGTATCTTATCAAAATTCAATTGGTGCGGCTGATATTTTCAGGACAAAATTACCGAAAGCTTTGCGACCGAATCCAGTTGCACTTATTAGAGGGCGAGTTATTGATGCCGAAACGGGGCTTCCTTTGGGTTCTAAAATTGATTATGAAAATTTAACAAAGAACAAAAATGAAGGTTCAGCAAAGTCTGACGGTAGAAATGGAGAATACTCAATTATTTTACCAACGGGTTCTAATTATGGGTTTTTAGGAATTGCGGAAGGGTATTTTTCTGTGAGCGAAAATCTCGACCTATCTACTTTAGTAGAATACAAAGAAATTAACCGAGACATTAAATTATTTCCAATTAAAAAAGGTCAAACAATCCGTTTAAATAATATCTTTTTTGAAACTGGCAAATATGTTTTACGGAACGAATCAAAGTCTGAATTGACGCGGCTATTGAAATTATTAAAAGAAAATCCTACCATGAAAATTGAAATCCAAGGTCATACAGATGATGTTGGAGCTGATGTTGATAATTTAGCGTTAAGTAAGAATAGATCAAAAGCAGTTTTCGACTACCTTGTTAAAAACGGAATTGTTTCAACTCGTTTAATTACAAAAGGTTTTGGTGAGTTAAAACCAATTGTTTCAAATACAACACCAGATAATCGACAACTGAATCGCCGAGTAGATTTTATCATAACTGAACTTTAAGTTTTCTAAAAATGAAGCATAAAAAAAGGAACCGAGGTTCCTTTTTTTATTACAATAAGAAAAATTATATAATTAGCATAGCATCACCGTAAGAATAGAATTTGTATTTATTCTCAACAGCTTGTTTGTATGCTTCAATCATCAAATCATGGCCACAAAATGCCGAAATCATCATTAATAAAGTAGACAAAGGTGTGTGGAAATTAGTCACCATACAATTCGCAATACTGAAATCATATGGAGGGAAAATAAATTTATTTGTCCAACCATCATACGGCTTAAGCAATCCATCAGTCGAAACAGAAGATTCAATTGAACGCATAGCAGTTGTACCAATGGCGCAAATTCTCTTTTTCTTCAACTTCCCTTCGTTTACAATTTTAACACATTTTTCATTCACAATCACTTGCTCTGAATCCATTTTGTGTTTTGTAAGATCTTCTACCTCAACAGATCTAAACGTTCCTAATCCGACATGAAGTGTAACTTCGGCGAAATTTATTCCTTTTAATTCCAATCGTTTCAACAACTGTCTAGAGAAATGCAACCCAGCTGTTGGAGCAGCTACAGCTCCTTCTTCTTTTGCGTAGATTGTTTGATATCGATCTTCATCAGTTGCTTCAACAGCTCTTTTAATATATTTTGGAAGTGGTGTTTCACCAAGTTCAGTAATTTTTGCTTTAAAATCTTCGTATGGACCATCAAAAAGGAAACGCAATGTTCTACCTCTTGAAGTTGTATTGTCAATAACCTCAGCAACTAACGAATCGTCATCTCCGAAATAAAGTTTATTCCCAATACGAATCTTTCGCGCTGGATCAACTAAAACATCCCACAATAAACTTTCACGGTTCAATTCTCTCAACAAGAAAACTTCGATTTTAGCACCTGTTTTTTCTTTATTTCCATACATACGTGCAGGAAAAACTTTTGTGTTATTCATAATCATTACGTCTCCTTCTGAGAAATAATTGATAATGTCTTTAAACAGCTTGTGTTCGATGGTTCCTTTTTCACGATTGATAACCATCATTTTGGCTTCATCACGGTGTTCACTTGGATATTCAGCAATTAATTCGTCTGGAAGATCAAAACTAAAATCTGAAAGTTTCATTTTACTCATAGGGCAATTTTTAATTTCCTTTTAAACGAAAAGGAGCACAAAGATACAACATTTAAAAGCCGATGTCAAGTGGTTTCTGTTTGAGAGCCTCGGATTTTTAAAATCCAATCATCAACCGTCATAGCATTTTCGATTGAAGAATCACCAGATTGGGTTCTACGTAAAGCAATTAGTGTTCCACCAGATTCAACTATTTTCCCAAAATCATGTGCAATTGAACGTATATAAGTTCCTTTGGAACAGGAGATTTCAAAATCTATTTCTGGGAAACGCTCAGCAGAAATAGTGAAATCAACAATTTCAACCGTATTTGATTTTAATTCAAACTCTTTTCCAGCTCTTGCTAAATCATACGCCCTTTTTCCATCCACTTGTTTTGCCGAGAAAATTGGTGGTACTTGTTGAATTACTCCAATAAAAGATTTTCGAGAAGTTTCAAGTAATTCTGGTGTGATATGATCTATTGGAAATTCAGCATTGTACTCATTCTCCAAATCATAAGAAACAGTTGTTTTTCCAAGAAGAATAGTTCCTGTATAGGTTTTCATTCCACCCATTATTTGGTCTATTCTCTTCGTGTGTTTTCCAATACAAAGAATTAACAAACCTGTCGCCAAAGGGTCTAATGTTCCAGCATGACCAACTTTAATGTTCTTAACATTCAATGCTTGTTTAAGATTCCAACGGATTTTATTGACTACATCAAAAGATGTCCAACCAAGTGGCTTATCAACTAAAATTGTTTCCCCTTCGATAAAATTCATTTATTGAAAAGAAAAATAAGTAATTAATATAATCCCGACCACAATTCTGTACCAACCCCAAATTTTGAAGCCGTATTTTTCAAGGATACCGATAAACAGTTTGATTGCTAATGCTGCAACAATAAACGCAATCACATTCCCAATAATAAAATTGCTGATGTTTTGTCCAGAAGAAAGAATCATTTCATATCCTTTTTGTTCAATTCCCTGATATTTCCAATCCTTTAGAAAAACGGAATACATTGTAACGGCAAGCATGGTTGGAACAGCTAAGAAAAAACTAAATTCGGCCGCTAGTTTGCGACTTAAACCTTGTTGCATTCCACCAATGATTGATACTGCGGATCTACTTGTTCCTGGCATCATTGCCAAACATTGCCAAAATCCAATAATTATTGCTTTTCCAATGCTAATATTCTCTTCCTTTTTGATTGTAGGATTTTTGAAAAGCCGGTCAACAAATAATAGAATAATCCCTCCTACAATTAATACAATTGCAATTGGAATTGGACTTTCCAAAACTTCTTCTATCTTATCATCAAATAATTTCCCTAAAATCAATGCTGGAATAACAGCAAGAGCTAATTTGATATAAAAATTAAAAGATTTAAAATTGAAGAACTTTTTCCAATACAATGCAACGACTGATAAAATTGCTCCAAATTGAATAGATACCTGAAACATTTTCACAAACTCATCATCTTGGGTTCCGTAAATTGAACTTGCGAAAATCATATGAGCAGTTGACGAAATTGGCAAAAACTCTGTAAGGCCTTCAATAATCGAAAGAATGAGGGCTTGAATTAAATCCATAAGAAAAAGTAATTAGTCTTTTTTGACTTTATTTTTTTTCATAATTGCATAAAGGATAACGATGTATCCAGCAACAATTAGCATTGGCGCAATTGTAATACGACGCATACTAAACAATTCAGACTCATTGAATTCATTTGCTTCAGTAGCTGCACCACCAATCATTAATAAAAATCCTAGAATATTAATGGCTAAACCAATTAATAATAACTTATAATTTTCCGGTTGAAAACCGAATTGTGACTTTTTGTCCTCCATGAGCCAAATTTAATATAAATCATCCAATTTAGTGCGCAAATATTTGTTAAGAGCAAACCAAGTTGAAACAAATGTGATAACAATACCAATAACAATAAGTGAACCTGCTAATAAACTAAATGTGATTAATGAATAACTTACTTCTATCGAATCTAGAATATTATTCATAGCATAAAACAATGTCATTAGTAACGCAAGCCCAATAACTGCTGAAACGGTTCCTTGAAAAATTGATTGCACTAAAAATGGTTTCCGAATATGAGACGAAGTAGCTCCAACAAGCTGCATTGTTTTAATAGTAAAACGTTTTGAATACAAAGCCATTCTAATTGTGTTATTGATCATCGCAACTGCAATTACAATTAATAATAAGGCTACCGATAAGAATAGAAAAACAAATTGTTTGAATCCTAAATTCACCGACTCAACACTTGATTTATCGTAATTAACCTCATCAATTTGGTCTGGGTATGCTTTTAATAAATTTTGTTTAATTTTTTCCATACCTTCTTTTGTCGCAAATTCTGCTTTTGGCTTGAACCCAATTGTAGAAGGTAAAGGATTTTCTCCTTCAAAAATGGAAAGAATTTGATCTGCATTTTGATCTGTTCCGCTAAATTCTTCGATAGCTCTTTCAGGAGAAACAAAATATACTTCACTGAATTGATTCCATGTTTTTAGTTCTTGCTCAATTTGTTTGATATCCGCATCGTTTAATTCAGGTTTAAAGAACAAATCTCCTTGTAAACTTTCTTTGGCTTGTTTTTGTACATTATCTAAACCAAAAACACCTCCCAAAACGAGGCCTATCATAAACAAAACCAAGGAAATCCCTACAACTGTAGAAACATAACTAGCGCGAACGCCACGTTTACTGTATTTATCTGAACTTGAACTCATCGGTGACGAAGTTAGAAATAATTCTTACGAAAGAAAAAGAGCAGCATAGAATTTAGAAAAAGACAATTGTTAATAACTGAAAAAGGAAGAATGACAAGAAGTCTAATTTTCATTTTGAATAGTAATTTTTACCAAAAAACGTTAAAAAAATAATAAGTTGTAATTTTTTGAAACGTTTACCGTTAAAGGGATATAGCAATTGCTTAAGAT
>JBEAUV010000086.1:0-10641 GCA_041161265.1 Bacteroidota bacterium | reverse complement strand
AAACCTATAAAACCCTTTCCTTTGAGCGCGATTACACCTCTTACTTCCCTGTTGCTGTTACACGATTAATCAACAATAAGGAAGAAATTATTGAAATTGAAAATCTTCAAATCAACGATTGCATCTTAGTCAGAAATGAAGAAGTTATTCCATGTGATAGCATTTTGCTGTCCGAAATTGCGAAAATCGACTACAGTTTTGTTACCGGTGAATCCATCCCAATTAATAAATATAAAGGAGATTTCATTTATGCTGGAGGGAAACTAATTGGTCAAAGGATTGAATTAAAAGTTGAGAAAGAAAGTAATAGAAGTCATTTGACTCAATTATGGAACGATGTTAAAACGGATAAGAAAAATCCAACAAGCTTTCTTTATCAAGATAAACTGTCAGCTTATTTTTTAGCAATAATTCTTGTAATTGCAATTGGATCAGGAATTGGTTGGGCATTTATAGACTCTTCGCGAATTACTCAAATCATTGTTTCGATCTTAATAGTAGCATGTCCTTGTGCACTTGCTCTCTCAGCACCTTTCACCTTCGGAAATGTAATGCGATTGCTAGGAAGAAAAGGATTGTACTTAAAAAACACACGGGTAATTGAAAGAATTAATAGTATTACAGATATTGTGTTTGATAAAACTGGAACACTGACGAAAGGATCTTCCCATCACGTCGAATATTTTGGGGATAATCTCAATAAGGAGCAATTAGAAGCTTTATACTGCCTTGCAAATTCTTCAACTCATCCCCTATCAAGATCAATTGTTCTTTACTTACGTTCTCAAAACATCGTTTCCAATGAAGAAATTATTGGATTTGAAGAAATTTCTGGGAAAGGAATTTCTGGCCAAATTAATTCGATGCATATCAAAATAGGAAACCCATCGTTTTGTGGGCAAGAAGGTATCGATAAAAACGAGACATCGAGCTTTATAACCATTAATAATTCAACGCATGGTCGATTTGTTTTTACTTCAGAACTGAGGACGGGAATTGCTGAATTAATGAAAACACTCAATAACTACAACCTTCATGTTCTATCTGGAGACCATGATAAGGATAAATCAATTCTAGAATCTATTTTTCCAGCTAATAGTCAACTTTTATTTGAACAAACACCAAAAAACAAGCTTGAATATATCGAAAAATTAAAGGAAAATGGTAAACACGTTTTAATGATTGGTGACGGTTTAAATGATGCTGGCGCATTGGGAACAGCAGATGTAGGAATAGCTGTTTCAGAAGATGTTTTCCGATTTACACCATCATCTGACGCAATAATTGAAGCGAGTAAATTATCTCTTTTAGCTAAACTTCTGAGCATTTCGAATTTTTCAAAAACAGTTTTAAAAGTTTGTTTGATATTTTCAGTTTCTTATAATATTGTTGGGTTAAGTTTTGCTATTTCTGGCAATTTAACGCCCCTAATCGCTGCTATATTAATGCCAATCAGCTCAATTACAGTGGTGTTAATTAGTACATTCCTAGTGAGACTAAAAAAATAATTTTTTTACCGCCATTTTTATTTAAGCAGATTCTTTTAAAAACATGATTGAAATCAGGTTTTTGGACAATAAAAGTCATAATTTGAATTCCTTTCTGTTGGTAATTTTGACTCATGGGAATTATCTACTTAATGCTAATAGTCAGCCTTGTTATCGCTTTATTCTTTTTAGTCTCTTTTTTCTGGGCTACAAAAAATGGGCAATTCGATGACGATTACACTCCTTCAGTAAGAATTCTCTTTGAAGACGAATTAAATCAAAAATCAAACAATCAAACAGATGGAAGTTCAGAAGTTTAGTTACGACAATAAAGTCGTGAAGTATTTCGCTTATGCCACAGTAATTTGGGGTATCATAGGTATGTTGGTAGGATTAATTGCTGCGCTGCAATTAGCCTTTCCTGAATTTTTTAATGAATATTTAGGATTCAGTTTCTTGTCATTTGGTCGTATCAGACCATTGCATACGAATGCTGTGATTTTCGCATTCGTTGGAAATGGAATCTTCATGGGTGTTTATTACTCTCTACAACGTTTACTGAAAGCAAGGATGTGGAGTGATAAATTGAGTTATGTCAATTTTTGGGGATGGCAATTCATCATTCTTTGCGCTGTTTTAACCCTTCCGTTTGGTATTACATCAGGTAAAGAATATGCAGAACTTGAATGGTGGATTGACATCTTAATTACATTACTTTGGGTAGTTTTCGGATTCAATATGTTTGCTACCATCTTAACGAGAAGAGTCAAGCACATTTATGTTGCAATTTGGTTCTATATCGCAACATTTGTAACGGTAGCAATTTTACATATTTTCAATTCCTTTGAACTACCAATTTCGTTTTTAAAGAGTTACTCTTGGTATGCCGGAGTTCAAGATGCCTTAGTTCAATGGTGGTATGGACACAATGCGGTAGCGTTTTTCTTAACAACTCCATATTTAGGTTTAATGTACTACTTTGTCCCTAAAGCTGCGCAACGTCCAGTTTATTCTTATAGACTTTCAATTATCCACTTTTGGGCATTGATATTCTTGTATATCTGGGCAGGTCCACACCATTTATTATATACTTCATTACCAGACTGGGCACAAAGTTTAGGTGTAGTATTCTCTGTAATGCTTATTGCTCCTTCTTGGGGAGGAATGTTAAACGGACTATTGACAATGCGTGGTGCTTGGGATAGAGTTCGAGATGACGTTTTGTTAAAGTTCATGGTTGTAGCATTAACGTGTTACGGTATGGCAACATTCGAAGGACCATTATTATCCTTGAAAAATGTGAATATGATTTCTCACTTTACAGATTGGACAATTGCACACGTTCACGTTGGTGGTTTAGGATGGAACGGTATGATGACATTTGGTATGTTGTATTGGTTATTCCCAAAAATGTTTAGGGTTGAATTATATTCTAAAAAATTGGCAAATCAACATTTCTGGATTGCAACTTTAGGTATTATTCTTTATGCAATTCCAATGTATATCGCTGGATTTATGCAAGGATTAATGTGGCAAGATTTCAATGCTGACGGAACACTTGTTAATGCTGATTTCTTGAAAATGGTTGATGCAATGAAACCATACTATATCCTAAGATCTTTAGGAGGATTATTATTCATTGTTGGAGCGGTAATGATGTTCTACAACTTGATCAAAACAGCGAAATCTGGTAATTTCTTAGCGAACGAAGATGCTGAAGCACCTGCATTAGTAAAAGCGAACGCGAAAGTAAAAGGAGAATACTGGCACAGAGCGATTGAACGTCGCCCTATCCGCTTCATGATTTTTGCAATTGTTGTTGTAGCAATTGGTGGATTAGTTGAAATCATTCCAACAATGATTGTTAAAAGTAATATCCCAACCATTGCTAGTGTAAAACCATACACTCCACTTGAATTGGAGGGAAGAGATTTATACATTAAAGAAGGATGTTACAATTGCCACTCTCAGATGATTCGTCCTTTGCGTTTTGAAACAGCGCGATATGGTGAATATTCTAAATCCGGTGAATTTGTTTACGATCACCCGTTCCAATGGGGATCTAAAAGAACAGGACCTGATTTAGCGCGCGAAGGGGGATTAAGAAGCAACTACTGGCACTATCAGCACATGATTCGACCAAAAGATGTTTCTCCTGGAACAGTAATGCCTGCATACGTATGGATGAAGGACAATGATATCGATGAATCGATGATTGAAAGTAAGATTTCAGCGATGCAAACGTTAGGTGTTCCTTACAAAAAAGGCTATGAGAAACAAGCATTAAAAGATTTACAAATTCAAGCAGAATTGATTGCGACTGATATCGTAAACAATCTACCTAAAGAAGTACAAAAAGGCTTAGATAAAAAAGCTGAAATTAATAAGATGAAGACGAAAGAAATTGTTGCTATCATCGCCTACTTGCAACGATTAGGAACAGACATCAAAGTTAAAGCGAAAAAATAACAGTTAAAAAAGAGAAACATGTTACGATTTATCAAACATAATTTGACAAGTATTGATGGAGTTGAAATTTATCCTCTATTATCCTTAATGATCTTTGTTTTATTCTTTGCTGTTGTACTAACAAGGGTTATTCGAATGAGCAAAAAAGAAATCACGGAATTGGGAAATATTCCCTTTTTAGATGGTGAAGCAGAACAAAACAAAACTGAAAACATCTGACATATATTAAAAAAGAATAGTATGAAAAAGTATTTCAATATAAGTTTAACTGCGATTATCCTTTTCTTAGGAACGCAATTAACAATTGCTCAAGATGGTGAGCAACTTTTCAAGGCAAAATGCAACTCTTGTCACATGGTTGATAAAAACTCTACTGGACCAGTTTTAAAAGGAGTTAAACAAAAATGGGCAGATGCAGATGAATCGGAAATGTTATACGATTGGGTCAAGAATTCTGTAACTTTAATTGCAACAGGTAAGAGTAAAATGGCGAATGAAATTCAAGGTTTTAGTCCTTCTGCAATGACACCTCAAGTTGTTACAAATGAAGAGTTAGATGCAATCTTAGGTTATGTTGACGCTTATGAGCCCCCTACTGCAGCAGCTGGTCTGCCATCTGCTGATGGTTCTACAGTGCCTGTTGTAAAGGTTGCAAATTATGAACAGAATCTAACGTTGTTTTATTGGTTGATTTTTGTAATCATTGTTTTAGTAATTGGAATCATTATCATGTCTACTTCAATCACCACTTTAGTTAAATCAGACTATTTTAAGAAAAAAATTGAAGAAAATAGCTCAAAATCATCTTCAACAATTAACACGCTTTTAGTTTTGTTAGGTTTCTTAGGTTTAATGGCAATGAACAACACTTCTCTCGCATTAACATTCACTTATCCAGGTGAAGGTGAAAAAGATGCAACTTGGATTTTAGTAGAGGATATTGATTTATACTTCATGCTATTAATCAATGTAATTTTACTTTTTGTTCTTCTCTATCTAAGAAGAATGTTTAAAGATTTTATGTTAATGGTTCGACCTGAAGCAGTAAAATTGAAAAAAGCGAAAAGAATTAAGAATATAAATGTGATTTTAACAGATGCTGTTGCGATAGAAGAAGAGCATACAATTTTAATGCAACATGAGTATGACGGAATCCGTGAATTGGATAACAACTTACCACCTTGGTGGGTATGGGGATTTTACGCAACAATTATTTTTGCTGTAATTTATATTTTCGATTACCATATTTTAAGAACATCAGATCTTCAAATTCAAGCATATGACAAAGAAATGGCGCAATCTAAATTAGATGTTGATGCCTACTTATCAAAAATGGCAATGAATGTTGATGAAACAAATGCAACTCTACTAACAGATGCTAAAGACCTTTCCTCTGGAAAAGCATTATTTGATGTTAATTGTGTCGTATGCCACAATCCAAAAGGTGAAGGTAATATTGGTCCTAACTTAACAGATGATGCGTGGATATATGGTCCAGACGTAAAAGATTTGTTTAATACATTGAAATATGGAACACCAAATGGTATGCCTGAACATGCTTCAAAATTGAATCCAGTGCAAATTCAACAAGTAGCCTCTTTCGTTCTTTCTTTGCCATTAACAGCTGGGAAAATTGCTGAAGGAAAAGTATACAAGAAATAAAATAATTGATAATTGTAAAAAAATAATGTTTGCCTTTCTTCTATCACTGACTTATAAAAACACCATTTTAAGGTAGATAATTTACAAAAAATGAGCGACGAAGAAGAAGGATTTAGAGACAGGATTGCAACAGTAAATGAACATGGGAAGCGCGTTTGGATTTTCCCAAAGAAACCTGTTGGTCCATTTTATAACAAACGAAAGATTGTTAGTTATATCTTATTATTAGCGCTTTTTGCTGCTCCACATATTAAAATAGGCGGACATCAATTATTGCTTTTCAATATCATTGAACGAAAGTTTATTTTATTTGGGAAAGTTTTCTGGCCACAAGATATGTACTTATTTGCCCTGACGATTATCGTAGGGGTAATATTTATCATTCTTTTCACCATTATTTATGGACGGTTTTTTTGCGGATGGTTATGTCCACAAACGATTTTCATGGAAATGGTTTTTAGAAGAATTGAATATCTCATTGAAGGAGATTGGACGCATCAAAAGAAATTAGACTCAGCACCTTGGAACCGTGAAAAAATATTCAAACGAATTGCAAAGCATTCTGTTTTTTGGATAATTTCATTTTTGATTGCAAACACCTTCTTTGCATATATCATTGGTGCAGATGAATTATATAGAATTCAAACCGATCCAATCGGTCAACATTTTGCTGGATTTATTTCAATTGCAATTTTTACGACCGTTTTCTATTTAGTTTTTGCAAGATTAAGAGAACAAGTTTGTACAACGATCTGCCCTTATGGAAGATTGCAAGGCGTGCTTTTGGATCCAAACTCAATGGTTGTTGCTTATGATCACGTAAGAGGTGATGCTCGGGCGAAATTCAAAAAAGATGAAGATAGAAAAGCTGCTGGAAAAGGCGATTGTATCGATTGTGGTCAGTGTATTCATGTTTGTCCAACAGGAATTGACATTCGAAATGGAACGCAATTAGAATGTATTAATTGTACCGCTTGTATTGATGCTTGTGATCACATGATGGAATCAGTTGGTATCGAAAAAGGATTGATTCGGATTGTTTCTGAAAATGGAATTAAAAACAGAACTCCTTTCCAATGGACAAAACGTGTTAAAGCCTACACCATTTTGTTAGGGGCTATGATTGTCGTTTTAGCCGTTTTACTTGCAACTCGAAAAGATTTCGAGACATATATCATGCGCCAACGTGGAACAACTTTTCAAATGACAGCTGACGGAAAAGTGAGTAACATTTTTGAAATTAATTTGATTAATAAAACAAATAACAATTACACGATTAAACTTCAAGTTGAAAATAATGAAGGTGAGATTGAAATGGTTGTTCACAAATTAATTCTGAAGAAAGAGAATTATTTGAAAGAGCGTTTTATCGTTAAATTACCATTATCTTCAATTAAAAATGGCAAAAAAATCATCCATGTGAAAGTCCTTGGAAACGGCAAAGAGATTGAAGAAGTTAAAACAAAATTCATCGGTCCTAGTCTTTAATCGACTAGCAACAAAAAATAGAAAATATGAATTGGGGAAAAGGAATTATTATCGCAATGGCACTTTTTATTGGCTTCATAACATTTTTGGTGATTAGTCTTGTTTCACATACAATTGATTTAGAAAGTGAAGATTATTACACGAAAGAAATCAATTATGAACAAGAAATTACCGCATTGGAAAATGGGAATAAGTTGAATGATAAAATCGTTGTACTTTCTCAAAAAGAATTTGTGGTGGTGCAAATTCCAGAAAAAGAAAATTTATCTAAAATTCAAATAATCTTTATTCGACCAGATAATAAAAAATTAGATAAATCATATTTAATATCAGGAACTAAATCTTATTTAATTCCTAAAACTGAATTAACGAAAGGAACTTACAACATTGAAATTCGTTTCGAGAATAACAAAACGACTTGTTTACAGAAAGAAACGATTATCATTTAATTATTGCTAATTACGTAGTTGCTAATTACAAGTTATGAGTTACAAGTTGTAATTATGAAAACCACAATATCTTTTGGTTCAAAAACTAGCAACTAGCAATTTGTAACTAATTATTATAGATTATGGAAACATTACTAATAACTGGGCTAATTTTAGGAATAACTTCCAACCTACATTGTATCGGAATGTGTGGACCAATTGCAATGGCCATACCTGTAAATAGAAAATCGAATTGGACAATTTTAAGTGGTATTCTTCAATATAACTTTGGCCGAATTCTCACTTATGCCATGCTAGGTGCACTTGTTGGAAGTATCGGAATTACCCTTGAAACATTTGGTTATTTACAATGGTTAAGTATTATTTCTGGAATATTTTTAATTCTATTTGCTTGGAGAAAATGGATTTCGGCCAAAATTGATGCTAAACTTCCACAACTAGGTATTCAAACATTTGTCAGCAAAGGATTGGGAAAAGTGATTACCTCAAATTCACCATTCAAAATAATGCTTTTAGGAACATTGAATGGTTTGTTACCATGTGGGATGGTATATGTAGCTATGATGAATGCCTTGCTAGGAGGAAGTTTGCTTAACAGTTCCTATGCAATGATAGCTTTCGGTATCGGGACTTTACCATCAATGATTGCTGTTGGTTTTGCCGCAAATAGAATAAATCCAGCAATGAGAAAAAAAATGAACAAAGCGGTACCTGTTTTACTCACTTTAGTAGGTGCTTTAATCATCTTGCGTGGAATGAACCTCGATATCCCTTATATCAGCCCGAAAGTTTCTATTACAAAAACAGAAAAGCACGGAAAGAAACAAATTCCACAAGTTGAAATGAGTTGTTGTCATAAGCCGAAAAAGTAAGAAATATTTTTTCTCAAGGCCATTTGAACGATTCTTATAAAAGACTGTATCAAGTCCAAACTAAGAATTATGAAAAAGCTATTTCCTTCAATTGTTGCAATTGCAATTATTTCTCTCCAAGCGATTTCACAACCCGTTAATAATCAAAGCGGAAGAAAAGTACAAGTCGCAATTTTATTCGACACTTCAAATAGTATGGATGGTTTGATTGATCAGGCAAAAACCCGAATTTGGAGTATCATTAATGAATTGAGTTCATTGCGTTTTTTGGGTCAAACTCCTTTAATTGAAATTGCACTATACGATTATGGAAATTCCGGATTGACTGCAGGATCAGGTTACATCCGCCAACAAATCGCTTTAACCACAGATTTAGATGTTATATCAGCAAAGTTATTTGGACTATCGACCAATGGTGGTGATGAATTTTGTGGAGCTGTCATTCAAAAATCTATGCAAGAATTAGCATGGTCAAATAGTCCTTTGGATTTAAAAATCATTTACATTGCTGGAAACGAGCCCTTCAATCAAGGAACAGTGGCATACAAAGAAGTCTGTAATACAGCGGCTTCAAAAAATATTTATGTCAATACTATTTATTGTGGTAATCATGCACAAGGTATTGCAGAATTTTGGAGAGATTGCGCAACGATTTCGAAAGGAGACTATTTCAATATTGATTCAGATCAAACAGTTGTACAAATAGCAACTCCATACGATAATGATATCAATCAATATAATGATTCATTGAACAAAACATATTATGGTTATGGGTCATTGGGTAATTCCAAAAAAATCAATCAAATTCAAGAAGACGCAAATGCCGAATCGCAATCTCCATCATCCAAAACTGAGCGTTCAATTGTGAAATCAAAGGAAGTTTATTCAAATGCATCCTGGGACATCATTGACGCTGTTGATAAGGAGGGAAAAGACATAACAAAAATGGCTGAAGACGAATTACCTATTGAATTCAAAGGCAAAACTGCAGAAGAAAAAACAGCTTTAATCGAAGAGAAGAAAAAAGAAAGAACATTGTATCAAGAAAAAATAAACACGTTAGCTAAAAACCGACAGGATTTTATTGCTGAAGAAATGAAAAAACAAGCTGATGGAGTAAAGAAAGATGATTTCGGAACATCAGTAAATGAAAGCTTATTGAAAAAAGCAACTGAACTTGGATACAACAAAGAATAAGGTTCAAAAATGTTTTGATATACTGACTTTTGTCATGTTTTAATAATAGTATGAATCGTATTTTTGGTATGTAGGTTACGAGGGAATTAACCTGTATTTAAAAGTAAAAACTATTATAAAATAAAGACTATGAATGCAAATGAATCTGTTTACAATCAACACGCTGAAAATACTGAGTGGAATAGTAAATTAAATTTTTACAAAGATGAAGTTGTTATCCTAACTGGTAGATTGGAAGAGATTGCTTCTAAAAACTCTAGTAATGATGCGCTTGCTGAAGTAGAAAGATATCAAAATCAGTTCATTATTCAACGTAACAACATCGACGAGATTGCTCATTTAGTAAACTTGAATGAAAAAGCGTTAATTGAAGAAATTAAAAGTAATCCAGTTGCAGTGGATCATAGAAAAATGGAATACCACGCAAAAGAAAAAGAATTGGTAGAATCTTTCGAATCAAATTTCAATAATTTAAGAGAAGATTTCAATCGTTTTGCTTCAAAATGGATGTAATTACATACTAAATTAAAAAAGCGACCAATTCAACAGGTCGCTTTTTTTTTGCCCATTTTCAAGAATAAGTCTTCAAGAATGAATGTCATTTTACCCTAAATTTTATCCAACATTTCCTTATCTTCGCCAAAAAAAATCTATGCGTGTTTATTTAGATAATGCTGCCACAACACCAATTGCTCCAGAAGTAATTGAGGCAATGCTTCCCGTGTTAACTTCTGGTTTTGGGAATCCTTCTTCAGCTCATTTTTATGGGCGTCAAACAAAAGCATTAATTGAAACATCGCGCAGAACGGTTTCTAAACTGTTGAATTGCCAAGCATCAGAAATCATTTTCACTTCTGGTGGAACTGAAGCAGATAACATGGCACTTTATTCTTCCGTTCATCAAATGGGGGTAAAACATATCATTACATCAACAATTGAACACCATGCAGTTGGTCACACAGCTGAAATAATTGCCCATTCAGGTGAAGCAAAAGTGAGCTATGTAAAACTCAACGA